>NZ_JBITJK010000003.1:0-152991 GCF_044459945.1 Streptomyces sp. NPDC050164
GTTCGCAATGCTCCGCGACGGCACCTTCTACGAACCCCGCCTCCCCGAAGCAGCCATCGCATGACCAACCCAGGCTTGACGAAGGACATAGAGGCACCCCCCCGGGTGACCTTCGTCCGCGGCCGGACCGTCGCGAACGTCGACTCGATCGGGTTGGTCGTGCGCAGGTGAATCCAGTGCTCGGCCGGGAAGTCGTAGAACGCCAGCAGTTCCTCGACGTCGTCGGTGATCTTCTTCACCGCCTTGGGCCACTTCGCGCCGTAGGCATGCTCGAAGGCGGTGACCGCCTTGAGCGCGTGCTCGTGGTCCTCGGCGTTGTAGATGCAATCGCTTCCTGGACGGTCACACCCAAGACGGCACCGTAGGCCTCGCACCTTCCACCAACGCCCCGTTTAGCGGAACCAGACGGGCTGTCGAGCAGCCGATCGACTAGGACTTGTCCAGTCGATCAAGCGCGGAGCCAGATGACGCCAGTTCGCACCATGGCGTAGCGGGTCAAGCCGCTCGCCTCCCGCTCTCCCATAGAGCAGCGACCTGTCGGGCCTTCTCCTGTCCCTGTTGCGTCACACCGGTTTCCCCCTGATCCGTCTCTGATGGAGCTCCGACATGCACCTGCATGGCAGCCCCCCTCGGGGGAACGGCGCCAAGCAGCTGCAGACGGCGGCCCGTTACTCAGTAAGAAGGTGTTCCTGACGGCCTATCAATCGAGCGGCCGACGCAGGTCCAGGCAGCACCGAAGCCGGACGCCGGGCTGGCCCACATCGTGTGTCGTGTGCTGTGCGGGCGATGTCGCCCACCGTTCGGAGAGCAGCTGCTGGAAGGAGAGCGCGGTCGCGTCGTCGGCGGCCGCGACTTCTCTGAACTACGAGGGCTCCCACCATGAGACGGAGTGCTGTCAGAGCTACTTGACCTTGCAGCTCGAGCGGTTCGAGCCGATCTGGCCGCTGCATGGGCAGCCAGCACGGGGGCAACAGGGCTGCGGACCACCCACTGTTGTCAACTACGGTCAAAAGCCAGCAGATGAGCCCGTCGGTAGCGTGTAGTGTCCCGTAGCGTGCTGGCCGAACGACGACACCAACTCATCTTGCAAGCTCTGCGTTCCGGCGGCACTGCCTCAGTGGGCGACCTCGCCGAGCAACTTGATGTCAGTGCCGCGACCATCCGCCGTGACCTCCTCAAGCTGGAGGCAGACGGGTTGCTCACCCGCGTCCATGGCGGAGCGGTTATCGAGGAGGATCAGCCGCCCTTCTATGAGGCCGCCGAGGTGCGGGTGGCCGAGAAGGACGCGATCGCCGCCCAAGCGGCCACAATGATCGAGGACGGTCAGTCGATCATTCTCGACAGCGGCACTACGGTCCACCGCCTGGCACTTCAACTGCACGGTCGCCGACTCACCGTGATCACTAACAACCTCGCTGTGTATGACGAACTCAACGATGACGAGAACATCGACCTCATGCTGCTCGGGGGCATGGTCATCCGTGAGTCACGCATGCTGGACGGGTTCATGGCCGAGGACAACCTCCGCCAAGTTCACGCCGACTGGCTGTTCATGGGTGCCTGTGGCCTCCGCCCCGGGGGCCAGGTCATGGACACCACCGTTGCCGAGGTGCCCGCCCGACGCGCCATGATTGCCGCCAGCGACAAGGTGGTGCTCCTGGCCGACAAAAGCAAGTTCCCCGGAACTGGCATGGTGAAGATCTGCGGCCCCGAGGACCTGGATGCGCTCGTCACCAACGCATCGGAAGACGATGCGACCTGTAGGAACCTGAGCGAGGCCGGCGTGAGGGTGATACCGACAGCTCCAGCCACGGTCAACGGCTGACAGAGCTACTTATATTGCCGTAAACGATGGGGCGGCAGGCGAGTTTGAGGAACGCTTCGTGGATGCCGGCCCAGAGCTGGCTCACATCGCTTGCGCGGGCGTTAGATGGCGGCGTATCCCATGGCCGTGTTGATATTGCCGTGGCCTGCTATGACTTGGGCTAGGTGTGGCGGCAGGCCGTTGAGGATAGCGTCGGTGATGAAGATAGCTGTGGACGACGGGAACCGTTCCATCGGCATTTCGGATCCGGGAGATCACGGCGCTGAGTACGGGCGGCGAGTTCTGGAGCCACAAGCAAGAGTCGCTCTTGAACGGTTTTCGATGGCGCGATCTGAAGAATTGGACATGTCGCCCCTCCCCCGGTCCCCGGTCCAACTCGATCGCGGCGGCGGCCAGCCCGTCTTTGGTGAGCAGGCGCACCTCCTCTCCGCCTCGGGTGCGGCCGCCGTCGACGGACAGACCGTGCCCGCGCAGATCGTTGAGCGCGCCGCGATGGGAGGCAGTGCGCGCCTCCTTCCGGACGGCCGCCGTCTTCTTCGTGGTGTGCCAGTACGTCAGGTGCGGTGAGGACAACCGCTGGATCTGATCCGCCGTCGCCGGCCTTGAGCACCCCGAGTACGCGCAGCACATCAGCGCGCAGCCCGGTCGACCATCCCGCCTCGTTCGTCTTGCGCTTGCCCGCCATCAGCCCCGCCCTCCCGTGCGTCGCGACCGGCCACCGGCCGGGCGCCGGCTCCGCCCGGCCGCAGAGGGCACCAGGCGCGCAACTCCTGCCCCGAGTCCCCTACACCGGGCACATGACGGCAGGCCGCGCCACGGGCATGCGGAGGTACTTGCACCACCCAATCTGCCCAGCCACGCCTTCCTGGTCTTTGTACGCCGCGGCCCGCAGGCACTGACCGAGTTCTCGTAAGCGGCCACAGTGGGGTCCTGGCTGCCGGAAAAGGTTCTCGGCACACCGAACCTCTCCCGGGCATTGCGCATCTTCAGGTGCGTAGGCGCGCACTGACCTCGTGCGCCGATTCGTATTCGAGGGGAACCGAAACTTCATGAAGAGCAAGCTGACCTCCGTGGCCCTTGCGGCCGTCGTCGTCGTGGGCGGTGCCGCTGCCGCCATCCCGGCCTCGGCCGCTCCCGCCAAGGCGGAGCCGACCCGCTGCCACACCGCCGACCTGAAGGCCGGCTTCGCCATGGGAGGTGGCGCGAAGCCGGAGATGGAGCAGAGCGAGAAGCAGACCCAGGCGTACATCTGGTTAACCAACCAGAGCAGGCGCACCTGCACCCTGTCCGGCTTCGCCGGTGTCGACATGATCGGCGCTCAGAAGACCGACGGCACCTGGTCACTGGCACGCTCCTCCAAGGCGCCCGTAAAGATGACCCTGGAGCAGGGGGATACGGTCGACTTCAGCATCAACCTGCTCCCGGTGGCCGCGTCCACGCCGCAGAAGGAGAAGTTCGTGCCGGCGAAGTTCCTGGTCACCCCTCCGAACGAGACGGAGTACTTCACCCTGAAGTGGCCGTTCGGCGGCCAGATCCTCAAGCAGGACGGCGCCACCCGCCCGGCCACCTACCTCAACCCGATCGGGATGTAACCAACTGGACAGCCTTTGAGCTGCCCTTCAGCGGCGCTGGTGGCCACCGCAGGGCTCCCGAACCGAGATGAAGCCTCCGGGGGTGCGGTGGCCACGTCTGACCACGCGGCACGCCCGGCCTTCTCTCCGAGGCCTGGCCTGCACCGCCGGACGTGCCTCCTGGCCATACCTCCAAGGCCCTCCCATCCGGCGGTGCGGGCCAGGGCTGGTCATTCTTCGTCGGTGGCAGTTGGAACCAGTACCGGCCGAGCATGTTGATGTGCTGCCGCTGCACGAACGCGGAGAGGGCGGGCGACGTCCTTGTCGCGGACGTCGAAGTTGTCCGCGCGCAACTGGTTCACCGCGGCATCCATGTACCTGGTGTTGAAGAGGAGCACGGTATCGAGCACGACTCCCAGCGCGCCAATCTGATCCTCCATGCCGTCCTGGTACCACTGGTAGAGCTGCCCCGAACGGCCGTGCAAGATTCTCCGGGCGAGCGCGTGGCGGCCCACCTGGAGGTTGGCCTGCGCCTTGATCTGGCGTCAGTAGCCAGGCAAAAGGATGTGCAGGCTCTTGGCGATCCGCCCGTAGTGGGCAATCGCGTCCCCCAGCGGCGTGGACCACCCGTCCCGCGACAGCATCCGGATGACGTCGTACCCGCGCACGGCGCCGATGTCGCGCTCGCCGGTCTCCGGCTGTTCCAGCTCCGGTGGTGGCGTGGGTCAGCGTTTCACGCGGTTGCGGATGGCTGGGATGGCGAGACCCAGGAGGACGGGGTCGGTCGGGCGTTAGGTCATTTCGATGTAGGTGCCGGCGGTGGTCAGGTCCTGTCCGGAGGAGCGGAACACCACCGAGTTGAGCGTGATGTTCAGGGCTTTCTCGAAGCGCTCGCCGGTGAACCGGTTGCCGGTGGGGTTCTGCGGATCGTCCTTGTTGATCTCGAAGGTGACCTTGCCTCCGCCGGCCGGGACGGTGCCGGTCGCGGTCTGCTTCGGGGTGTCGCTGGCGGGGCCGACGGCCATCAGCAGCACGATGGTGAGGAGCATGGCGACGCCGAGCCAGGCCAGGGCTCGGGAGGCGCGCAGGCCGTATCCGGACAGCGCCCAGTACGCGGTCAGCAGACTCCGTTCGCTGCGGGGGATTCCGTCGGCGTGGCGGCGCATCTCCATCTCCCCGGAGTAGAAGTCGGCGGCCCCCGGCTCGTGTTCGCCGTCTTCGAAGGCTTTGCCTAGCGCCCGGTACACCGGCGCCGGCTGCGCCGGCCCAACGTGTCCCGCGCCGATTACCGACACGTTCCGACCCCGGACTGCTGTCGGTTGGCTCGCGCGCCAATGGTGCTCTTCGGCAAGGGTGTGGCGCTGGGTGAACCGTAGCGGGCGCCAGCGCCGCCAGTGCGTGCCGGGCGGGACCTGGTCGAAGGAGCAGGTGCCCTCCAGCCGGACCTGGTCCAGATGCACGGTCCCGGTGAACAGGCACCCCGACAGGTCGACGTCGGCGAGGACTGGATGGGCTCAGCCCACTCCACGCAGCGAGGCCAACCGCACGACGGCGTCGGGTGTGTCTGCGAGATCCTGTTCTTGCACTGATTGTCCGTTGGGGAGAACGAAGGGCTCTGTCTCTGCGGCGATCGTGAGGGGATACTCGAAGACCGCGTGGGCAAAGTCCACCGTGGCGTAGCGCAGACGCAACGCGGCTGTCGTCAACCGGCGCGTCCGCTTGCACTCCAGGCGCGCGCTGCGAGTGAGAGGGTCACCGGGCCGTTGAACACTGCCCCGGACAGCACCACTCGCCCGCCGGACACCAACGGCCCGAGGCCGTCCGAACGTTCAAAGGCCGCTGACCCAAGCCAGGCGTCGCGCTTGAACGTCGCTGAGTTGAATCTGGCGTCGTGCTTGAACGTCGCAGACCCGAACCAAGCGTCACCTTCGAAGGCCGCCGACCCGAAGACAGAGGTGACCTCGAAGGTCGCCGACTCGAACCGGGCGTCGCCGTAAAACGCCGCTGCATCGAACCCGGCACGGCCCTTGAAGGTCGCCGACTCGCAATAGGCGTCCCCCCTCGAAGGTCGTCGAATAGAACCAGGCGTCGCCCTCAAAGGACGCCGACTCGAACAGGGCGACGCCTGGTACTCCAGCCGTAGATCGTTATGTGCCCTGGTCTTGGGGCTGTCTGCCGCTGGCGGAAACCCAGGTGGCCTCAGCGCACGATCTGGGTAGAGTCGGGCAATGCCCGAGCTGAAGCGGCTGCAAGCCGGCCACGCCCCGGCGGTCCTGGCCTTCGAGCTGGCGAACCGCACCTACTTCGCTGCCTCGATCTCCGACCGCGGCGACGACTTCTTCGACCAGTTCACCGACCGGTACAACGCCTCACTGGGCGAGCAGGAGGCCGGCATCTGCGCCTTCTACGTACTCGTCGCCGAGGACGGCTCGGTACTCGGCAGGTTCAACCTGTACGACTTGGAGGACGGCACTGCCAGACTCGGCTACCGGGTCGCGGAGCGGGTCGCCGGCCGCGGCGTGGCGACCGCGACCGTCCGGGAGCTGTGCCGGATTGCGACCGCGCGGCACGGCCTGCACACACTGCGGGCGGCCACCTCCCACGACAACGCCGCGTCCCAGAAAGTCTTGACCAAGGCCGGGTTCGTCCCGGTTGGCCCTGCCACCCCGGCCGATCTCGGCGGCAAGTCAGGCACTTGGTACCGGCGCGACCTCCAGCCATGAACCTTGATCTTGCTCGTGGGTCGGCTGCGGGAAGGCTGCGGCCACCGCTGATCATCGGTGTGTGACGACTAACGATCTTGCGATGGCCGCAGGTCACAGCGTGGACCCTGCCCGCTGGCAGGAAGCGTTCGAGGGCCTGATGAGCCGGATAACCGGCCGGTTCGCCCGGGTCGAACCCCGGCGTCGGGTACGGGATCTGATGCTGGGGCTGCTGTCGGACCTGCCACGCAAAAACTGCTGGAGCATCGGCGAGTGGGCCGGAGAGGCCACCCCGGACGGCATGCAGCACCTGCTCGGCCGGGCCCGATGGGATGCCGACGCCGTGCGCGATGACGTGCGCGAGTACGTCCTGGAGCATCTGCACGACGAGGGTGCAGTGCTGGTGGTCGACGAGACCGGGGACGTGAAGAAGGGCACGCACACCGTCGGCGTCCAGCGCCAGTGCACCGGCACCGCCGGGAGGGTTCGAAAACGCGCAAGTCGCTGTCTACCTGGCTGCCCGGCCTGGACGACCTCTCCTTCGTTCGTATGGAGTGCCGACCGCCGCTCGTCGTTGAGATCCCCGGGCCCTCGCCGTTCAGCGTGCGATCAACCGGAGGGAGGGTCAGCCCCTGCTGCGGAGCGCGTTGAGGACGTGAGGCCAGGCAACCGTGCCCAAGAGCGCGTCAGCTTCGGGCGTGCCTCCGTACTGGAAGCGTGGGGATGCCGGCGCCGGTCTCTCGCCAGGAAAACGTGGGCGGTGGCCGGCATCGTGGCGGGTGATCAGACGCACCGTCGCCCCGACTGAGCGCCGGCGTTGTGCCAGTTGTTCGGCGAAGGGGAGAGACGGCCACATCGCATCGTCGCCGCCTGCGACCAACAGCAGATCGGCCCGCGCTTTGTCCACGGGGATCTCCGCCTCAGGGAGCAGATCAGCAAACGTCCGCTCACTCAGTTCGTACCACCCGCGGATGGCAACCGGCCCGCTGTCCGTCTCTGCGGGAGTCCAGGAATCGTCCAGCGGGACGAAAGGCAGTGCCTGCTCTTGCCAGGTCCAGGACGATCGATAAGGACGGTGGGCTCCATCGCGCCCTGGTCCGACGTTGCACCAGACCCGGGACGTGGGCGACATCGCGACGACAACGTCCACGCGCGGATCGTGCACCGCGGTGAGCAGCGCGGCCTCAGCCCCTTTGGAAGTGCCCAGAATGCCGATGCGTCGTGCCCCGTTCAACCGGAGGAAGTCGACGGCGGCGGTGAAGGTCTCCAGGGGGATCTCACAGATCCCCGGGGACTGCCCCGGCCCACCGAACCAGCGGATCGACACGGCCGTCATGCCCTGCTGGGCAACGATGCGTACTCTCTCCCGTTCGACGCGCCCGCTGGATCCCGCCAGGACCAGGACACCGATGTCACTGCCGCGGGCGGGAGCGACCAGTACGCCTTCCCAAGGACCGGTCAGCTCGCGCTCAGTGACATCCACGTGCCCCCCCGGCCGGTCCGCCTCAACCTGTCAGCACAGCCTAATCGACGTTGCCTTTCCTCCTGGAACGACCGCACCCGCCCCGCATGGCCACCGGGCGTGTCCATCCTGCGGTCCCAAATGAACTCGCCCTCCGGAGCCGCCCTCACATCGCTTGATCTTCACCAACCATCCGCGACATGGGGCCAGTTGGAGTCTCCTGGTCGGAGCCGCAGAACGCCGCCCCAGCCATTGCCCGGCGGGTCTTCAGGTCCAGGGTGGCCACGGGGCGGCGCTGGTCGTGCTTGCAGGCGTACTCGCGGCCGTGGTCGCGGGCAAACCGCCAGCGCACGCGTTCGTCGCGGTCGGTCGGCTCGGGGAGCATCGCGGCGACCGCGTCGCCGACGAGGTCCTCGTAGTGCGCCTGCCTCGCATCCCTCCCGCTCGCAGCTCCAGCGGGACCAGGGGCGCCCCGGCCCTCCACCTTGTAGCCCGTGCTGTATCCGGACACGAGTGCTCCTCGCCTGGGGTGAGGGGCCAGTACATCAGCGACCCGACAGGCGGCGCCGCGGTTCGAGCGACCGGCCCCGAGGAGGTGACGGGGCGCGGCGGCGACAACCAACGGAGCAGTGCCGCGCCGTTGACGCCACAGGCGGTGGGGCACCATCCGCGACCGGGCTGGTTGGTTGGTCGGCTGGCTGGCTGGCTGGCTGGCTGTAGAAGCCGTACAAACAGACCGGCTCCAGCGCCCCATAACCAATGTATTAGGACCGGACCAGGTGGTTCGGGCCTTCGCAATGCCTCGCGGATTTCTCCCAGCCGGTGCTGTCCCTCCCCCGGCCTCCGGCGCCAGTGGGTGGCGGACCCGACTTTCGCGAGGCCGCGACGCAAACACCGCCCACCGGTCACTGTGCCGCTCGCCTGTCAACGACCGTAGGAGAGGGCACTGTTGACCATCCACCAGACAGCTGGGGGAACGGCCGCGCCGGTCGCCGCTACGCTAAGCACGCCCCCTGGCCCAGAGCCGAGGCTCCACAGGGACACTCTCAGGCAGAGAGCAGCACGACCGCCGACCGCGAGGCGTACCCCACGCGGACGACACCACAGGTGTCCGCCGTGTCTGTTCCTCCGCCTGCTAGGAGAGCCCCGATGGCCCGGGGTCCGCACTCCCCCATATCCTCCCGTCGGGAACCGCTCAGCCCGCCCGACAGAGCTAGGGCCTGTCGTTTGGATCACGTCGCAGACGCGGGGTCTGGCACGCGCATCTGCGGCGTTGAAAAGATGCCGTCGATTCCCTGCGACCTGATCCAAACGACAGACCCTAGGCTGCCGCCTGCGTCTCCGCCGCCATTCCTGTCGCTGCCTACGGGGCCGTGGGCGTACGAGATCAAGGTCGGTGGTTCTCAGATCTGGGCGAGTTCTTCGTCGTACACATGACGATGTGCGACCCGTTCCAGGTGAAGGGCGATCGGTACGTTGCGCGGGGTTCCGTCCTTGGCGACGTAGGCCGGGCGGGTCACGTCACGGACCAGCAGCTCCTGGCTGATCGGGCGGTTCAGAACCTCGATGATCTCGCTCGGCTGCATGGTTCGGTTCCTCCTTCTCAGCGCAGTTGCTCGGCCAGTCCGACGATGATTCCCTCCGGGCCGCGGACGTAGCAGAGCAGATAGCTGTCCTCGAACCGGGCGATCTCGCCGACGAGTTCGGCGCCGTGAGGGCGCAGGCGGGCAACGGTGTCCTCGATGTCGTCGACGGCGAACATGACGCGGTGCGTGCCCAGAATGTTGTGCGGCCGGTTGCGCGGCCCGGCGCTGATCGCCGCGGGGCTGCGGTACTTCGCCAGCTCGAGCCGGCTGTGACCGTCCGGGGTCCGGACCATCGCGATGTCACAGCGGACACCGTCGAGTCCGGTGCACTGGTCGGCGACGAGGCCCTCGACCTCCGCCCTGCCCTCCAGCTCCATACCGAGTTCCACGAAGAACGCGATGGCGGCATCCATGTCCTCGACGACGATGCCGACGTTGTCCATCCGCTGAATCGCCATGCTGGTTTCTCCTTCTTCCTCGCGGCCGGTGGTGGCCGCTGATGTCCCTGGGACGGAGCCGGTGGCACGTTCTCGACGTCCTCAGACCTACTCCAAAAAGTCTGGATCGCGCCTCAGCACCGCTACAGCAGACCCGCGAGCCAGGCGCCACCACCGAGGGTGAGTGCGGCGCAGGTGGCCGCTCCCATGAAGACGATCAGCCGCAGCGTGCCGTCCCCGCTTTCCATGCTTCCTCGACGATTCGCAGCGTGCGCGCTTGAGCATTGCGCTTCGAGGAAGCGGTCCGGGACGACTGCGAGATGCGCGAGAGCGTGGGATTCGAGCCGGTGAACGGCAAGGGAGCGGTCTCCCGGGCCACCTTGTACTTCCTGCTCCGTTATCCAGCCCAGGTCGGCGACGCCGCGCGCGAGTTCCCCGAGGACCGGCTGCCCGTCCTGCTGCAGTGGCACGAGAGCGAGCCGGTCACCGAGTACGAGATGCACCGCAACGCCGCCATCGCGGAGATCCAGGGCAACCGCAATCCGCTGATAGACCATCCGGAGTGGGCCCGCGAGATCGACTTCTCCGGGGTCTGGCCCTGAGGAGATCCGGCGTCATGGCGGACAGAGCTGAAAGAGCCGAGAAGGCCGTGAACGCCGAGACGGGCACACCCCGCCGCGCAGCCGCCCCCACCCGCACACGCCATGGCAGCGCCCTCACCCGCGCGACCCGGCGCCGCAGCGGATCCCTCCGGAACCGTCTGCCGGACTGCGCCGGGTCCTCGTTCCCAGGCGCCTGGTCGTACACAGCGGTACGGGGAGGCTGTTGCCCCTCGCGCCGTCGTCACGCGAGCCCCCGCGCGGCTCGGTCTTGCTCAGCCCAGTGCGTCCATCAGGGCGGTGACATAGGCATCCAGTCTCTCCTCCACGGTTCGCGTCGTCAGCTCTGCCCTCCCTGCCTCCCGCCACGGCTGAGACACCAACTGCACTTCTTCTGAGCACGCCAGCGCGTCCCGTACCAGCCAGTACAGCCGCCCGCTCGCGGTCGCGGCCAGCACCCCGCCGGCCTCCTCATACGCCTCAGGGAACCGCAGACCCCACGCCGGGCCGTGCAGCAGCGCGAGATTGGTGGAGCAGTGCGCCACGTCGAGATCCGCCGGGCCCCAGGAGGCCGCTGCCCAGTCGACGACGCCGGTGATCCGGGCACCTGCCGGCTCTGAAGGCGGCACGTCGAACAGCACGTTGCCGGGCTGGAAGTCCCGGTGCAGGAACCGCCCTTCATAGGGCGGCGCGGGCTTGCGGATCACGTCGATCGCCGCGGCCCATACCGCCGCGTCGGCGCCCTTCGGAACGACGACGGTGTCGGCGGTCGTCAACGCCACATACTTCCGGGGCCGCTCGGCGGGTCGCAACGCGTGGATCGCCACGAGTCGACTGGCCAGCAGAGGAACGCGCGTCTCCAATCCCTCATCGCCGAGGACCGTCCGGCCCGCCAGATGTGTCATCAGGAGCGACGGATACTCGCAATGCTCGGCGGTTGGATCAACCGCGACCAGTCCAGGAGCCGGCACGCCGGTCCCCGTGAGCAGGGTCAGGGCGCCGGCCTCCCTGTACAGCCCTTCCTCGGCGTGCCTCACGTAGAACGGGTCGACGAAGCTCCGCAGCACCACGTCACGGGTGCCTCCGTCCCGCGTGCCGATGGTCAGCCTCCGCATTTCGGCAGTGATGCCGCCGTGCAGCGCCTCGGTTCTGACGATCCGTTCGCCGAAGTCCAAGTGCCGACTCACCCAAGCCAGTGTCAAGGGTCTGACTGCCGCCGCCTCATCGTGGTTGGTCACCGTGCCACCTCATCATCCGGATGGCGGCACGCGCGAAAGTTACCCGTCGGGCCACTGCCAGGCGTAGAGCTGCCCGGCGAGCAGGGGCCGTAGTCGAGGGGGCAGCAGGGCGCGCCTGCCTCCGCTGCTCGATGCTTGCTCAGTTCAAGGCATCGAGGGCGGCGGTGATGTCGGCCGGTTCGGCACGGGTGGTGTAGTCGGTGTCGACGAAGGCCCAGCGGATGACGCCGTCGCGGTCGATGACGTAGGTGGCGGGCAGCGGGAGGGTGCGAGGGTGGCCGCCGTTGACGCGCTGGAGGTCGAAGCCGAGCTTGTCGTAGACGGCGGCGAGGTCGTCGGGGAGGTCGAAGGCGAGACCGTACTGCTTGGCGGTGTCGGATCCGACGTCGCTGAGGACGTCGAAGGCGAGGTCGTGCTTCTCGGTGAGGGTGAGGGACTCGTCGGGGATCTGCGGGGAGACGGCGACCAGGCGGGCACCGCGCGCGGTGATGGCGTCGTGGTGCTGCTGGAGGGAGCGCAGGGCGATGTTGCAGTAGGGGCACCAGGCTCCGCGGTAGAAGGTCAGGACGACCGGGCCGTCGGCCAGCAGCTCGTCCAGGGCCAGGGTCTGCCCGGTCGCGGAGGGATGGCTGAAGCGCGGGGCCTGGGCGCCGACGGTCAGGGCGCGGTCGGCCTGGCCGGAGTCGGCGAGTTCCTGGCCGGCCCGCTGCATGATCTCCCGGATCTCGGCTGGGATCTGCTGCTGACGCGCTTCGTAGAAGGTACGCAGTTCGGCGTTGAGGGTCGTCATGGTGCTGGTTCCTCCCGGTTGGCGACTGGAGCGGGACCCAATCTTGAAATGTTCGTTCCAAGATAGAGGCATGCGTGGTCCCGCGCCAGTCATCCGGAGGTGCCGATGCGTCAGAGGCTGGTGAAGGGGCGGTGGTCGGCCAGGGCGAGCGCCCGGACGAAGGCGCCGAGATGGACCACGCGGCGTGCGAGGAAGCGACGGAGGCGAGGGGTCTGCGACCCGTATGCGGCCGCCCAGAGAGCTGGTATGCGATTCATGGGGGCATGGTCGCGGCGCGCGGCGCCGCTCGCGCGGATCGTGGACGAAGCTGGACGCCTTCGCGCACGCGGGCGGTAGCTTGTCGGCCCTGCGCCTGTCAGCGCTTTTGCGGCGCGCTGGACAGCGAGTATCTTGGAATCACTATTTCAAGATGGCGGGTGAAACATGCCGGATATCAAGCACTTCGACCCGGACGCCACCCTGGAGACCGTGGTGCGGCTGTTCTGGCGGCAGGGCGTGGCATCGACCGGGATCCAGGACGTGGTGACCGCGACCGGGCTCAACCGTTCCAGCCTGTACGCCACGTTCGGCGGCAAGCAGGAGCTCTACCTCGCCGCGCTGCGCCGCTATCTGGAGCAGCGTTCCGAGCCGATGTTTCGGCGCCTGGCGGAGGACGAGCGCGGGCTGCCCGCCGTGGTCGAGTTCTTCGCCGGCCTGATCAAGGCGCGTTGCTCGGGCGAGTACGCCCGCTGGGGCTGCATGGTCTCCAACGCGCATGCCGGGAGCGAGAACAGCGACCCTGAGGTACGCGCCCTCCTGGACCGGCACCACCAAGAGTTGCGTGACGCGATGTACGCGGCCCTCGTCACCGCACAGGCCCGGGGACAGCTCGCCCCCGGCGCCGATCCCGTCGCGTCCGCGGACCTGCTGGCGCTGCTCGCCTACGGCGTCAACCTGCGCTCACGTGCGGGTGCCGACTCCGCGACGCTCCGACGGACAGTGGCCGCCGCCCTGGACTCGATCGCAGACCGGGCGGCGGCATAGACGTTGGCGGGCCCGCCTCTCAGCTGGGGTCGTGCGCAGGTGAAGTGCCCGGACGGCGACCGTGCCGTATATCACGCCGACCGCCCAGCCTGCGAGCGGGGCCCAGCGGTGGAACCAGCGGGTGAACAGGCCGCCGCCGACCAGGGCCGGGAAGGTCTGCAGGATCCAGATGCCGCCCAGCAGCTGGAAGTTGATGGCGACCGTCTTGTCCATGGTGAAGACGAAGGCCAGGGCGCCCACCTTCTCCAGCAGCGAGACGAGCTTGGAGACCTTGGTCTCCAGAACTCACCTTGAAGCTGCTGCTGGTCTCGCTGCAACAACAGCCAGACCGCCAATACGACCGGCAGGGCCAGCGACCACTGGATCAGTGCCGCCATGCGCGGGCAGCCAGTGCCCCCGGATCGGCTCCGAGTTGACAGGCAGCTCGGAGAAACACTGATCCGAGGGCCCCACCGCGATGCGCTACGTGAACTCCGCGCGAGCCTTGCTGAAGTAGGCATCTGGACAGCAACTTCCGTGAAAACTACTCGACCAGGAGGCTCTGCCCCCGGATCATGAACGGGTGACCTCGGCCGGATCAGCAGCAATTGATCTGCAGGACCATGCCGCCCTGTGGAGCGTGGGAGAAATCCGTGCGAGCGACGTCGTCAGCGCCGCCTGCGATGCGCTCGTCGCCGGACTCGATAGCCCCGCCCTGCGAATCCTGGCCGCCTGCACACGCGCCGAGGCGAACTACGACGTGCACGAATTGCTTCCCGAAGCACTCGGCGAGCTCGGCCTCACCTTCTATCCGATCGCCAGCGAAGCCGGCCAGGTAGCCGCCGCCCGAGCGCTCGCACGCCGCATGCTCGCGGGTGAGCTGACACCTCGGGCATTCACCTCCCGGATCCACCAGCGGTACGGACATGAGCTGCCCCTGACTGAGCGGCTCGCCGAGCTCGATGACGACTACGACGTCCTCGAATACCTCGACAGAACTGTGGACCAGGTGAATGCGGAGGTCACGGCCGAAGCCCGCCGCCTCGCAGCCCACACGCAGGTGGCGCCCGAGTTTTGATCAGCGGTGTCCTGGATCGCCTTGAGCTGGGAGTCACGGTCACCCGCGAGTAGAAGCACTGGCCCTGGTGTCTGAGCGAGCGTGTCCAGGACGGCGTCGCGGCTGGCGAGGGCGACGGTCAGCCCTGCCAGCGCATGCGGGTCGGTAGCGACGACGCGAGCGGCATGGGCTCCGGCCCGCGATCAGGCCGGTCAGCCGTTCGGGATGGCGAGTCAGCAGGTTGAGGCCGATGATGCTGTCAAGTCGAGGACGTCACCGCCGTACTCGACCAGCTGAACATCTCTCGGGCAGCGTTCTGGTGGTGGTGCGGTCTCCGAAGAATCCCGGCAGCAGCACCAGCGGCAGTCCGCCGCCCACGGTCTCGAAGGCCATCCGCACTCCGTCGCCGCCGGTGACCTGCATGCCTACTCGACCTCGGACGCAGCAGGAGTTGCCTGGTGAAAGTACATGCGCCAGCCCGTCTCGGTCAGCCGCCACAGGGAGCTTCGCCAGGCCCGACGCCCCTGGTTGTCGGCGAAGTACGTCAGATGAACGACGCCGGGAGCAAGAACGACCCCGGACATCTCGCTGACCTGCACCGCAGACTCCGACGACACCGTTCCCCCGCTCGTGACCGCGAGGATGGACTTCACGTCCCACCGGCGTCCCGACGCACCGAACTCGGTGAACTCCGGATCCAGAAGCTCCAACACACGGGCTGGGGAAGCACGCACCTCAGGATCAAGCAGCCGCAATTCGGCATGCACGGCTGCTTGCACTGCACGCTCACTCTCACCGGTCATGGCGGAACCCTACGAACGCTTCTCGCAGGTGCACAGCGAATAGATCACCGGAGCCGAGGAAACAACAGCCTGGCAAAAACGGCCCGGCTGGAGCCCCAGATGGTCCGTGGGCATGTGGCCATGAGGGCCGTGGGACGCGCGCGATCAGGGCCGAGCTACCGACCCCTCAGGACGTCTCGCCGTAGAGCGCGCGGAAGTCCGCCAGCGTTCCCCGTTAGTGCTCCAGGTCCTCGGTGAGCTTCGCCCGGGTCACCACCTCCGGGTTCTGCGCGCGGGACTGGCGGCCGAACTCGGACCAGACCCCCTCGTCCGGCACCACGTCCGCACCGTCCGGCAGGAACTTCAGCGCCTCTCCGACCGCATCCGCGGCGAACTCCCAGTTCACCTCGACGCCGAACCGGTCCTGGTGCCGGCCATCGGCGTAGGCCATGTCCGCCTCCAGCGCCCGGCGCGCGTATGTCTCCGCCACTACGGCCCACTGGGCGGCATCGACGAGCTGCGAAACCCCCAGCCCGAACCGCGCGCCGAGGGTGCGGGCCGCGTGCTGTCCCGGCTCGGCTGCCCCGGACCGGCCCGCCGGCGTCCAGAACTCCTCCGCCGACATGGCATCCCGCCCGTCCGGCACAACTCGACCGACCCGTCGACGGCGGCGCGGGCGACAGCCAGCACGTTGCCGGCCACGCCGGACCAGTACGCCACGGCAGCGAGGGCCTGCGCGAGTTCCGCCCCGGCGCCGCCGAGAGTCTCGGTGAGGGTGTCGACCGCGTCGATAGTGGTGCTAGTTGGAAGCCGCGGCCTGTGACGACCAGACCGCCCTCGCCGTCCAGGAGTAGTTCGCCACGCGGTGGGCGGTCATGACACGCGCGATCTGTACCGGTGTGGTGTCGTTCGGGCTGGTCAGCGTGCCCGTCGGCCTCTACGCTGACCTGCGTAGCAGCCACTGCCCGAACGTCCGACGCGGAGGCCGCACCACCACGCGGCCGTGGGCCTTCTGACCGACCAGCTCCACTCGCAGAGTGACCGGCGTATCAGGATCGGTCGGAGTCTGACGGTACTTGACCCTGCTGTGTACCAGCAGCAGACCGTCGGAATCGACCACGATGCCCGGCCTCGTGACCAGCGTCAGGGTTTTCCCCGTCATGCCCACGTCGATCCGCAAGGTGTCGTGCGTGATCACGGCGTCAGTGAAGTCCAGCTTCACGTCGCAGTACGTCACCGCGAGCTCCAGCTTCCGCGGTACCACCCAGCGCCCCACGCGCTCGACCGGGCCGCTGTGGACCTGTTCGATCCGGACTACGTCCTTGACCTCTGCTACGGCAACACCGGCCGAGGCCGATACGGGCGGCAGGTCAGCGGTGAGCGTGGCCAGTTCGCTCAGGGTGCGCGCCGACAGGGCAGCTTCCAGACGCTCATCCAACTCCTCCGCGGTCAGCAGGCCGTCCCCCGCCGCGATACGCAGCACATCCACCACCCGGTCCCGGTCCGCATGAGACGCTCGCAGCTCGGGCGACGATCCGAGGCCGGCGCCCTTCCCGGTGGGCGAAATCTCTCCCGACATGCTTCCGTCCTGGTCCTGTCGAACGTCTCCGCGACGCAGGCAGCGGCGCGGGTAGAAGACTAACGCTATATCGCGACACGGGTCCCGGGTGGGCCCCATCACGGTGAGGCGATGGTCAGCGGCGATTCACGACATGCGGCATCCATCATGCCGAGGCCCGGTCACGACAACAACCGCATCCCGCGGGCCAGTTCACACCGTTCCCCACGGACACGCAGAGCGCGAGACCACCCGGGACATCTGCCTCGCTCCGGTGGCCGACCTGCCACTGCGCTCCCTGCTGAAGGACGCGCCGGAGCTGAACACGGGCCCGGCAGCCGATGTAAGGCCCGGCTGTTCTTCATCGACAACAACGTGCACTTCTCCACCGCGCCGTCCTTCGCCTCCATGCCCGCCTGCTACGTCGTCCCCCACGTGGCGAAACTGCTGTCGGCCACCCACGGACTGCAGTACCCCTCCAAACGGATGGCGGAGACGGGCCAGTTCACCGTCTACCTGATGCAGCCCGACGCCTTCGAGGCCGCAGCCGCTTCATCCCCGCCGCCCAGAAGGTGCGCCTCCTGCACGCCTCCATCCGCCACCACCTCAAGCGCGAGAACCGGTGGGACACCACCGCGCTGGGCACACCGATCTGTCAGGAGGACATGATCGGCGGGCAGATGTTCTTCTCCCTGCTCGTCCTGGACAGCCTGCACCGCCTCGGCATCCACATGTCCCAGGAAGGCGCCGAAGCCTACTACTACGCCTGGCGCGTGGTCGGCGCCATGCTCGGCGTCGACCAGGACGCCGTCCCCAAGGCCCTGGAGGAGGCCCGCACCTTCCTCGACCTGTACATGATCCGCTCGAAACCAGTGACTCGGAGTGGAGGATTGCCGGTTTCGATGGCAATGTCATAGATCACACCATATGCCGACGTCGCAAGCCAGCCCTCGCCGTTACAGGCGAATCCCATCGCCATCTTGACATGGAGAGACTCAAGTTTTATTTCATGACTATGAGCAAGTAGGAGTGAAAGCGCAGCTCGCAGGGGTGAGGAGGCGTTCGGGATGCAGGCGCGGGGCCAGGGAGCGGACCTGTATGCGGTCCTGGGAGTGGAGCCCTCGGCGAAGGCCGAGCTGATCACCTCCGCCTTCCGCGCCCGGGTGCGCGAACTGCACCCCGACACCCGTGTCGACGCGGCCACCGCCGCACGGTTCGGCGAAGTGCGGGAGGCCTACGAGACCCTGCGCGACCCGGTCCTGCGCGCGGCGTACGACCAGACCCGCGAGCGGGCGTACGACCGCGAGCGGGCCCCGGCTCCGCCCGTACGGCCTGCGCGGCGCTACGTCGTGGTGCTCGGCACCGTACGCCCCGAGCCCCCGCTGCGCGCCGGTCCCGTCCGGTGGGAGCGGATGTCGTGGTGAGGCCCCGAGCCCCCGCACAGCGCGTGGAACACAGCGAGGCGAGGAGGGAGAACCAGATGGCGCGGTCGGTCGGTATCGACCTCGGTACGACGAACTCGGTGGTCTCGGTCCTCGAAGGCGGCGAGCCCAGCGTCATCACCAACACGGAAGGCGCGCGCACGACCCCGTCGGTCGTGGCCTTCGCCAAGAACGGCGAGGTCCTGGTGGGCGAGGTCGCCAAGCGGCAGGCCGTGACGAACGTGGATCGCACCGCGCGCTCGGTCAAGCGGCACATGGGCGACCACTCCTGGCGGTTCCCAGGCCACGGTGACATCGACGGCAAGCGGTACACCGCGCAGGAGATCTCCGCGCGCGTGCTGCAGAAACTGAAGCGGGACGCGGAAGCGTATCTCGGGGAGAACGCGGGCCTGAAGGTGCTGCGGATCATCAACGAGCCGACGGCGGCGGCGCTGGCGTACGGGCTGGACAAGAAGAACGACCCGACGGAGCTGGACAGCTCGATCTTCGCCTTCTCCGCGGCCTCCCGCAACGTCACCGCCTCCGCCGAGGGCGGCGGATGCGAGGAGCGAGACGGAGACGGCGCTGGCAGAGCTGAAGGAGAAGCTGAAGGGAGAGGACACCGTGGCTATTCGGCAGGCGATCGACCGTACGGCGCAGGCCGCGCAGAGGGTCGGCACGGCGCTGTACGAGAGGTCGCGGGCCGAGCAGCCGCCGGGTGAGGCCGGGGCGACCGCGGACGGCGGTACGGCCGGCGGCTCGTCCGAGGAGGATGTGGTGGACGCCGAGATCGTCGACGACGACAGGCCGGAGGCTGGCTGACGATGACCGGGAGCGGGCCGCAGGACGCCGCACTGGCGGAGCTGCGGCGCCTGGTGGAGGAGCGGACCGCCGACCTTCAGCGGGTGAAGGCCGAGTACGACAACTACCGCAAACGGGTCCGGCGGGATCGCCTGGCCGTACGCGAGGTAGCGGTGGCCAACGTACTCCGGGCGCTGCTGCCCGTGCTGGACGCGGTGGACCGGGCGTGCGCGCACGAGCCGCTCACGCCTGGCCTGAAGGACATCGCCGACAGCCTGACCGAGCAGCTCGGCTCGCTGGGCGTCACGTCGTTCGGCGAGGTGGGCGATCCGTTCGACCCCGCCTGCCACGACGCCCTGGCGCACCACCCCTCCCCCGACCACGACCGCCTGGTCTGCTCGGCGGTCCTCCGGCCCGGCTACCGGCTCGGCGACCACCTGCTGCGCCCGGCCCACGTGGAGGTCGCCGGGCCGGCTCCGCCCGCGAGGAACGCGTACGGGGACGACCGAGGCGTGCGCCCTTGCACCGCCGGTGGTGCGCCGCCCTTCCCCATCGCGCGAAGCTGACCGGGCTCACGGCGCCCGCGTGCCGCGCGGCTGCCGGACGTGTGCGCGGGTGGACGTCGCGGGCGTCGCCCCGGTCCACCGTCGTCGCGCCAGGGGCCGGGGGGCTTGCAGGGCGAGGTCGGTCGGCTTCGCATCGTGCGCATCAACGGTGACCGTCGCGCAGGTCGGCTACCTGGGTACCGGGAAAGGGGGCATCGCACAGATGCCGTCGACGCCAGCAAGCGGAGGTGACGAACGACGCAGTACCACGAGTACCTCGCCCGTGTACGCGAGCTCGGCGAATACGACAGCCGGGAAGAAGCCACGAAGGCCACCGAGGCCGTCTTGAGCGTGCTGGCCCAGAGGATCAGCCCCGGTGAGGTGGATGATCTCGCTTCCCAGATGCCCGGACCGCTCGGGCAGACGCTGACCGCTGCCAAGTCGCAGCAGGCCGAGAGCTTCAGGATCGACGAGTTCTACCGCAGGGTCGCCGAGCGCATCGGCGCCCGGCCGCGCACCGCCGAGTGGGACGCCAGCGCCGTGCTGACCGCCCTGGCCGACGCGGTCAGCGGCGGCGAGCTGAACCAGATCCTCAGCCAGCTCCCCTCCGGCTACGCCGTCCTGTTCGGCAAGGCCGATCTCGCCGGCTGACTCGCCCAGCCGGCCGGCGCGGGCCCGAGCGCGGAGTACGCCGGCCGGCTGCGCGCCCGCACGTACTGATGCGCACTACCTGCACGGCATCGGGCATGGTGACGACATCTGGGAACACGGCGGATTCGCCGTCCACTTCTTTCCTCGCCCTCTGGTGGACGACCTTGCTGTTGGCTGGGGCCTTCAAGAGGTTCACGAGGACCCCGGCCGGATGCCGGATCAGACCCGTGAATCATCGGTGAAAACCCTGCGGAAGCGGTGTCAGCGGGGCCGCATATGATCCACCGAACGATCACGTGGGATCAGGGGAGGGCGCGGCATGTTCGGCAAGTTGTTCGGCAGGGGTGCGGAGAGACCGGTTTCGGATCCGCATGCCCTGCCCGTCCCGCGCAGGCAGAAGAACGGGATGTACACGCTGCGTGCGCTCGGGGACGTGCGGGTGCTCGCGCTGGTGGAGGCGGCCGACGCGGGTGACTGGGAGGCGGTGAAGGCGGCGCTGGTTCCCTTCGACCTCGGCCGCGACCATCAAGTCCTCGGTGAGCTGGCCGACTTGGACGGTGTGCAGGACTGGATCGGCCGGGCCGTCGAGGAGGACAAGGAGCACCGGGCGACGGCCCTGCTGATATCCGGGACGCGCCACATCAGCTGGGGCTGGGAGGCGCGCACCGCCGAGCGTGCCGTGAACGTCACGCAGGAGCAGTGGCGGGTCTTCCACGAGCGGCTTCACATCGCCGAGGAGCAGCTGTTCGAGGCCGCCGAGCTGCGGCCGGAATGGGTCACGCCGTGGCGCCGCCTCCTCACCTCCGGTCGCGGCATGTCGCTGGGCACCGCCGTCAACGAGACGCGGCTCGACGCCGCCCTGCGCCGCGACCCGCTGGACCTGGAGACCCACCTGGAGTGGGTGTCGCAGTTGCAGCCCCGCTGGGGCGGCGAGCCGGGCCAGGCCCTGGCGTTCGCCCAGGAGGCGTTGGCCCGCGCCCCGCAGGGGCACCGCCTCGGCTGCGTGATCGCCATGGCGTACATCGAGGAGTGGGTCGAGGCGGAGCGCGGGGACTATCTCGAAACCTCCGAGATCCAGGCGCAGTTGCGGGAAGCGGCGGACCACAGCATCCTCCACCCCGCCTACGTGTATCGCCCGGGCTGGCAGCACGACTTCAACATGTTCGCCATGGCCCTGTCGCTGGCCGGTGAGCGCCACACGGTCCGGCGCGTCTTCCAGACGCTCGACGGCGCCTACACCAGCTGGCCCTGGACCTACTTCGCGGAGCCCGAGAAGCAGTTCGCCCGCCACCACCGCCGCGCCTGAGCGCACGCCGGCTCCGATCCCGCCCGCCCTCTCTCCCACTCCGGACTGCCCGATGACCCTGCCCGACACCGCAGCGAACCCGGCCGGCGCCGACCGCACCTTCCAGGTGGATCTGCGCGGCCTCGTCGATCTCCTCTCCCACCACCTCTACTCCAGCCCCAAGGTCTACCTGCGCGAACTGATGCAGAACGCGGTGGACGCGCTGACCGCCCGGCACGGCCTCGAACCGGCCGCCCCCGCCGAGGCCCTCGGCATCCGCCTGTACGCCGACGGTTCGGTGGTACGCGTCGAGGACGACGGCGTCGGTCTCACCGAGGCCGACGTGCACACCTTCCTCGCGACGATCGGCCGCAGCAGCAAGCGTGCCGAGCGGCTTGCCGAGCAGCGCGGGGACTTCATCGGCCAGTTCGGGATCGGCCTGCTCTCCTGCTTCCTGGTCGCGGACGAGATCCACGTCCTGAGCCGCTCCGCCCGCACCCCCGACGCCCCCGCCGTGGAGTGGCGGGGGCGCGGCGACGGCAGCTACACCGTCCGCACCCTGCCCGCCTCCGCCCGCCCCCGGCCCGGCACCACCGTCACGCTGACGCCGCGCGCCGACGCGGGCGAGTGGACCCGGCCGGCACAGGTGCACGCGCTGGCCCGGCACTTCGGCTCCCTGCTGCGCCACCCGGTGACCTTCGACGACGGCACAGGCGGCTCGGGGGGTCCGGGCGGCCCGGGGGCGTCCGTCAACCCCGAGCCCGCGCCCTGGGCGCGTACGTACCCCACGCCGGGCGCCCGTTCCCGCGCGCTGGCCGCGTACGGCGAGGAGGTCTTCGGCTTCACGCCGCTGGACACCATCGAGCTGGACCTGCCGGCCGTGGGCCTGAAGGGCATCGCGTGCGTGCTGCCCGAGGCGGTGCCGGCCGGGCGCCGCCACGGCCACCGCGTGCACGTCAAGGGCATGCTGCTGTCCGAGCAGGCCGAGGAGATCCTGCCCGAGTGGGCGTTCTTCGTCCGATGCGTGGTCGACGCCGAGAGCCTGCGCCCGACGGCGTCCCGCGAGTCCCTGTACGAGGACGACACGCTCGCCGCCGTCCGCGACGCCCTCGCCGAGCGGCTGCGCGCGTGGATCGCCCGGGCCGCCGCCAGCGACCCGGACCTGCTCGCCCGTTTCCTCCAGGCCCACCACCTGGCCGTGAAGTCGCTCGCGGTGCACGACGACGAGATCCTGCGGATGCTGCTGCCCTGGCTGCCGTTCGAGACCACCGACGGGCACACCACCCTCGACGAGTTCGCCCGCACCCACCGCACCGTGCTGGTGACGTCGAGCGTGGAGGAGTTCCGGCAGGTCGCGGCGATCGCCTCGGCCGCCGGGCTCGGCGTCGTCAACGGCGGCTACACCTACGACCGTGAACTGGTCCACCGGCTGCCCGAGATCAGGCCCGAGGCGAGTGTCGCCGACCTGGACCCGGCGACCCTCACGGCCCACCTCGACCCCGTCGACCGGGAGACGGAACTGGCCGCCGCGGCCTACCTAGCCCTGGCCCGTGACGCCCTCGCCGTCTTCGACTGCGACGTCGCGCTGCGCACCTTCCAGCCCGCCAACGCCCCCGCCCTCCTCGTCGACAGCCGCGAGGCCCGGCACGAGCGCACCCGCTCCCAGCTCGCCCGTGAGCAGGAGGGCGGCCTGTGGGGCGACATCCTCGGCGCCCTGCGCCAGGAGGCCCCGCGGGCCCAGCTGATCCTCAACCAGCTCAACCCGCTGGTGCGCGCCGCCGTCGCCATCGACGAGCCCGAGCTGGCCCGCACCAGCGCCGAAGCCCTCTACGGGCAGGCCGCGATGCTGTCCCGGCGCCCGCTCAGGCCCGCCGAGTCGAGCCTCATCAACCGCTCCTTCCTCGACCTTCTCGCCCACGCCCTCCGCAAGGACAGCTGACGATGCCGACCGCACCCCAGACCACCCACGAGCTGTACCAGGCGCTGAAGGAGAACGACCGGCGCCCCTACGGCCGCACCCGCACCGTCACCGCCGAGGAACTGGTCGACGCCGCCGAGCAGTTCGCGGAGGCGGCACCGCTCGTCCACGCGCTGCTCGAACTCCAGGAGGCGTACACCTACGGCTCCGAACCTCGCAAGTCGCCCGTCGTCTTCGCCCGTCTGCTCACCCTCTTCGACGAGCAGCCCGACGTCTTCGACGAGCGCCTGCGTCACATGCTGTTCTGGCGGTTCAAGTGGGTGGCCCACGCCCTGCGCCAGCTGCCCGAGATACCGCTGGCCAGCCTGCGCCAGTGGCTCACCGAGATGCGCCACCGGTACGAGAAGGCCGGCCTCGGCCTGCAGCCCTACTACGGGCAGGCCTACCAGCTCGCCGCCCACGTCGGCGAGGACACCACCCCCGCCTACGAGCTGTGGGCGGGCCGCACCCGCACCCGGCTCAGCGACTGCGAGGCCTGCGAGATCTGCGAGCGCGCCCTGTACCACCTCGTGGCGGGCGACGACGAGCGGGCGCTGCGCACCTGGGAGCCCGTCCTGGCCGGGAAGGAGTCCTGCCAGGAGGAGCCGGCCCGCTCCGTCTCGTACGCGCTGCTGCCCCTGCTGCGCACCGGCCGCACGGACCGGGCCCGCGAACTGCACCTCGCCGGCTACCGCGGCTGCCGCCGTAACCCCTCGATGTCCCAGGAGGTCGGCCGGCACCTGGAGTTCTGCGCGCTGACCGGCAACGAGGCACGCGGCCTGGAACTGCTCGCCGAGAACCGGAGCCTGTTCGACGAGGTCGACTCGCCACTGGACCTGCTCGGCTTCCTCACCGGCGTGGAGGTCCTCCTCCAGCGCGTCGAGCTCCTCGGCCACGGCGAACTGCCGACCGCCGGATACGCGGGCCGCACCTGGACGGTGGCCGGACTGCGCGCCGAGGTGCGCGGCCGGGCCGACGACCTCGCCGCCCGCTTCGACGCCCGCAACGGCACCACGGCCCACACCGACCGCCGCAGGGCCCGCCTCGACCGTGCCCCGCTCCTGGACGCGCTGGAACTGACCCTGCGCCCCCGCAGCCTCGACGACGTGGCCCCGGCCGCCCCGGTTGCCGCACCCGCCGCCCGGACGGCCGCGGCCGTCCCGGAGTCGCTGCCCGAACTGATCGCCCGGGCACGGGAGTTGGACGAGCAGGGCCACCCGGACGCACCGGCCTGCTGGGCGCGGCTGCGCACGCTCGTCGCCGCCCGCGACTACACCCACCCCGACGACCCGGCCGTGGGCCCGCTCGTACGGCTGCGCGCGGACCTGCTGGCCGACGAGGCGAGCCGGGCGGGCGACAAGGACGAGTTCGCCGTCGCCGCCGACCTCTACGAGGAGGCCGCGGGCCTGTACGACGACGCCGGACTGCCGGGTCAGGCGGCGCTCGCCCGCGCCAGTGCCCTGCTCGCCGCCGCCGAGGTCCCCGCGCAGGGCGCCGCCGACGCGACCGAGGCGAAGGCCGCCGCGCTGACCGCCGCCCACGCGTCCATGGTCCGCCTGCACGAGGAGGCGCCCGGCCTCGCCCCGTACCACGAGGCCCGCCTGCTGCGGCTGCGGGCGACCGCTCTCGGCCTGCGCCTGCAGACGTCGGGGAGCGAGGAGCACGTCGCGCCGGTCCTCGCCGAGGTGGACCTGCTGCACGCGTTCGCCACCCGGCACGACGTCGTCGGGCAGGTCTCCGGCGCTCTGCTGCTGCGGGCCAGTACGTACGCCCTCTCCGGCGATCTGCCCGCCGCGGTCACCGGGATCGACGCCCTCCTCGACCGGCTGAAGGCGCACGGCCCCGCCTGGCACCTGCCCCGCACGCTCGGACTGCGGGGCCGGCTCCAGCTCGGCCTCCAGGACGCGCAGGCCGCGCACGCGGACCTGACCGAAAGCCTGCGGCTGGCCGCCGACTGGCCGGCCGACGCGGTCGACACCGCCCGCCTCCACGGTGATCTGGCCCAGGCCTGCATGTACCTGGGGCGCCCCGATGAGGCGTTGCGGCACCTGACGCGCTCCGCGGAGCTGGACCTTCGCCACGGCAGCCGGACCGACGCGTTCTGCACCTTCAGCAACGCGGCCCAGCTGAGCCTCGACCTGGGCCGTGTCGAGGACTGCATCGCACTGCTCGACTCCCTGCTGGCCGAATCGGACGTCGCCTCCGGAGAACTGGACGACCGGCTCGTCGCTCAACTGCGCCTGACCCGCGCCCGCGCGCTGCACGCGGGGGACGACCTCAAGGCCGCCACTACGGAGTTCGTCGCCCTCGCGGCCGAGTCGGCCGGCTGGGACGACGACCCGGGAAGCCACGCCATGATCGCCGCGGAGACTGCCGTACTTCTCGGCGAGTCCGGCGAGTTCGGCCGGGCCCGCGAGGCCGCGGACCAGGCGCTCGCCGCCCACGCCCGGGACCCGCGCTACGAGCAGCTCAGCAGCTGCCTGCGCGAACTCGCCCGTCTCCAGGGCCAGCAGCAGGGCCCTGACGGTCTGGCCGACGCCCTCGCCTTCCTCGCCGACGCCGGCCGCATCGCCGACGAGGCCCGCGCTGCCGGGTACGAGGCCCGCGGCCGCTCTCTCGACTCGGCCCTGGCCTATGAATACGGGCGGGTCAACGCCTACGCCGGCGCGTACGGGGACGCCCTGGCCGCGCTGGAGAAGGCACTCGCCCTGCTCGGCGAGCCGGGAGCGGAGCAGGAGCACGCCGGGGAGTGGGCCGAGTGCGTCCGTCTCGCGGGTGCCGTGGAGGGCATCTACCTGGAGCGCCCCGCCCCCGCCCTCACCCGCCTCGACGCGGCGGTCTCCCGCCTCACCGCTCTGGGCCACACCGACGAGACCGAGTCGCTGACGTCCTTGGCGGCCCGGCTGCGCGACGAGGAGTGATACGGCGTCCCCGGTGCCGGGGCAGGCTGTCGCCTCGGCACCGGGTGCCGTATTTCCCACACCCACGCCGCGGACTGAACCGGCCGGTAATGCCATCAGGCCCGGTTGAGCCGGGCAGCGATTCCGTGGCCGATCAGCAAATAGATGACCGCCGGGAGACCATAATTGAGGACAACGCGTAGACCCTCGGTGTCCATCGTGAAAATGTCTTGTGCCCATCCGGACAGCCAGTCCGCCATTCCGTGGACGAACTCGACGAACGGATTCGCCTGGTTGGCGTCGAGCAGGTAGAGCACGATCCACAGACCCAGCAGTCCGGCCGCGACGTCGGCGATCGTGCAGGTGGCAAGGGCTACCCGTCGTGCGGTGGCCCGGTTGCGGTCAGGGCGGGCAGGCCCCGGGGGCTGATCGTAGGCCTGATATCCGGAAACCGGGTCGGTGTTGTTCACAGAAAATTCCAATCTCGCGCGTGCGATGTTTGCAGGGTTCGCCCGGGCAGCGAGATTCAGCCTCACTGGCCCGTTTCTGCCTACTTCTGCGCCGCGCGAGCACCGCCGCGTTACACCTCGATCTGCGGCAGCCTGAATACGGTTCCTATTCGGGCACATGCCCAGATGTTCGCCTGCGGCGTACATTTCGGATGGCGCCGAAAGCCTAATCCAGACCGTCGCGATCGAGTGCTGCTCGGATCTGGCTGAGCCACTCCGTGCCCAGCCGGCGCCCGTTCGGGAGCTGGTCGTCTCGATCCCAGCGCCACGCTGTGATCATCGCCAGCACGAGGATCCGGCACTCGCGCAGCAAGTCCTGATCGACACCCGGGTAGTGCTCGCCGACTTCGTCGGGCGCATGGGCGAGGTCGAATTCGACGGGCCCACGACAACACGTCTCAAGGTCGATGAACAGCAGCCCGTTGTTCGTGGTGAGCACGTTGCCCGGGTGCGGCTCGCCGTGCAGCAACTGCTCGGCGCCACCGCGCTCGCCGATCACTCGTCTCAGGCTTCGCAACGTGTCGCGGAGCAGCTCCCGGTCCGCCTCGGCGAGCGCCGGAGTGCGGTCGCGGTTCGCCACGAGTTGCTGAGCCTGCTCGACTCGATCCGTGAAGTGGGGCGTCGGGACATCGAGCTTGCGCATGCCGGCATGCAGCCGCTCGAGCGCATGGGCGTAGTCGGCTGGTGGGACCTCTCGGGGTGTCACGGGTTCGTAGTAGGTCCACAGCGTGACCACGAAGCCCTCACGCTCATGGACGCGTGGCTCCACTCGGGGCTCGAGAGCAGCCACAGGGCACCCGGATTCGGCGAGCCGCTGGGCGAGCTCGACTTCGAACTGTGCGACCTGGTCCGCTACAGGTGCCACCCGGGCCAGGACGTCACACGGCAGCAGACGCAGAGTGAGCTTGTTCGAGTCATGAAGAACGATCGCATCGTCGACTGTCAGGCCAAGTGATGAGGCGGCCGACCTGGCCGCGGCCACCGCACGCGAGACCTCTGACGCCTGCATCGTCGCCGGGCCCCTCTCCCCTGAGCGCTGCCACAACCCGCGCACCATACCAAGTTGTCGGTAGAGGGCCGCGGTAGAGCGACGGGCAGGGTGCGGAGAATCGGCTTGTGGCCGTCGGCTGCGTGATCAAGGCCGGCTCGCGATGATGCCGTTGACTGAGATCGATCGACTGAAGCAGACCGTGTCCGAAGCATGGGACAGCCCGATCGCCGACCAGGTCGCCGCCCGGTGGGGTTACCCGGCCGGCACTGCCAAGTGGTGGCGCTCCAGTGCCTCGCATGTGTTCGTGCTCCCGGACAGGGGCCGACGGCGCTATCTGCGGTTCGTGCCCAGCTCGTATCGCGGAAGGCAGTGGGGGGAGGCACTGGCACGTATGCACCGCGATGCCACCGGGCTTGACGCGGGGCTGCCCGAATCCTTCGGCGACCTTCCGGATATCGGTGAACTGTTCGCCGACGACGCCGAGTTGGTCGAGGCGGCGGTGCGGCTCGCCGACGTGATGAGGGAACTGCCGCGGTGTCAGGACGGCTGGGGTGTGGTGCACGGTGACTTCGAGTTGGACAACATGGCCTGGGAGGAGGGCGGCCCGATCGCCTATGACTTCGACGAGGCCGCCCTCTCCTGGTATGCCGCCGATATCGCTTATGCCGTGCGCGACCTGACCGACATGGCCCGCACACATCGGCAACTCGTGATCGACATCGGCCAGGAAGTGGGCCGAGGGATCCGCTAGAGATGTTCAACCGCTGCTGTTACGACGGTTGAGGCAGTCCTCGAACGAAGTCGGCGACCAGCGTCGCCACCGCTTCCGGAGCCTCCAGGTTCATGGGGTGGGTGGCGTCGATCCTGGTGACGGTGATCGTCGGCCGGGTGCGGGAGAGCGCGGCCAGTTCGCCGGAGACCTCTTGTGCGAAGCGGGTGCTGAAATCGTCGAACCACTCCATGCCGGGCGCCGGCGGCACCCGTCGGCCGGCCTGTACCAGCAGCAGCGGGCAGTCGGCCCCGTCCAGCCATGTGGTGACGCCGAGCGCGCCGAGCTTGTGGAGTTCGTCCCGGATCTCCAGTGCCGTCGCCCGCTGCGGCAGCGTCTGCCACTTGCCGTCGGGCAAGGGGCGTGCGGCCGCGCGGGCGGCGGCCTCCGCACGGTCGGCGGGAATGCCGAGCCGGGCGGCGTGGAGGACCTTCTCCTCGATGTACTCGGACGGCGCGATGGCCCCGGCCGACGCCAGCAGCGCCTCACTCACCCGGTCAGCGCCGGGGTACTCGCGTCCCCACCAGAAGCCGTCGAGATTCACGGCGGCACGGGCCCGGGCGTGGTTCGGGTTCGCCCGGGCGTACTCCACCGCGACCATTCCGCCGAGGGAATGGCCCACGACGACGGCCTCGGGCACTCCGTGCGCGTCGAGCGTGTCCGCGAGGTGCCGCACCACGGTGGGCATGGTCCAGGGGGAGATGTCGGGAGAGCGACCGTGGCCGGGGAGGTCGACAACAGAGGACGCGATGCCCGGCGGTGAGGAGGGTGGCGGCGGCGTCCCAGTCGGTGAGCGACCGTGAGAAGCCGTGCAGCAGAACCAGTTGAGGGCCGTCGCCCCCATAGTCATGGACATGTAGGAGTGTCATCGGGTTTCACTGTAGAGGGCACACAGCGTGTCGAGCACCGGATCGAAGATCTCCGTGAGCGCGAAGGTCGTCGACGGTCAGAGGTCGAACTCGAGGTGCTCCACGTCGGTGAACTCGACTTCCAGGCCGTGGGCGCGGCGGCCGTTGTCGCGGAAGTACACCTCGCCCAGCGCCTCGGCCGCGATGTCGCGCAGTTGCTGTTCCGTGCCGCCTGATTCCTTGGTCTCGAAGAGGCGGGCGGCGTACTGCGGGGGCAGAGCGACGGTGAGATGGCGCAGCCGGGCGTCGTCGGTGGTGCCGGGGGCGGCGGTGTAACCGAACCGGGCGCGGGTGTCGATGACGATGCCGTCGGTGGTGGCCGCCGTTTGTCTGGCCCTGGCCCGGATCTGGGGCTGCCACCGCGCTGTGACTTCGCGCTCCATGCGCTGCGCGAGGTCAGGCCGGGGCTTTTTGATCTGGTCCTTCACATACCGTTCGACGGTGCGCTGGGTGATGCCGAGCAACTCGGCCACCGGCCTGGTGCCCTTGAACTGCCTGACCAGGTAGCGCATCTGCGCGCCCGCGCTCTTGGGGATCGGGCGCGTGAACGCCTTGCGCAGCGCGGCGTCGAGACCGTCCCCGACCATGTCCATCGGCTCGCTCCCCTACTCTCCGTCGTCCTTGGCTGTGACCTCACCGGTCTTGATGTAGCGGGCGAGGTTGAGGACCTGGCCGTGTTGCTCACGCACTGCTTCGGCCCACAGGGTGGTCTGGGTGCCCTCGTGCTTGACCATGCCCGGCGACACCCCGAGCCGGAAGCTGCCGGGCACCGTCTTGTCGTCGGCGTCGTACGGCAGGACGTGGAGCGGGCTGGGGCCGTCGGCGGCGTAGACGGCGCAGTCCGACAGGACCGCCACCGGATATCGGCCGGTTGCCGCGGCCAGGTTGAGCATCTTGCGGTGCGTGTTGATCCGGGCCCGGGAGATGACGGCGGCGCGGATGTCGGGCCGCCACGTCGGTCGGGCGAGGGCGGGCCAGGGCTGTCCGGGCTTCCAGCCACCGCCATGTGCCCGTTCGCGCAGTTTGCCGATGCCGCCCTTGACCGTGGACTTGATCGCGTCCAGGACGATCGCCATCTCCGGGTCGCGCTGCTTGTAGCCGTCCATCGCCTCCAGGAACTCCGGGGTGCGCAGCTTCTCGCCCACCCCGAGGTCCGCCATGGTGTCGACGTAGGCGTCACGCAGCCGCTTGTACCAGCCGTCCAGGAACCTGCCCTTGTCCTGCCTCATCCAGGCCTCGGTCGGGGCGACGTCGTAGCCGAGCTCCACCGCGTACGCCACCGTCGGAGTCGCGTACCAGGCCGGGCCCTGCGGGCGCTCGCCGGTCGGCGTGAACGGGCTGGGCAGCAACGCGCTCTCCAGTCGGCGCCACTGCTTGCCGACCAGGACGCGGGAGAGGTCGACGTGGGAGAGGTCGACGAGCCATGCCCCGGGCAGCGTCGGGTCGAAGACGGGGTTGGTGACGTGCACGGGCGGCGTCGCCAGGCCGACGACGGCACCGTTGGCAGCAGCACCGAAGGCGAGGTTGACGTCGATGCCGACCAGGTACCGCCGCATGCACTCGGCGTCGGTGAGCTCGCGCGCCCAGTCGTACGCCTCCTCGAACAGCATCTCGTCCGGGCCCCGCTGGTGGAAGCGGGGCAGGCCGGCGAGCAGCGGATGCCCGTCCGGGGCCTCGCACGGTGCGCAGTCGATCGGGTGCTCACCCAGCGAGCCGGGCCGGTGTTCCTTGTGCCGTTTCCCCGTCTCGTCCGCCTCGCTCGCCCGGGTCGGCGGGTTGAGGGCGGTCATCAGCTCCAGGCCGGTGACGGCCGTCGAGCCGCGCGGCGTCATCACCCGGGCCGCGTAGGTGCCCAGCACGCGGGCGAGTTCCGCCGGTTCGAGCTGCGCGGCGTGGCCCCAGGTGCGGGCGTCGAGCGCGTTCCACGACGGGATGCACAACTGCACGCACTGGCGCTGACGGCCCTGGGCGGGGCGGTAGATCCGCGCCCACGGCCCGAAACCTCGCCTGGTCAGCTGCCAGTCGGCCCGGTCGAGCTGCCTGAGGATCTTGTGGCCGTCGGGGAGGCGTCCGGCGAGCCGCTCGGCGTCCGACAGCTCCAGCGGGAGTCCGTATCGCTCGCACGCGGCCTCGGTGAGCACGAGCAGCGGGTCGGCATCCTTGCCGGAGCCGTGCAGCCGCCCGGCCCCGAGCTGCGCCTCCTTCAGCGTCCACTCCACCAGCGCGGGAAGCGACTTGGCGGGCACGTCGAGGACCAGGCCGCCGATGCCGTAGCCGGTCACCTGGGAGTCGTCGTCGGCGTCGATGACGAACAGCGGTCCGTTCGCGAACCGCGGGTCGGCGTCGGTCGTCGGGGTGTGCGCAGGGGCTGCCTTCTTCGTGCCGGGGCGGCGCGACGTCGACGTCGCGGCCGCCGGACGCGGCACGGCGGCAGGGCCGGTGGGGCGCGGTGCGGCGTTCCCGGGAGCAGCCTCCGGGGCCAGGTCTGTTGATCCTGTGCGGGCGGCTTCGGGCGGTTCAGCTGCCGATGGCGCCGGCGCGGCCGGGGCAGGGGTGGCGGGTGTCTCGGGAACCGACGTGTCCTTCTGAGGGGCCGCGGCGTTGGTGGCGGGGTAGAGCTGGGCGAGCTGCTTCAGCAGGCGGGCGTATGCGTCGCGCTCCGGCGGGCGCGGTTCGGTCTTGCCGGCCTCCCAGCCGCTGACCGTCGCGCGCCGCACTTGCAGAGCGGCGGCCACCTCGTCCAGCGTCAGGCCGTGGGCCTGGCGCAGCCGCTTGCGCTCCGCCGGGGGCGGCAGCGGGGAGCGGGACGCGACCAAGGCGTCGACCGCGTCGAACAGCTCGGACATGGGGCACCTCCTGATCCGCCAGCCTAGCGTGAAGCGTAGGTTTCGCGTACCAAGCGCGTACGTACAGCGTTCTTGTGGCCGTCTTGCGCAGTATCGAGGTCTACGAAGAGTGTCTGCGCAGCGAGTTCGATGCGGACTGCTGGGCGGACTTCCGCGCCGATCCCCCACTGGAGATGCTGCGCTGGCGCGCCTGACGACACAGGCCCGTGTCGTGCGTGATGCGGTCGATGGTCGCTGCGAGAGTGCTGTCGGCGCCGATGACCGTCTCGACTCCGTCGGGCAGCAGATCGAGCGGCCGGTACCAGTCGCGCAGTTGCGTCTCGCCCACTTCGTCGGCGATCGGCTTGGTGGCATGCCGGGCCAGGGTTTCGTCGAACGGCACGTCCAGGTAGTAGTGGTGGGTCGGGCCGCGGTGGTCGACGCGCAGCCGGCCGAGCATGTCGCCGTAGCGGTCGGCGCAGAGGATGCCTTCGACGACGACATGGAACCCGGCGTCCAGGGCGTAGCGCGCCACGGTGTCGATCAGGCCGATGTTCGCGGCACCGGGCACGTCGTGTTCGCGCAGCACGATGCGGCGGAGGTTGTCCTGGGCGACCAGGGCCAGGCCGCGGCCGAACTTCTCGCGCGGACCGGCCGCGACGGACGACTTGCCCGAGGCGCTGTTGCCGCGCAGGACGACCAGCCGGGTTTCTTCGCTGCCCACCTTCACGGCGGTCACCCTACCGACGGTCGGTGACATCGTCGTTCCGCATTTCCGCCGAAGGTCGCAGGGCTACCGTGTTCTCGTGGTCGGCGGCCCAGGATGGAAGGCAACCCGTGGCCGAGCCCTTTCCCCCGGAGCCGTGGCAGCTGCGGGGCGACATGTTCGTCGGACTGTGGCTCGTGCCGCGGCAGGAGCTGCCCGATCGGCCGCTTCCCGCCGGGGTGCGACCGGTCAGGCTGGGGCGGCGGTGCGCCTTGGTGACGTTCTGGGTGGACTACCGGCCCGGCGGCACGCCGGCCTACCGGGAGCTGCTGGTGGCCTTGGCGGTGCGTGACGGGCGGGGGCCGGCCGCATGCGCTGTGGAGGTGTGGGTGGACGACGAGCGCTCGCTCGTCGGTGGCCGGACGTTGTGGGGCATTCCCAAGCAGCATGGGGACTTCGTCTTCGGCGACACGACACTGACATCGCGAGCGGGCAGGCGCGGGCCGGGCCCGGGCACGATGCGCGCTCGCATGTTCGTGGGGCAGCGCGAGCCTGTCGGGGACGCGGGCCCGTCCGTGATGGGCCTCCACCAGGATCTGCTGCCCTTGCCGGGACGCCTTCCGGTACGCAGCCGGCTGGTGCAGCCGCATCCCGTGCACGGTGTGTGCGAGGTGCCGTTGACACTGTCGGGCCGCCTCCGTCTGGGGCGAGCCCGGCTGGTGGCCGAGCCCGGCGGCCCGCTCGACTGTCTCCACGGCCAAAGAACGCTGCCGGCGGCTTCCGTGCGCGCCTTCCGTGTGACCGTCGGCAGCGCCGAGGGCAGGTCACGGTGACGGACTCGATCGCTCCGCAGGTGTCCCGGGCCGTCACCTCGTGGGCGCCTCGCGTGCGGCGTGGCGCAGGCAGGAGAGGGCTACCACGAAGGGCCAGACCGACTGGAGTGTCGTGACCGCGCGTTCGGCCACACCGGCGACGCCGTGAAGATGCAGCTCGAGCAGGAACCATGCCGCGCTCACCGCCATCACCGCGGTGGCTCCCAGGGAGGGTAAGGGCCGCAAGGCCCATGGGACGCTGTCGCCGGTTCGGACGGCCAGGACGGGCCATGCCGCCAGGACGGTGAACCCGGCGGCGGCGACCGAGCCGTGGCTCAGGGAGCCGCCGCTGCTCGGCGCCGGGACGACGGCCACCACCAGGGCGGACACTCCCCCGGCCGCCAGTGCCACCCGCCCGGGGGGCGCGGCCGGGCGCAGCCCCCAGGCGGTGAGCAGGTGACAGGCGCCCAGGGCGACGAACGCGCCCGTCATCACCCAGTAGCCGGAGCCTTGGGGGGCCGCCAGGACGCTGATGGTCTGAGCGGCCGGGTCGTAGGCAGGGCCTTGCAGCGCCGCCGCCACCATCCAGCCGATGACCAACACGGCAGGGGCGCACGCCGACGACAGCAGGACCCATTTCGGAGCAGATCGCATCAGGACACCGTAAAACGGCCTACCCGCTCCTCTCGTCCCACTACCGCCGCTTCGGGCGGGTCCGTCCGAGGGTTTCGCGGCACGATGGATCCGTGCGCCGACGGCGCCTGTGGCGGTCCGGCGCTCTGCCCGCGGAAAGGTGATCGGTCATGGAGCTCACTCTGGTGGTGCTGATCATCATCGTGGGGCTGACGTTCGACTTCACCAACGGCTTCCACGACGCCGCGAACGCGATCGCCACCTCGATCTCCACCAGGGCCCTGACGCCGCGCGCGGCGCTGACCATGGCCGCGGTGATGAACTTCTTCGGCGCCTTCCTCGGGACCGAGGTCGCCCAGACCGTCGGCAGCGGCATCATCGCCGCGCCCGAGGACGACTCGGGTCTGCTGCTGGTCATGTGCGCGCTCCTCGGGGCCATCGGATGGAACGTGTTCACCTGGTGGCGGGGGCTGCCGACCTCGTCCTCGCACGCGCTGATCGGCGGGCTGGTCGGTGCCGCGCTCGCCGCCTCGGCCACCGTGCACTGGTCCGGGATCGTGGACAAGGTCGTCCTGCCGATGCTGCTCTCCCCGTTGGTCGGCGTGGCTCTCGGCTATGTACTGCACGTGGCCATCCTGTGGCTGTTCCGTCGTTCGACGCCCCGGCGGACCACGCGCCGGTTCCGTATGGCACAGACCGTCTCCGCCGCCGCGATGGGGCTGGGACACGGGTTGCAGGACGCGCAGAAGACCATGGGGGTCATCGTGCTCGCGCTGGTCACGGCGGGCTGGCAGGACGACTTCTCGGTTCCGCTGTGGGTGATCGCCGCAGTGGCGGCGGCCATGGCCGCCGGCACGTACAGCGGCGGGCGTCGCATCATCACCACTCTCGGCAGGCGCATCGTGCACCTCGATCCGCCGCGCGGCTTCGCCGCCGAGACCGCTGCCGCGACCGTCCTGTACACCACCGCGTTCCTGGTGAAGGCGCCGATCTCCACCACACAGACGATCACCGCGGCCATTCTGGGTGCCGGTGCCACCCGGCGTGCCTCGGCCGTACGCTGGCAAGTGGCCCGCTCGATCGTCACCGCCTGGGTGCTCACGTTCTTCGGCGCCGGGATTCCCGCCGCCGCGATGTACCTCGTTCTGCACGCCGTCACCGGTCTGTGATCCCAGCCCGGAGGCCTCACATGATCGCCTTTCCGCCGAACCCGCCGAACCGGCAGTCCCCTGCCGGGCCTCCGGACGGCCTTCCGGTGCCTGGGCGTTTCGCGCATCTGCACCCCGACGACGGTGCCTGTCTGATGGAGGGCGCCGCCTTGCTGGCCGGTGGCCGGTTCACCGACAGCCCGGCCGGTACGCATCCGGCGCTCGCGGCTCTGGCCCGCGTGGTCAACGACAGCGTCGATGACGCCACCCGGCAGGCCCTGTGGCCGCTGGCCGCCGAGCTCGCCGACGCCCGTCCCGCAGACCGGGCGTATGCGCCGCTGCTCGTCGGCACGGTCGTGGACGTGGCGCGCGTGTTGCGTCCCGCTTCCCGGCGTCTGGCGCGGCACGGCCGCGCGTGCCGTCGCCGGGGCGAGAGGCTCGCTCACGTCCGTGCGGGCGGGCTGCCGGGGCGTATCGCCGATCTGTTGTGGTGGCGTGGCCCCGGGCGGCGGCGCCTCGAACACGCCCTCCGGGTGGTGTGCGCCGCGCCCGATGCGGATCAGCGTCTTGCCCTGCTGCTGCGCAAGGCCGTGGCCGAAGCCCGGGGCGGCGTAGCCCGGGGCGGCGTAGCCCGGGGCGGACGGGTGCCGACCGTGGATGGGCGCTGCAACCGATAGGGGCGACGGCCCGTCCTACAGGGCACCATGATCCCTACAAGCTTCGCCGGCCCCTGGGCCACGCCGGTTCGGCAGTTGCTCGACTTCGCCTGGACGCAGACCCGGGCGTGCGCGTTCGCCATCGCGCTGTTGTCCGGCGTGGCCGTGTCCGCCCTGCTGCCCGACCTCCCCGTGGCGCGCTACGACCTGCTGGTGGTCTACGGCGTGCTGCTCACGTTGGTGTTCTGGCTGCGCGGCTGGGAGAACGGGCGGGACGTCGCCGTCATCGCGGCCTGTCACGTCATCGGGCTGGCCTTCGAGCTGGTGAAGGTGTCGCTGGGCTCATGGAGCTATCCGGAGCCGGGCGTGCTGAAGTTCGCCGGCGTTCCGCTGTACGGCGGGTTTCTGTACGCGGCTGTCGGCAGCTACGTGTGCCGGGCCTGGCATCTGTTCGATCTCGCGCTCGTGCGCTACCGCCCGCGGGCGACGGCGGTGGTGGCCGCGGCCGTCTACGTCAACTTCTTCAGTCATCACTGGCTGCCCGACGCGCGCTGGGTGCTGGCGGGACTGCTGCTGGCCGTCACCGCGGGGACGACGGTGTGTTTCACGGTGCGGGGTGTGCGCCGGCGGATGCCGCTCGCGCTGTCGTTCGTCCTGATCGGGTTCTTCCTGTGGGTGGCGGAGAACCTCGCCACCTTCGTCGGTGCCTGGCGCTACCCGTACCAGGAGCACGGCTGGGAGCCGGTGGGGGTGGAGAAGTTCGGTGCCTGGGCGTTGCTGATCAGCGTCACCTTCGTCCTGGCGGCGGTCGGGCGGCGCTCGGACCGTGAGGTGGAACGGTCGGTGCGGTGACGGGGCGCGGGGAGCGCGAGTCGTCGCCGAGCTTTTGGCCACGTATCATCCTATGGATATAAATTTGGCGATTTGCCTTCGAGGGTCGTCACCGACCGTGGCCATCCTCGCCGGAGTGATCAATGTCCCGCACCGGCACGACGGACGACGGCGACGAGCTGCTGACCAGGCTCGGGGCCCTGACAGCCCAGGCGCGTGCGCAGGCCGAGATGCAGCGCTCGCGGGTAGAGCTGGCCATCGCGCTGCAGCGCGGCATGCTCCCGCGCGACCTGCCCGTCGCCGGCCGGCTGCATCTCGCCGTGCGGTACGCGCCCGCGTGCCAGGGGCTCAACGTGGGCGGCGACTGGTACGACGCCTTCACGCTGGGCGACGGCCGGATCGGTCTGTCCATCGGTGACGTCCAGGGCCACAACATCGAGGCGGCCGCCTTCATGGGGCAGGTGCGGGCCGGGTTGCGGGCCGTGGCCTCGGTCACCAGCGATCCGGGCGAGGTCCTGGCCCGGACCAACGATCTGCTGCTGTCCCTGGGCTCCGACCTGTTCGCCACCTGCACCTTCATGCGACTCGACCCGTGTGCCGACGTGCTGGAGAGCGCGCGGGCCGGGCACCTGCCCTGCGTCTGGGCCACGGCCGACGGGAAGTCCGGTGTCACCGCGGACGAGGGCGGGCCGCCCCTGGGGATCCATGCGGGGGCGTCGTATCCGGTGACCCGGTACGAGCTGACCACGGGTGGCGTGTTCGTGCTGCTCACGGACGGTGTCGTGGAGGGGCCCTCCCTGCCGCTCGAGGAAGGCCTCGACCAGGTGATGAGGCTCGCGGGCATCGCGGCGGTGGCGGGCATGGACGTGGACACGCTCGCGGCAGCCCTGATCAAAGGTGCCGAGCGGGTGGGGCACGACGACGACGCCGCCGTGCTGGTGGTCGGCCTCGACGGACCGGGGGCTCAGCCATAGGACCGCAGGGCCCGCGCTCTCACCTCGCCGTCGCGGCGGCCTCGGTGTCTCATGGCTGCTGTGGTGGGTAGCCGGGATCCGCGTACGCCGGTCGTCGTCGCTCTGCAGACGCTGGCCGTCGCCGCCTGCTACTACGTCTCGGGGCAGCTGGGCCTGCTGCGGGAACTGGTCGTCGATGGCTCGGTCGTCACCCCCATCTGGCCTCCCACCGGCGTCTCGGTCGCCTTCCTGCTGATCTTCGGGCTGCGCTGCTGGCCGGGGATCGCCCTGGGCGCCTTCCTCGTCATCCTGTCCCTCACCTCCCTGAGCCCCTCGGCGTTCGGCGTCCTGGCGGGCAACACGGTCGCACCCGTCGTGGGGTACCTGCTGCTGCGCCGGGCCGGTTTCCGTACCGATCTGGCGCGGCTGCGGGACGGGCTCGCCCTGGTGTTCCTGGGCGCGTTCACCGCCATGCTGATCAGCTCGACCGTGGGCGCCGGTCTCCTGCTCGTCACGGGCAAGCCCGACTGGGCGAGCTTCTGGGCCGTGTGGCTGGCCTGGTGGGTGGGCGACGCGATGGGCGTACTGATCGTCACCCCGGTGCTGCTCCTGCTGTCCCGTGTCCGCCCGCCGCTGCGACTGTCGCGCTGGAAGGAGGCCACGGGCCTGGCGCTGATCATCTGCTGTGTCGTTCCGCTGGCCGCCTACGCCCCGGCCAATCTGCTCTTCCTCACCTATCCCCTGCTGATCTGGGCGGCTCTGCGCTTCCAGCTGGCCGGCAGCATGCTGTGCGCCCTCTTCGCGTCGATCATGGCCACGGTGGCGGCGACCGACCGGGCCGGGCCGTTCGAGCAGCTGACCCGGGTGGAGGTGATGATCAAGCTCCAGGCGTTCAACGGGGCGATGGCCCTGACGGCCCTGATCCTGTCGGCCGTGATCACCGAGCAGATCAACACCCGGCGTTCGGTGGAGCGCGCATGCCAGGAACTGGTCGAGGTCCTGGAGCACCTCACCGCGGGCGAGTCGGCGGACGGCCGGACCCCTCTGGAGGACGGCGGGCTCGGGCGGAGGCAGGACGAGTGACCGTACGCCACCAACGGGCCCGCCGGGCGGTGCTGGCCGAGGCGTACGGTTGACGCCATGACCGAGGTGGAGGTGCTGCAACTGCTGGTGTCGCCCGCCCACCGGCTGGCCGGACGGCCGTCGGACGGCCCCTCCCCCGGCCCGTCCGACGAGCGCGTCCCCCAGGTGGAGGTACGCCGCGGTCTGGGGCTGGTCGGCGACCGCTACTACGCGCGGCCCGCCCACCGGAACGCGGCGGTGACCCTCATGGCCGCGGAGAACCTCCCGGCCGGCGCCGACCTCCGGCACACCCGCCGCAACGTCCTGCTCAAAGGTGTCGACATCGACTCCTGCGTCGGATCGACGATCGCCCTCGACTGCGGCACCGGGCCGGTGGTGTTCACCGTGCACCGGCCGGCCCGGCCCTGTGCCTGGATGGACGTGACCATCGGCCCCGGCGCCCAGCGCGCCCTGCGCGGGCGGGGCGGTGTGCGGTGCACGCCGCTGAGCGACGGGGTGATCACGCTGGGCCCGGCGACGTTCCGCGTCGTGGCCGCGCCCGACGACGCCGGGCCATGAGGCGTACCCCTGCGCCCGGCGCGTGTTCAGCCGGCCGCCGGGGCCGTGCGGATGGCGGCGATGTCGAGTTGCAGACGCACCTTCTCGCTCACCATCGCGCCTCCCTCGGCCAGTCTGCTGTTGTACGTCAGGCCCCAGTCGGAGCGGTTGATGGTGGTGGTGCCGTCGAATCCGACCCTTTCGTATCCGAAGGGGTCGGTGACGTGTCCGATGTAGGTCATCTCCAGTACGACCGGCCGCGATATGCCTTTGATGGTGAGGTCGCCCGACATGCGATAGAGGTCGGCGCCCGCCTGTTCCACCGCGGTGCTGGTGAAGCGCATACGCGGATAGGCCGCCGCATCCAGGAAGTCACGGCCGACCAGGTGGGCGTCACGTTGTTCCACCCCGGTGTCGACGCTGGAGGTGAACAGTGTGAGGTCGGCCCGTGACCGGGCGGGGTTGCGCGCGTCGAAGTAGAGACGGCTTTCGTACTCCAGGAAACAACCGCGCACGGTGGTCACCATGGCGTGCCGGACGGAGAAGCCGATCCTGCTGTGAGCAGGATCGACGACCCATTCGCCGGTGAGGTTCACCAGGTCGGGGTCGGGCAGGACGGCGGTGGGGGAAGCCGGTGCACCTGCGGGACGCTGTGGGGGGACTGGCGGCGCCTGCCGGCGGGACGGCACGACGCGGTTGAACAGGTTCATGATTCATCTAGGTACTTGAGTTTCGTTATTGCCGCAAGTCCCCTTCGCTTTTACGGCTGTTGCGGACGAGCGTCTGACCTTTTTACCTCCGCTTCGCACAGAATCCACACATGCCTGTCGCGATGTACCGACGAAATAACCATCCGAGGGTCCAGGGTTTTTCATTTCGGGCATATCGGCGATTCGGCCGGTGCGACCTCGATCGCGAGGTCGTTGTCGACGGTGTAGTAGGGGCGCGAGGACAATCCGCCCGCCGTGAGCGCCGGGTAGACGAAGACGTGTTTGCGGTCCGCCACGTCGTCGAGCAGCCGGCCGATCCTGATCGGCGGCGCGTCGGCGGTGGGCCGGACGAAGGCGTCCCAGATCCGGCCCGGGCCCGCTGCGCCGCCCGTCAGGTCCTCGGGGCCGGCCGTGAAGGAGAAGCCTCTGCCGTCGTCGTCGATCCGGGGGCGGAGGTCGCGTACGGTGTCGCTCCCCCGCAGGCGCAGCCGTACGGTGGCGTCCTCGCGGAGCTCGGCGCCGTGCAGGCGGGCCCGGACCGTCATGGCCTGTTCGGTGATGTCGATGGTGCGGGCCTCCGCGTGGGCGGTGCGCCGCCATGCCCTGAGTGCGAGGAAGCCGTCCTTCGTGACGTACGGGATTCTGACGGCGACCGGTGAGGACCGGTCGCGGAGGTGACCGTCGACGAGGGCGCGCAGGTCCCTGAGGCCGGGGCGCAGCCGCTGTCGTTCGGCTTCCGGTTCCGCCAGCAGGTACAGGTCCCAGCGGCCTTCGTCGAGGGCCGGATGCGGTTCCAGTACGGCGTGCAGGTGGCCGTCGTCCCGGCCGGGGTCCAGGTCGAGGAGGTGAAGAGTCATCTCGGGGCGGCCCTTGTGGGGGCGCAGCCGGAGCAGCATCTGAGGGCGGGAGGCCGGGCCCGGCGGGAGACGGAAGGTGATGCGGCCGTCCGTGTCGATCGCGCAGTGGGTGCGCAGATGGGTGTCGAGGTGCGTGGTCATCGGCGGCCCTTCCGTATCGCGCGCAGTGCGCCGGCGGTCGCGGCGTGGGCCGCGTCGCGGGCGGCGTGGCCCCGGCCGATCAGTGCGCTTTTGGTCCGGTGGTCTGGCGCAGTGGTGGTCCGTCGGCCCGTGTTCCGGGCCACGAGGGCGTCCTCCAGGAGGCGTTCGGCCTGGGCGACGACGGGGCCCGGGGCGAAGCGGCGCGCGTTCTCCAGGGCGGTGCGGCCCATGCGGCGGCGCCATTCGTCGTCGCCGACGAGCTCCAGCAGGGCCGAGGCGAGGGCGTCGGCGTCTGAGACCGGTACCAGCCGGCCGTCGGCTCCGTCCTGGATGATCTCGCCGGGGCCGTAGGGGCAGTCGGTGCTGACGACGGGCAGTCCGCAGCGCATCGCCTCGACGATGGTCATGCCGAACGGTTCGAAGTTCGAGGCGGCCGCGCCGATCGAGCCCTTGGCCCATTCGGCCTCCATGGGGGTGGCGGCCCCCATCAGGAACACGTTGTTCCACAGGCGGAGTCGTTCGATGAGCTCCCGCAGCCCGGGCTGTTCCTCGCCCTTGCCGTAGATGCGCAGCTGCCAGTCCGGGAACGCGGCGGCGACCTGGGCGAACGCCTCGATGAGCAGGTCGTAGCGCTTCACCGGAACGAGCCGGCCGGCGGCGATGACGATCTTGGCGGTGCCGTCGGCGGGCGGCAGCGCGGGGTCGGGGACGCTGTTCGGGAGGGCCTCGACGTGGACGCCGGGCAGCCACATCTTGCGCCGGTAGGCGGCGGCGTCCGCTTCCGTGACGGTGGTGATCACGTCGAGGCGCCGGTAGGCGCGGCGCAGTGCCGTGCGCAGGCCGGGTGGGTGGTTGTCGAGGGTGAGGTGCTCCTGGCCGACGCGCAGGACGCGCTGCGGGGCCTGCCACGCTAAGTGCACGTTGAGGCCGGGGCGGGTGCCGATGACGACGTCGGTGTCGAGCGCCTCCAGGCACTCGCCGATCCGCTCGTCGGTCAGCTCGCTGTACTGGCGGTGGCGGTACTCGGCGGACGGGAACACCTTCGCCGGTCTCTGGTGCAGCGGATGGTCCGCCTCCTTGCGCAGGTCCACCAGCGCGCGCAGCCGCACCCGGGGGTCCAGGACGAGGTCGGGATGCTCCCGGTGACGTAACGCGGAGACGATCTCCACGTCGTGCCGCTCGGCGAGCGCCCCGGCCAGGTTGAACGTGGTGGTGATCGTGCCTCCGATTCCGTAGGCGTTGTGAATCAGGAAAGAGATCTTCATGGTGGCGTAGACCACGTCAACCACCGGACAGTTGTTCGCCGTTATCACTCTGTGGCCCTGTCGGGGCGTGGGCACGGACCGGCCGGTTCCGACGTGATCTCGGACATAAGTGGTCTGGGCCATACCGCTTTGCCGCCCGGATGTGGATAGCTTGATGTGTTTGCCCGCGGCAGCGTCGCGTCATCGGGTGCACCGTCGTCATCGATCTCCGGGAGACCCATGCGCCCCCGAATAGCCTCCGTTCCGCGCCTCACGTCCCTTCCGCCCCTGGCCCTGGCCGGCGGCGCGCTGGCCGTGGGTGTCGGCGGGCTGTATCTCGCCGGGCTGATGCTGACGGGCGGGGAGATCGACTCCGGCACGACGGTGCGCGGGGTGGAGATCGGCGGCCTCAGCCGTGCGGAGGCGGTGCGGAAGCTGGAGCGGCATCTGGGGGCGGCCGGGGCGCGGGAACTGTCCGTGAAGGTCGGTGACCGCACGGGCGCGGTCGATCCGCGGCGTGCCGGGCTCTCCTTCGACGTCCGGAAGACCGTCGACCGGGCGGCAGGCACCGGCGCCGACCCGGTCAGCGTGATCGGCGGGTTCTTCCGCTCGGGCGGTGACATCGAGCCGGTCGTACGCCTCGACGAGGACAAGGCCAGGGCCGCCCTCGGCCGGCTGGCGAAGGGGCTCGACCAGAAGGTCCGGGACGGTGCCGTCGCCTTCGACGACGGGCGGGTCGAGCAGGTCGCACCCCGCACGGGGTACGCGCTGGACGTGGACGGCGCGGTCGGCCCGCTGCGCTCCTCCTTCCTGCGCGGCGACACCCGCTCGGTCACGCCGCTGCCCGCCCGCGAGACCCGGCCGAAGGTCACGGCCGACGAGGTACGGCGGGCCGTGCGCACGTTCGCCGAGCCGGCCATGTCGGCGCCCGTCACGCTCACCGCGGGCGGCAAGCGGTTCACGGTCGGGCAGGCCGTGCTGGGCGAGCACCTGGCGATGCGGCCGGACGACAGCGGAAGACTGAGACCGGAGCTGGACGCCAAGGCGCTGCGCGACGATCCCACCGTGGCCGGCCCCCTGGAGGACGTCACCACCACCGCCGAGAACGCCAGGCTGCGGCCGGACGGCGACAAGGCCGTGGTCGCCGAGGACGCCAGGGTGGGCCAGGAGGTCACCGACAAGGCGCTGGGCAAGGCGGTGCTGCCGCTGCTCACCAAGTCGGGCGCGGACCGCAGCGGCGAGGTGGCCGTGCACCGGATCCAGCCCGAGATCACCCGCGAGAACGCCGCGGAGCTGGGGCTGACGGAGACGATGTCCTCCTTCACCGTCCACTTCGAACCGGCGGAGTACCGCACGAAGAACGTCGGCCGGGCCGTGGAACTCATCAACGACTCCCTCGTCAGGCCGGACGAGACGTGGAGCTTCAACCGGACCGTCGGTGAGCGCACCGAGGCCAACGGCTTCGTCGAGGGCATCATCATCCTCAACGACCAGTTCACGAAGGCGTCGGGCGGTGGCGTCTCGGCCGTGGCGACGACCGTGTACAACGCGCTGTTCTTCGCCGGGGTCAAGCCCGTGGAGCACGGCGCGCACTCCTTCTACATCGAGCGCTATCCGGAAGGCCGCGAGGCGACGGTGGCCTGGGGCAGCCTGGATCTGCGGTTCACCAACGACTCCGGCAAGGCGATCTACATCCAGGCCGAGTCCACGGACACGTCCGTGACGGTCTCCTTCCTCGGCACCAGGAAGTACGACGAGATCAAGTCGGTCAAGGGCCCGCGCACCGAGGTGAAGAAGCCCGAGAAGAAGGTGAGCGACGACAAGGAGTGCGTGCCGCAGACGCCGCTCGAAGGGTTCGACGTCACCGTGGAGCGGGTCTTCTACAACGACGGCCGGGAAGTGAAGCGGGAGCCGTTCCGCACGCACTACACGCCGCGTGACGAGATCGTGTGCGAGTGATCCACCCGCCGTCCGCCGTCCCGTGGAAGTCTCCTTTCCCGCCGGGGCGTTGACCCGCCCCGAGGGCCCCAGCACAATGAGCGGCCAGTGCTGAGAGCGCTCTCAAAGGAGATCCATGACTGGCAGACAAGGCCCGGCGCTGAGCCGGCGTTCGCTCATCGGTGCGGGCCTCGGCATCAGCGCCGCGGGGATCGCCGCGGCAGGCTCCGGACAGGCCCTGGCGGCCGGTTCGGACGCCGCCGCCGGTTCGGACGGTGCCGGCCCGCTGTCGGCCCCGGCCCGGGGACGCGCCTTTCTCGCCGCCGCCATGGATGCCTATCCCGGCCACGGCAGCATCCGCCTGGCCCAGAGCTACACCGACCAGGCGGGCCTGTTCAGCACCGCGTTCACGTACGACAACGCCCTGGCGATCCTGGCCCACCTCGCGGCCCGGAGGCCGCAGAGCCTGACCAGGGCGACGGCCTTGGGCGACGCCCTGCTCTACGCGCAGTCGCACGACCCGGCGTACGACGACGGCAGGCTCCGGCAGGCCTACAACGTAGGGCCGTACACCTTCTACGACGGCTCTGTGCAGCCCGACGGCTTCGTACGGGCGGACGGCACCGCCAACGTCGGTACGCAGTTCGGCTTCACGGGCACGGCGGTGGGTGACATGGCCTGGGCGGGAATCGCGCTGAGCGCCCTCGCCCGCCGTACCGGGGCGGGTCGTTTCCTGGCCGGTGCCGTGCGGATCGGCGAGTGGATCGAGCGGACCGGCCGTACCGACGAGCCGCTCGGCGGCTACAAGTTCGGGGTCGACGGGGCGAATCAGAGGCTGCCGTTCACCTCGACCGAGCACAACACCGACCTGGTGTGTCTCTTCGGCCGGCTCGCCCGTCTCACCGGTGACCGGGTGTGGCTGGAGCGACGCGGGCGGGCCGAGGCGTTCGTGAAGCGGATGTGGGAGCCGGCCGGAGGTTTCTTCTACACCGGCACCAACGACGGGGTGACCGTCAACAAGTCCCCGGTTCCCGAGGACACCCAGACCTGGACCCATCTCGCGCTCGGCTCCCGCACGGGTGGGTACGCCCGTTCGCTGGACTGGGCCGCGGCGGAGCTTGCCGTCCGGGACCACGCGGGCCGCACGAACAGCACGGTGCCCGCCGGACAGTCGTACGAGGGCGTCACCTTCAGTTCCGCGAGCCTCGTGGCGAACGAGGACGCGCCGATCGCTGAGGGCCAGCCCAAACCCGACCGCAACGGTGTGTGGTTCGAGGGGACGGCTCATCTCGCGCTCGCTGTGCGGGACCGTGGGAAGCGTGGTGCCGAGGCGCGCGCCCGGCGGCTGATCGCCTCGATCGAGCAGGCCCAGGACCTGCTGGGCGGCGGTCAGACCGTCGGCGGCAAGGCGCTGCCCGAGCGGGCCGGGGTGGTGTCCGCGAGCAGTCCGCTGGACACCGGGTTCGGCTTCGGCTACTACCCGTACCGGCACACGGGCGCGACCGCCTGGTACCTGATGGCGGCGGCGCGCTTCAATCCGCTGCGGGCGTGACGGGTAGGCCCGGCCCGCTGTGGCATACAGCGGGCCGGGTCGAGCCTCAACCGACGCGGTGGACCGCCTGGTTGGTCAGTTCGTAGCGGGCGCCGACGATCGCCAGCGCGCCGGCGCTGATCCTGGCGGCGAGGTCGGGCTCAGCGGCCAGCCGGGAGCGGACGAGGCGGACGTTGGCGTCGACGGTGGCGTCGATCCGCGCGTCCCCGTCCACGGTGTGGTCGATGGCCGGGCTTATCTGGTCGGCCAGGTACTGGATGTGGGCGGGCAGGCGCCCGCCGGAGCGCTCCGCCTCGACCGCGGCACGCACCGCGCCGCACGACTGGTGCCCGAGCACCACAACCAGCGGTATGCCCAGTTCCAGGACGCCGTAGGCAATGCTGCCGAGTACGGCCTCGTCCAAGACCTCGCCGGCGGTGCGTACGGTCATCAGGTCGCCCAGACCCTGGTCGAAGACCAGCTCCGGGGGCACGCGTGAGTCGATGCAGCCGAGCACGACCGCGAAGGGGTGCTGGGCGGTGGTCAACGTCTGCCGGGTCGCGGGGGTTTCGTGCGGGTGGCGTTCGCGGAAGGCGCGCCAGCGGCGGTTGCCCGCGGCCAGTTCCGCGAGGGCTTCCTGCGGGGTGCTGGGCCGCGGCCCGGCGGCGGGGGCGCTCTTGACGGCGGTGGCCGGGCGAGCGGCTGTGAGGCCGAGGGCTGCGGCCCCGGTCAGCGCGGTGCGCAGGAGCGTGCGGCGGACGGTGCCGCCTGTGGTCGGCCGTGGACCGGCGATGGGGTGCGGTTCAGGGCCGGCGCCTCTGTGAGCGGTGGCAGATGAGTTCACGACCAGAACGTATGCCCGGATCCGGGTCCGACCGCGGTTCTTGCCGTTTCATGGTGAGAGTTGGGTAAGTGATGCTCTTACCTTGAACAGTCTTTGACGATCTCCCAGAGAAAGCGCGGGACGCCCCGGGCCGGCCGGCCCGGGGCGTCCTGTCAGGCGGGTGTGATCAGACCAGGTCGAACCGGTCCAGGTTCATGACCTTGACCCACGCCGCGACGAAGTCGTTCACGAACTTCTCCTTCGCGTCGTCGCTCGCGTAGACCTCGGCGAGCGCCCGCAGCTCGGAGTTCGAGCCGAAGACCAGGTCGGCGCGGCTGCCGGCCCACTTCACCTCGCCCGTGGCGGCGTCGCGGCCCTCGAACGTGGTCTGGTCCTCGGAGGTCGCCTTCCACGTCGTGCCCAGGTCGAGCAGGTTGACGAAGAAGTCGTTGGTCAGCGAACCGGGCGTCTTCGTGAGCGCGCCGAGCTGGGACTGCTGGTAGTTGGCGCCGAGAACGCGCAGGCCGCCGACCAGGGCGGTCATCTCGGGGGCGCTCAGGGTGAGCAGGTTCGCCTTGTCGAGCAGCAGGAACTCGGCCGGCAGGCGGTTGCCCTTGCCGAGGTAGTTGCGGAACCCGTCGGCGGTCGGCTCGAGCGCCTCGAAGGACTCGACGTCGGTGTGCTCCTCCGTCGCGTCCACACGGCCCGCGGCGAAGGGGACCTCCACCTGGAAGCCGGCTTCCTTGGCGGCCTTCTCGACGGCGGCGGAGCCACCGAGGACGATCAGGTCGGCCAGGGAGACCTTCTTGGCACCGGAGCCGGAGTTGAACTCCTGCTGGATGCCTTCCAGGACCCGCAGGACCTGGGCCAGCTCGTCGGGCTCGTTGACCTCCCAGCCGCGCTGCGGCTCCAGGCGGATACGGGCGCCGTTGGCACCGCCGCGCTTGTCGCTGCCGCGGAACGTGGACGCCGAGGCCCAGGCGGTGGACACCAGCTGCGAGACGGACAGATCCGACTCGAGGACCTTGGTCTTCAGGGTCGCGATGTCCCCGGCGTCGATGGCCTCGCCCTCGGCCTCGGGCAGCGGGTCCTGCCACAGCAGGGTCTCCTCCGGGACCTCCGGGCCGAGGTACAGCGACTTCGGGCCCATGTCACGGTGGGTCAGCTTGAACCAGGCGCGGGCGAACGCGTCCGCGAACTCCTGCGGGTTCTCGTAGAACCGGCGGGAGATCGGCTCGTAGATCGGGTCGAAGCGCAGCGCCAGGTCGGTGGTGAGCATCTTCGGGCGGTGCTTCTTCGACGAGTCGTGCGCGTCCGGGACGATCTCCGGGGCGTCCTTCGCCACCCACTGGTTGGCGCCGGCCGGGCTCTGCTCGAGCTCGTACTCGAACTCGAAGAGGTTCTTGAAGAACCCGTTGCTCCACTGGGTCGGCGTCGAGGTCCAGGTGACCTCCAGGCCGGAGGTGATGGCGTCCCCGCCCTTGCCCGTGCCGTAGGTGCTCCTCCAGCCCAGGCCCTGCTCCTCCATGGAGGCGGCCTCGGGGTCGTCGCCCACGTGGTCGGCCGGGCCCGCGCCGTGGGTCTTGCCGAAGGTGTGGCCACCGGCGATCAGGGCGACGGTCTCCTCGTCGTTCATCGCCATACGGCGGAACGTCTCACGGATGTCGCGGGCCGCGGCGATCGGGTCCGGGTTGCCGTTCGGACCCTCCGGGTTGACGTAGATGAGACCCATCTGGACCGCGCCGAGCGGGTTCTCCAGCTCGCGGTCGCCGGTGTAGCGCTTGTCGTCGAGCCAGGTGGTCTCGGGGCCCCAGTAGACGTCCTCCTCGGCCTCCCAGACGTCCGCGCGGCCGCCGGCGAAGCCGAAGGTCTCGAAGCCCATCTGCTCCAGGGCGACGTTACCGGTGAGGATCATGAGGTCGGCCCAGGAGATGCTCTGGCCGTACTTCTTCTTGACCGGCCACAGCAGGCGGCGGGCCTTGTCGAGGTTGCCGTTGTCCGGCCAGCTGTTGAGCGGGGCGAAGCGCTGCTGGCCGGCGCCGGCGCCGCCGCGGCCGTCGCTGATGCGGTAGGTGCCCGCGCTGTGCCAGGCCATACGGATCATCAGGGGGCCGTAGTGGCCGAAGTCGGCCGGCCACCAGTCCTGCGAGGTGGTCAGCACCTCGGCGATGTCCCGTTTCACGGCCTCGAGGTCGAGGGCCTTGAACGCCTCGGCGTAGTCGAACTCCTCACCGAGAGGGTTGGCCACCTCGGGGTTCTTGGCAAGGATCTTCAGGTTGAGGCGCTCCGGCCACCACTGACGGTTGCCGCCACCCTGGGTCGGGTGCAGGGCGCGACCGTGCGCCACCGGACAGCCGCCGCTCGTCTCCTCCTGCTTCGGGTCGGTGACGATCGCGTCGTGGTTCTCAGTCATGGAAATCCTTCCGGACGGGGTGGATCACGGTGCTCGGGTGGATCACATCGCTCAGGAACTGCGGGCGGTGGAGCAGGCGGGGCACAGGCCCCAGTAGATGACCTCGGCCTCGTCGACGGCGAAGCCGCGGTCGTCGGACGCGGTCAGGCAGGGGGCGTGGCCGACCGCGCAGTCGACGTCGGCGACGGTCCCGCAGGACCGGCACACGAGGTGGTGGTGGTTGTCGCCGACCCGTCCCTCGTAGAGGGCCGGGCTGCCGGGTGGTTCGAGGCGGCGTACGAGTCCGGCCGCGGTGAGTGCGTGGAGCCCCTCGTACACGGCTTGGACGGAGATGTGGCCGACGCGGCCGCGTACCTCGGAGGTGATCGCCTCGGCGCCGAGGTGATCACCGTCCCGCACGGCCTCGAGCAGTGCGACGCGGGCGGCCGTCACTCTCAGGCCGGCACCGCGCAGCTCCTCGGCGGTGGTCGGGTTCCGGGATGCGGTCATGGCGGACAACCTATCCGCACAAACACGAGCGGTTCAAGAAAACTAACGGTTCAATTTTGGTGTCGCGCGGGTGCGGCCTGGTGTGACGCGGGTGCGGCTTGGTGTGGCGCCCTTGATGGCACACTGTGAGCTCCGTCACAGCACCATGATCGCGCTTCGGTGCGGTGGCGGGATGGTGTCAGCCGTGTCCGTGTCGCGCCAGCACCGCACGTGCCGTTTCGGCCATGGCCTCGTCGACCATCCGGCCCTCGAAGGTGAGGGCGCCGACGCCGTCGCGCTGGGCCGACTCCACGGCTGCGACGAGGCGTGCGCAGCGGTCGAGCTCTTCGGGGGTGGGGGCGAAGACCTCGTTGATCACGGGGACGTGGGTCGGGTGGATGGCCATCATCCCCTCGTAGCCGAGGGCGCGGTTCTGCTCGGCGAAGGCGCGCAGGCCCGTCAGGTCGGTGATGTCCGTCCACAGTCCGGTCACCGGGCACGGCGCTCCGGCGGCCCGGACGTCGAGCAGGACGCGGGAACGGAGGGCCAGGGTCTCGGTGCCCTGCGGGCTCCAGCGGTAGCCGACGGCGCGTTCCACGTCGCCGCCGGGTGCGGTCAGGGCGCCGGTGTATGCGACACGAGGGGTCGCGGCGGCGATGTCGTAGGCGTCGTGCAGGGCGCGGGCCGACTCCAGCAGCGGGACGAGGATCGTCGTGCCGACGGGCAGGCCGTGTTCCTGCTCGCACCAGCCGATCAGACGGTCCGCGAGCCGTACGTCGGCGGCGGTGTGCACCTTGGGCAGGACCACCCCGGCCAGTCCGGGGCGTACGACGGCACGCAGTTCCTCGGCGGCGGTCCAGTCGTCGAGCGGGTTGACGCGGACGAACAAGGCCATGCCGCCGGCCGGTTCCGCGGCGGCCTCCGCCAGGGCCTCGGCCACCCGGGCGCGGGCGAGCGGCTTGTCGGGTCCGGGAACCGCGTCCTCCAGATCGAGCACGGCGGCGTCGGCCCCGGCCGCGCACGCCTTGGGCAGCCAGTCGGTGCGGTGGCCGGGGACGAAGAGGAGGGAGCGGAGTGGGGGCCGGGGTGGGGTTGTGGGGTGGGGCTCGTGGGTGGTGAGGCGGGGCTCGTGGGTGGTGGGCGTGCGGGCGGTGGCGGTGGTCGGCGGGCGCGCCTCGCCGGTGGCAGGCGCGCGGGCGCCGCCGGTCACAACCGGACGCGCCTCGCCGACGGCAGGCACGCAGGCCTCGCCACCGCCAGGCGCGCGAGCCGCGCCGGGCGCAACCCGACACACGTCGTCAGTGCCAGGCGGCCGGGAGACGTCACTGACAGCCGGGCCCGCCTCACCAGCGCCAGGAGCGCGGGAGCCCCCGATCGCAGGCGCGCAGGCCCCGCCGATCGCAGCCGCACGCACCTCATCGGCGCCAGGCGCGCGGGCGGCGTCGGTGGCGCGGATGCGGGATTCAGACGACATCGTTCTGCTCCAACTCGGCCAGTTCCTGGTCGCTCAGCCCGAGCCAGTCCCGGTACACGAGGTCGTTGTCCTGCCCCAGCGCGGGGCCCGTGCGCCAGATGCGGCCGGGGCGTTGCCGGAAGTGCGGGATGACCGCCTGCATGCGGACGTCGCCCAGGTCGGGGTCGTCCACGGTGACGATGTCGCCGCGCTCGGCGTAGACCGGGTCGGCGGCGATGTCGGCCGCGTCGAACACCCGGGAGGCCACCACCTCGGCGCGGGCGAAGGCCTCCAGGCACTCGGCGGCGGTGCGGTCGGCCACCCACGCCCGCAGGCCGTCGTCCAACTCCCCGCGCCGGGCGTGCTGTTGCTCGGACGTGGCGAACTCCTCCTCCGGCAGGCCCAGCAGCCGGGCCACGTTGCGCACCGAGCGCAGGGTCGCGGAGGTCACCGTGATCCACTGCTCGTCGCGGGAGCGGTAGGTGTTGATCACGGCGGCGGGCGCGACCGCCAGCTGGTTGCCGGAGCGCTGCGGCACGGTTCCCAGCTGGTCGTGGACGATGACCTGCCACTCCACGAGCCGGAACAGGGGCTCGAACAGGGCGAGGTCGATCCACTCACCGTCGAAGCCCGGGTCGTGGTCGCGCCGGTGGAGGGCGGCGAGGACGGCGTAGGCGCCCATCAGGCCGGTCACGGCGTCGCCGTGCGAGAAGCCGGTGTGGACGGGCGGCCCGTCGGGGGAACCGGTCAGGTGGACGACGCCGCTGCGGGCCTCGCCCATCTTGCCGAAGCCGGGGGCGTCGGCCTGGCTGGAGGTGGCACCGAAGCCGGAGATCTGGAGCAGGACGGCCTTCGGGTTGATCCGGTGCACGGACTCCCAGTCGAGGCCCCAGCGGCGCAGGCGCCCGGCGCGCAGGGTGACGATGACGACGTCCGCCCAGGCGACGAGGCGGTGGGCGACCGCACGGCCCGCCTCGTGGTGCAGGTCGAGCGTGACGGAGCGCTTGTTGCGGGCGGCCACCTTGAACCACAGCGGAACACCGTTGCGCCGGGGCCCCATCGCGCGGGCGGCGTCACCGGCGCCCGGAGGTTCGACGTGGACCACGTCCGCGCCCTGGTCGGCGAGCATCGAACCCGCGAGCGGGCCGGCCACCACATGAGCGAACTCGACCACCTTCAGCCCGCACAACTGCCCCTGCCCGGTGGCGTTCGGCATGTCCTTGTCCCGCACGGATGCGTCCCCTCGGCTCAGCTGGTCCGGTTCTTCAGACTGCCGAGGCGCAGAAATGCCTGTCCAGCAAAAGAACACCATCAATCCATGCGCCCTGCGCATGAATGGGGGTTCTCGACGGCGGTTCAGGCCCAGGAGACTCCCGGCGGCAGGTCCCTGCCCTGGGCGCGGAAGTCCTCGAGTGTCTCCAGAAAGTGCTCGGTGACGCGCGGGAGGCTGCGGCGTGCGCGCAGGGCGATGTCGAGGCGCCGGTCGACCACGGGGTCGACGAGCGGCCGGAACACGAAGGGCCCGGTCCCCAGCAGGGGCAGCACCAGGGCGGGCAGTGCGCTCACGCCGAGGCCGGCGGCGACCAGTCCGCCCACCGTGGCGACACTGCCGGCCTCCGCCGCGGGCACGGCCTGCGCGTCGACCTGGCCGAACGCGGCGTCCGTCAGCCGCCGTACGCTCGAGTCGCGTCCGACGGCGAGGAACGGCTCGCGGGCCAGGTCCGCCCAGCCGATTTCGTCGCGGGCGGCGAGCGGATGGTCCTCGCGCAGGACCGCGACGAAACGGTCGCGCACCAGCGGCCGGTGCTCCAGCCGCTCGGGCGGCACACCGACCGTGGTGATCGCGAAGTCCGCGTCGCCGGACAAGACCCGGTTCAGCACGGCCCGTTCCAGGCCGTCCAGCAGGCGTACGGCCACGCGCGGCCGGTCCCCGCGGAAGCCGGAGATGACCTGCGGAAGCAGCACCGCGGCGACCGAGGGCAGGGTCGCGACGGCGACCGTGCCGGACTCGCCGAGCAGGAAGCGGTCCAGTTCCTTCATCCCGGCCCGGTGGGCGCCGAGTATCTGTTCGGCGATCCGTAGCGCTTCCGTACCGGCGGCGGTCAACTGCACGTTGCGTGTGTCGCGTTCGAGCAGTTGGGCGCCGACCTGCCGCTCCAGCTCGGCGACCGCCCGGCTGAGCGAGGACTGCGAGACGCCCAACTGGGCGGCCGCCGCGGTGAAACTCGTCGCCCGGGCGACGGCCGCGTACGCCGTCAGTTGACGCAGGGTGGCATCCATGGCCGGGAAGCGTACGTCAGAGCGGGCCGATTGATGCGTGGATCGCATGGACAGATGCCGGTTTGATGCTGGACATGGATCACCCGGCGCTCGGACACTCTCGGCTATCCCCGTACGCCCCGCTACGCCCCGCTCTCCCCGACGCGCCGGGGAGAGCGACCCGAGAAAGCGAGCGCCACCATGCCGGCAGCCCTGGGCTTCGCCACGATCGCGCTGTTCCTGTTGCTCACCATGACCAGACGCGTCTCGGTGCTCGTCGCGCTGGTGGTGCTTCCGGTGCTCGCGGCACTGGCGGGCGGGTTCGCGGGCGAGCTGGGCGGGATGGTGCTCGACGGGCTGTCGAAGGTGGCGCCGACCGGCATCATGATCGCCTTCGCCGTTCTGTACTTCAGCCTCATGGTGGACGCGGGTCTGTTCGATCCGCTGATCCGCGGTCTGCTGCGGCTGGCCAAGGGCGATCCGCTGCGCGTCACCGTCGCCACGGCCGTCCTCACACTGTGCGTGGCCCTGGACGGCGACGGGGCCTCCACGTTCCTCATCACCGTCTCCGCGCTGCTGCCCGTCTACCGCAAGCTGGGCATGAGTCCGCTGGTGTTGTCCGGTGTCGTCTGCCTGGGGGCGGGCGTGATGAACATGATTCCCTGGGGCGGGCCGACGGTGCGTGCCATGGCGGCGCTGAAGCTGGAGAGTTCGGACGTCTTCACACCCGTGCTGCCCGCGATGGGGCTCGGGATCGCGTGGGTTCTGGTGGCGTCCTGGCTGATCGGCCGCCGGGAGCGGCGGCGTCTGGGCGCTCTGGCCGGGCCGGGTGAGGAAGCCGCCACGGGCGAGCCGGTTCCCGGACCGGCCCCGGCGCCCGGTGACGGGCCGGGTGCCGTCCGGGTCGCGGCGCCCGTGCCGCTCTGGCTGACCGTCTTCAACCTGCTGCTGACCCTCGTGCTCCTCGTGGCGCTGATCCTGGAGGTCATGCCGCTGCCGGTGCTGTTCGTCCTCGGGTTCGCGGTGGCTCTCCTGGTCAACCACCCCACGTGGGAACAGCAGCAGGCGCTGCTCGACCGGCATGCGAAGAACGTCGTCCTCGTGACCACGATGATCTTCGCGGCCGGCGTGTTCACCGGGGTCCTGACCGGGACCGGGATGATCGACGACATGGCCGAGGCGCTCGTGTCCGTGATACCGGACTCCCTCGGCGGCCATCTGCCGGTCCTCGTGGCCGTCACGGGCATGCCGCTGAGTCTGGTCTTCACCCCGGACGCCTACTACTTCGGTGTCCTGCCCGTCCTCGCCGAGACGGCCCACGGCTTCGGCACCGACCCGGCCGAGGTCGCCCGGGCCGCCGTCCTCGGCCAGATGACGACGGGTTTCCCGCTCAGCCCGCTCACCGCCGCCACGTTCATCCTGGTCGGCATGAGCGGCGTCCAGCTCGGCGAGCACCAGCGCTTCATCTTCCGCTGGGCCTTCGCCACCACGCTCGTGATGACCGCCGGTGCCGTCCTGACCGGCGCCCTCTCCCTGTGACGGAGGATCGGCATGCCCGCCCGCCCCCGCAGTTGGTCCCGCTGCTGCTCGCCGTGTCGCTCGCGACCTCCGCCCTGCCCGGGGCCACCGCCCGTGCGGACCGGGGCAGCGGTCTGCCGTCCTTCGTCGGTTCCGTCACCTCGCGCACGTACGACGGCCGCGACGACGACCTGCTCACCGCCGGGCTCGGTTTCCCGAGGCTGCGCCGTGCCACTGCCCCGGCCGTGGCCGACCCCGCCCGTCCCACGCCGGCCGAGCTGCGGCGGTGGGCCGTGTGGGCCGCGGCGGGGCTCTCCGGGAGCGACGCGGGCGGGCTGGGACGGCTGTACGGGCCGAACATCGGCGCCGACGGCAGACCGGTTCCCGGTGACGGGAAGGTCGCGGGCACGCAGTACACCGCCACCGTCGGCACGGGCGCGCGGAGCGTCGGTTTCGTCGTCCAGGTTCCCGCGAATTTCGACCGCGCACGGCCCTGTGTCGTGGCCGCGCCGGCGACCGGTCTGGCGAACGTGTACAACGGCGTCGGCGGCGCGGGAGCCTGGGGACTGCACCACCGCTGCGCTGTCGCCCTCACCGACAAGGGCATGGGCCCGGCCTTCCACGACCTGCACTCCGACACCGTCATGGCCACCGACGGCACGACCGGCCCCCGCCCGCGGACCGGCCCGCGGGCGGCCTTCGACAGCGGGCTCGACGACAGCGCACGCCGCCGCTACGACGCGCGCCGGCCCTACCGGGTCGCCTTCAAGCAGGCGCACTCCCGGCAGAACCCCCAAGCCGGCTGGGGACGCGACGTACTGCGCTCGGTGGAACTCGCCCTCGCCCTGCTCAACCGCGACTGGCGGGAGGGCGCACCCGCCGCCGGGTACACGCCCGCGACCACGACGGTGGTGGCGGCGGGCGTCTCCAACGGCGGTGGGGCCGCCGTCGCCGCCGGCGAGGAGGACCGGCACGGCCTGATCGACGCGGTCGTCGCTTCGGAGCCGCAGCTGAACCTCGCCCCGCTGCGCGGCGTCACCGTCGAGCAGGGCGGGCGGCGGGTGCCGAACGCCGGGCTGCCGCTCGTCCGCTACGCGTCGCTGGCCTCGCTCCTCCAGCCGTGCGCGGTGCTCACCGAGCCCTCGGCGCCGGGCTACTCGTCCTTCGATCCGCGAACGGCACGGCGGCGCTGTTCGGACCTGGTGGGCGACGACCCCCGGCTGATCCTGCGGAGTGACGCCGAGCGCGCCGGAGTGCGCGGGCTGCCGACTCTGGCGCAGCAGGCGCTGGTCCGGGCCGGGTTCCAGGCGCGGTCCGCGTACTTGCAGGCCTCGCACTACGACCCGCAGACGCCCGTGTCGTACGAGATGAGCCTCGCCCGCGCCTCGGTCACCGACGCGCTGTGCGGCTACAGCTGGGCGGCGGCCGGCGCCTCCGGCCGCCCCGCTCCCTACACCCGGGCCCAGCTCGCCGCCGCCTACGCCACCAGCGGCGGGCGGGCCCCCTCCCCCGGCACCCTCGTCGACGACGACTCGCTCGGCGGGCCGGTCGCCGACCGGCAGTCCGTCGGACCGGACGGCACACCCGACTACAACCTCGACGGCGAGCTGTGCGCCTACCGGCTCGCGTTCCCCGGCAAGGCCGCGACCCTCAAGGAGCGGGCGTGGGCACGTCGGGTGGGCCAGGGCCTCGACGCGACCCGGCGCGCCGGCGACCTGCATGGCAAACCCGCCCTGATCGTGCACGGCCGCGACGACACACGGGTCCCAGTCAGCCACGCTTCCCGGCCCTACCTCGGGCTCAACTCCCGCGCAGAGCACGGCAGAAGCGCGCTGTCCTACCTGGAGATCACGCACGCCCACCACAGCGACAGCACCGCGCCCGGCTACGACAACCGCTACGTCCCGCTCGGCTTCTACTTCCAGCAGGCACTCGACCTGATGTCGGCCCGGCTCACCGAGGGCCGTCCGCTGCCGCCCAGCCAGGTCGTACGGACCGTGCCGCGCGGGGGCGAGCCCGGCCACGCGCCCGCTCTCACCCGGGCCAACGTGCCGCCCGTCCCGGCGTCGCCCGCACCCGGGGACCGCATCCGAGTGCGGTCCGGAGCGGTCCAGGTGCCCGACTGACACCCGCCCGCCCCACGAGAACCGGCCCGCCCATCGGTCGTCCGACGAGCCCGCCCATCGGTCGTCCGACGAGCCCGCCCATCGGTCGTCCGACGAGCCCGCCCATCGGTCGTCCGACGAGCCCGCCTATCGGTCGTCCGACGAGGTCAGGCGTTCGACCTGGGCGGCGGCCGTCGCGGCTTTGCGTTCGGCTTCGCGGACGCGGCGATCGGCCGTGCGCGCCCGTTCCCGGGCCGACCGCTCGGCGAAGCGGGCCTGCTCGTGCTCCTCCCTGGTGCGGGCGAGTTCCTCGCTGAGCTCGCCGACGCGCCGCTGGAGGCGGTCCACCTGCCGTGTCGCCTCCTCCGCGGCCCGGCCGGCGGCCACCGCCTCGTCCCTCAGCGCACGCAGCTCACGGGCGACGGCCTCGGCCTCCCGCCGTGCCTGGGCCAGCCGCCGCCGCTGTTGCTCGTCGGCCTTGCGGTCCGGGCGGGAGGGGACCGTCGCGGCGGATGGGCGGCGCTGTGTCCCGGCGCTCTCCGTGACAGCGCTCTCCGCGACGGCCGGGAAGCCGACGGCGGCGCTGAGCGGCTTGGTCAGCCGGCCGCTCGCCCATGCCCCGGCGGCCTCGGGATCGGCCAGGACGGCGTGCAGGGTCGTCTCGACCTCGCGCTGCACGCCTTCGCCGATCGGATGGCCGGCCTCGGCGGCGAGCTGCCGGACCTGAGCGGACAGGGCGCGGATGAGCGCGTGCTGCTGCCGGCTCAGTTCGCGCAGTTGTGTGCGGTCCAGGGCGCGGTGGGCGTGCCGTAGGCCTTCGCCCAGGCGCAGCAGGGGCTCGACATCGCCGGGCCGGCTGCGGACCAGGAGGTTGCTGGCCCAGGCGGCGAGGCTGGGTTTGCGTAACGCGCTGATCCGCTCGGCGAGTTCCCGGTCGCCGGCGGTGCGGGCGGCGGCCACGGCCGAGGAGCGGGCGGCGGTGAACTCCTCCGGCCGCAGGACGTACAACTCGTCGGCCACAGCGTCGAAGTCCATGAGCGTCCCTTTCGCGTGGGGGCTCTGTTCCGATTCGCGTGGAGCTCTGCTTCCGATCCTCCCAGGCGACGCCGTGAGGGGCTCGTGGAGCGGGGCCTTTCGGTGGCGGAACGCTTCGGAGGCACCCCGTTCATGATCCAGAAATCGACGGTTTAACATATGAGCGCCGCCTAGCTCGAAAGATGGATCTGTGACTGTCAACGACGACTCGTTCACCAACTGGAAGAACCGCGAGGAGATCGCGGAGTCGATGATCCCGATCATCGGGAAGCTGCACCGGGAGCGGGACGTGACCGTCCTGCTGCACAGCCGCTCCCTGGTGAACAAGTCGGTGGTCAGCATCCTCAAGACCCACCGGTTCGCCCGGCAGATCGCCGGCGCGGAGCTCTCGGTCACCGAGACGCTGCCGTTCCTGAAGACCCTGGCCGCGCTCGACCTCGGGCCGTCCCAGATCGACATCGGCATGCTCGCCGCCACGTACCGCGAGGACGACCGCGGCCTGTCCGTCGCCGAGTTCACCGCCGAGGCCGTCGCCGGCGCCACCGGAGCCAACAAGATCGAGCGCCGCGAAGGGCGTGACGTCGTCCTCTACGGGTTCGGCCGCATCGGCCGGCTCGTGGCCCGGCTGCTGATCGAGAAGTCCGGTTCGGGCAACGGTCTGCGGCTGCGGGCCATCGTCGTCCGGGGCGGAGGCGAGCAGGACATCGTCAAGCGCGCCTCGCTGCTGCGCCGCGACTCCATCCACGGCCAGTTCCAGGGCACGATCACCGTCGACGAGGCGACCAGCACGATCGTCGCCAACGGCAACGCGATCAAGGTCATCTACGCGAACGACCCGTCCGAGGTGGACTACACGGCGTACGGCATCAAGGACGCCATCCTCATCGACAACACCGGCAAGTGGCGCGACCGCGAGGGCCTGTCCACGCACCTGCGCCCGGGCATCGACAAGGTCGTGCTGACCGCGCCCGGCAAGGGCGACGTCCCGAACATCGTGCACGGCGTCAACCACGACACGATCAAGCCGGAGGAGCAGATCCTGTCCTGCGCCTCGTGCACCACGAACGCGATCGTGCCGCCGCTGAAGGCGATGGACGACGAGTTCGGGGTCCAGCGCGGCCACGTGGAGACCGTCCACTCGTTCACCAACGACCAGAACCTGCTGGACAACTACCACAAGTCCGAGCGCCGGGGCCGCAGCGCGCCGCTCAACATGGTCATCACCGAGACGGGTGCCGCCTCCGCCGTCGCCAAGGCGCTGCCCGACCTCAAGGCGAAGATCACCGGCAGCTCCATCCGGGTCCCGGTGCCGGACGTGTCCATCGCGATCCTCAACCTGCAGCTCGCGCGGGAGACCACCCGTCAGGAGGTCCTCGACTACCTGCGCGAGGTGTCCCTGACCTCGCCGCTGAAACGCCAGATCGACTTCATCAGTGCCCCCGACGCGGTCTCCAGCGACTTCATCGGCTCGCGCCACGCCTCGATCGTCGACGCCGGCGCCACCAAGGTCGAGGGCGACAACGCCATCCTCTACCTTTGGTACGACAACGAGTTCGGCTACTCCTGCCAGGTCATCCGTGTCGTGCAGCACGTGTCCGGTGTGGAGTACCCGACGTACCCGGCTCCGGCGGTCTGAGCCCTGGGGACGACGCGGGGCGTGTCCGGCTGCCACGCCCCGCGTTCCCATGCGTCAGGAGCGGGTCAGCTCGATCCTGTACTGCCGGGTCTTCGAGCCGTCCTCGCTGCTCACGGTCACGACGGCCACGCGTGATGTCTCCTCGCGGACGGTCACGCTCGCGTACGGGTCGCGCGGTGTGGCGGTGACCTTCGCCCGGTCCGGGCGGTCGGTGGTCACCCGGTAGCCGGTCCGGTCCGGGTCGAAGCCGCCGATCGCCACGCCGTCCACCTCGATCGACGCGGCGGCGGCATCCGAGGAGGCGCCGGGTGTCCGGGCGAAGAGCTCGATCTCCCCGAGGGTGATGTAGCCGCCCGGCCTGGCCGTCATGACCACACGTACCCCGGTCACCGGGCCGGAGGTGCGCACCGGGACGTCGGCGACGGGCGTGCCCTCGGTGCCGACGGGCACGGTTTCGCTCGCGTCGGTCCAGGTGCCGTCGGCCCCGCGCACCTGCACCTTGAGGGACTCCGCGAAGCTGACGTTGGTGCCGTCGCGGTGGAAGTGGGTCACGACCCGGCTCAGATCCCGTGCCTCGGGCAGGGTGAAGGTGACGGTGTCGGACGGGTTCTTCGTGCCGGACCTCCAGTTCGACCAGGCCTTCTCGGACGTGTTTCCGTTGCGCAGGCCCTCGGCGGAGTACCCGCTCTCGGTGTAGGTCGCGCCGACCGTCACGCCCTTGTCGGGCGCTGCGTTCCTCTCCCGGGGTGCGGTGACCTGGACGCGTACGGTCGCCGCCGCCTCGGCGCCGCCGGGGACGTGGGCGGTACCGCGCAAGGTCACCACTCCGGCGTCGTCGAACGCGCCGTCGGGTGCGGGGTCCCAGGTGACGGGAAGGTCGGCGGTGCCGCCGTGCCGTCCGACGCCGGTGACGGTGGCGGGCAGGCCGGGCCGTCCGCCGGTGTAGGTCTTGGCGCGGGCCGGGAGGGTGGAGGCGATGGTGTCCACGGTGACGACCGCCTCGGCGCGGACGGTCCGTCCGAGGGTGTCGGTCGCCCTGCCCTTCACCCGTACCGTTGCGGGCTTGCTCCAGCGTGCCTCGGAGGGCAGCGTCCACCGCACGGGGAGGGCGCCCCGTGCGCCGTCCCGGAAGACGGGTGTCACGGTGCCGGGCAGTTCGGGTACGCGGCCGGGAACGGTGAACGCCTTGGCCGGCTGGGTGCGCAGCACCGTCTCGTCGGTCACGGCCCAGCGCTGGTTCGCGTTGGAGGTGGGGAGGGAGGCCGAGACGCGGGCGCCGTCCGCCGTCGACTGTCCGACGACGTCGAGCAGTCGGCCCGTGGTGGCGTTGACGAAGGTCCAGCTGCCGTCCCCGGTGGTCGACATGATCCACTGCGCGGCCGGTGTGTCGGCGTCCTGCAGGACGGCATCGTCGTCCCGTACGGCGAGGCGTTTGCCCGTCTCCGCGTTGACGAGGGCGTAGCGCTCACGGTTGCCGTCCCCGCGGGTCAGCTGTTTCACGGACCACAGCTGGGACTTGGCGCCCGGGTCGGGCGTACGGACGACGACGCCCTCGCCGTCGGCGGACGGGGCCAGGGACTTGCCGCTCTGCGCTCCCTGGAGTCGGTAGACGTGGCCGGGCTGGACGAGCGCGGCGTCCTCGGCGGTGCCGGACACGCCGTCGACGAGGAGGGTGGTGACCGACTTCGCCGGAACGGTCACTGTGGCGGAGTCGTCCTTCACCTTCACGGGTGTGCCGCGGACGAGCGCTCCGCCGGTGCTGGTCACCACGGGTGTGACGGTGGCGCCGGGGGCGACGCGCTGGAACCGCGAGAGGTCCAGGGTGACGGCGCGCGGGGTCGTGCCGCTGTTGACGTGCACGACGGTGGCCCCGCGGCCGGACTTGCGTACGGCGGCGACGCTGGAGGGGTCGTCGGCCTTGACGAAGTGGTCGCCGGGCCGGATGTGGTGGGTGAAGTTGCGCAGGGTGTGGAACTTGGTGTTGGCCTTGATCGGGCAGGTCTCCAGGGTGTCCTTGGCCGTGCAGTTGAACGGGATGTGGATGCTGCCCCAGTTCTTGCCGGCCTGCGCCTGCGGGATGGAGTCCTCGACGGACTGCCACAACACCCAGGCGGACGGCTCCAGTTCGCGGATGTCCTCGACGACCCGGGTGGCGATGCCGAGCCCCGGTTCGATGCCGGTGAAGTCGGTGCCGGTCCCCCAGGTGCCCTCGACCTCGCTCATCCAGAACGGCTTGTCAGCGGCCTTGGCGCTGTCCCGGGCGCTGGTGCGCATGCCGGTGCCGTACGTGTGCACGTTGAGCTGGTCGACGGCGGCGCGGGCGGAGCTGTCGTAGGCGTTCCAGTTGCGCACGAAGGTGCTCGGGTTGGTCTCGTCCATCGCGGAGATCGTCGCGCGGGTTCTCGACCTCTCCAGTGCGCGGTGCAGGGCCAGGACGACCTTCTGCTGGAGCTCCGGGCCGGCGTGCGCGCCCTCCTGACGGCCGCCGGTGGGCTGTCCGTCGGGGCCGATCCGGGTGCCCCAGTAGTTGGTGTTGGGCTCGTTGAGCGGGGCGACGGTGTCGAACTTGATGCGGTGCTTCTTCTCCAGCTGCTCGGTCACCTTGACCAGGTAGGTGGCGAAGTCGTCGACGCGGTCGGCCCGTATCTGGTCGGTGTTGGCGTCGAAGCCGCCCGAGACGTAGCCGCTGACGGTCTGGAACCAGGGCGGCGAATTGCTGAACGCCTCCCAGCGGGTCACCTTCTTCTTGACGCGGTCCACCCACCAGCGCTGGCCCGGGTCGGCGGACCAGTCCCAGTGGTCGGGGTTGTCGGGGTTCCACCAGTCGGTGTCCTCCCTGGTGGTGCCCTCGGGGGCCTTCCAGAAGCCGTCCATCGTCGCGCCGACCTTCATGTAGTCCTTGCGGACGTCCGGGGCGTTGCCGCCGCCGATGTTGTAGCGCGCGATGTTGAGGCGGAGGCCGTCCTCGCCGAACAGCATGTCGGCGAGCTTCTGCCGGATGGGTTCCGGGTAGCGGCCGGTGATGTTGGCGAACCAGACGAGGCTCGTCCCCCACCCTTCGAATTCCTGCTGCCGGTAGGACGGGTCGATCCGTACCGTGACCGCGCTGCCGGACGGTTCGGCGGCGGCAGCAGCGGCAGGAGGCACGGTCAGGAGTCCCGCGCCGAGTGCAAGGGGGACGCCGACCGCCCAGACACGGGCGAGGCGATGTCTGCTGGACATGGATTCCCTTCGGGGAGTGAACAGAATCGCGCAGAACCAATCGAGCTTCCCGAATGTTTTAGGACGGCAATCAACACGTCAAGAGATGCGACGAGTTGGGAACCGACGCACACCCCTTGACGCGCTCCGCCTCACCAGCCCAATAATGACCGTCGACCTATCGTCCACATATCTAAACGACGTTCTCTGTTGTGTACGCGAGCGAACGCGGAGGCGCAGTGACCGGTTCAGGCTTATCCCGCAGTCGTCCGATCGTCGCGTCCCTCGCCGTCCTGCTCGCCGCCTCCGGCTGCTCGGTGGCCGGTGCCGACCCCATCGGAGGCGGTCCGGACACGCTGCGCATCGTCCTGCCCGAGGAACCGCCGACGCTCGAACCCTGTGACGCCTCGCTGACCGCGACGGGCCGAGTGACACGAGCCAACATCACGGAGGCGCTCACCGAGCGCGAACCGTCCACCGGACGCCTGGAACCCGCCCTCGCCACCAAGTGGACCCGCGATTCGGCCACTTCGTGGACCTTCACCCTCCGCAGCGGTGTCACCTTCCACGACGGTTCGCCGTTCACGGCGGCCGCGGCCGCGTTCTCCGTCAAGCGCGCCACGGACTCGGGGATCGACTGCAACGTCGACGGCTATATCTTCGCCGACAGCGAGCTCACCGCCACGCCCGTCGACGACACCACGCTCCGCATCACCACGGCGAAGCCCGACCCGATCCTGCCGCTGCGCCTGTCGTTCGTCGAGATCGTGCCGACGAGCACCGACCCCGACTCCCGCGTGCGCGAGCCGGTCGGCACGGGGCCCTACCGGATCGACGAGTGGAACCAGGGCCGGTACCTGCGGCTCAAGCGCTTCCCCGGCTACTGGGGCAAGACCCCCGACTTCGCCGCCGCCACCTATGTCTGGCGCGCCGAGGGCAGTGTGCGCGCGGCGATGGTGACGAACAACGAGGCGGATGTCGCGATCGGGCTCGCGCCGGAGGACGGGGCGGGCGACCGGGCCGTCGAGTTCGCCACCAACGAGGTCTCGTACCTGCGGATGGACGCCACCAAGCCGCCCCTCGACGACATCCGGATCCGACAGGCCGTCAACTACGCCATCGACCGGGAGGGGCTGGTCACCGCGGTCTTCGCCGGCCGGCCCAGCGGCCAGCTCGTGTCGAAGGGCGTCACCGGCCACAACCCGCGTATCCGGCCGTGGCCCTACGACCCGGAACGCGCCCGGGAACTCGTTGCCGAGGCCCGCACCGACGGAGTACGGACCGACACCACGCTCACCATCATCGGCCGCAACGGCATCTACCCGAAGGCCGCCGAGGCGATGGAGGTCGTCCAGGACGGCCTGATCAAGGCCGGGTTGAAGGTGAGGATCAAGATGCTCGACGTCAACGCCTGGCTGGAGTACCTGCTGCGCCCCTTCCCCGCCGGCGACACCGGCCCCACCCTGCTCCAGGCACAGCACGGCAACCAGGCGGGGGACGCCGCGTTCACGATGGCGCAGATCTACGGCAGCGAGGGCGCCCAGAGCAGCTACGGCACCGACGCGCTCGACACGCTCATCGAACAGGCCGAGCTCGCCTCGGGCGGGAAACGGCAGCAGGCGTTCGCGGACGCGTTCGCCCACCAGAACGACAAGGTCGTACGGGACGCAGTCATGGCCAACATGACCGGCCTGCTGGCCCTCTCCCCCAAGGTCCGCTACCGGCCCGACTCCGCCACCAACGACGAGATGCGACTCGCCGACATGCGGCGCGCGGACTGAGGGAGGACGTCACATGCTGACCCTGCTGCGCCGCCGCGCGGTCTCCAGCGTCGTCCCACTGCTCGTGGTGGTCCTCGGCGTGTTCTTCCTGGCCCGCCTCACCGGCGACCCCGCCAACCTGTATCTGCCGCTGAGCGCGACGCCCGAGATGCGGGCCGAGTTCGCCGCCCGCAACGGCCTGGACGACCCGCTGATCAGCCAGTTCGGCGACTATCTCGCCCAGGTCGCCCACCTCGACTTCGGCGAGTCGCTGCGCACCGCCCAGCCGGCCGCCGAGGCCGTCCTGCGGGCCTTCCCCGCCACTCTCCAACTCGCCGGCTGGACGATGCTGCTCGCCATCGTGGGCGCCGTGGTCATCGGCAGCCTGGCGGCCTACCGACCGAACTCGGCGACCGACCGGATCGCGAGCTTCCTGTCCTCCACGGCGGCCAGCGTCCCCGACTTCTGGATCGCCATCATGGGCGTGCTGGTCTTCGCGGTCACGCTGGGCTGGCTGCCCACCTCCGGCACGAGCGGCGCGGCGGCGTGGGTGCTGCCCGTGGCCACGCTGCTGATCCGCCCGTTCGGCGTGCTGGTGCAGGTGGTGCGGGGCGCCATGGTCTCCGCGCTGTCCGCCCCGTACGTGAAGGTCGCGCGCGCCAAGGGGGCCTCCGAGCCCCGGGTGGTCTTCGGGCACGCCCTGCGCAACGCGGCCGCACCGGCGCTGACCGTCGCGGGCGATCTGGCCGTGGGGCTGGTCAACGGCGCCGTCGTCGTCGAGACGATCTTCGGCTGGCCCGGCATCGGCAAGCTCATGATCGACTCGGTGCTCCAGCGCGACTTCGCGGTGCTTCAGGCGGCGGTGCTCCTGACCGCCCTGGCGATCTTCGCCCTCAACATCCTGGTGGACCTCTGCCACGCGCTTCTCGACCCGCGGGTACGGCAGCGGGCGGCGGCATGAGCCAAGGACGGGACATGCTTCAGAAAGCCACATCCGAGACGGGCGCTGCGACCGTACGGCGCCGGTGGTTCGCCCTGCTGCTCCGGGACCGGTTCGCCTGCGCGGCGGCCCTCGTCCTGGTCCTGGTCGCGCTGTGCGCCGTCCTGGGGCCGTTGCTGGCCGGGGACCTGGCGACCCGTCAGAACCTGCGCGCTCCGGGCCGGCCTCCCTTCGGTCTCGACCACGGCTGGGCCTTCGTCCTCGGCAGCGACTCCCTCGGCCGGCCCGTCGCCGCGCGGCTGCTGACCGCGGCCGGGACGACACTGGCCGTGGCGGTGCCGGCCGTGCTGTGCTCGCTGGTCGTCGGCTCGGTGTGGGGCATGTGGGCGGGGTATCACGGTGGTTGGCGCGAGAACGTGTCACTGCGGGTGGCCGACGTGATCCTCAGCTTCCCCTCCCTGCTGCTGGCCGTGGTGGTGCTGTACGTCTTCTCGCCGAGTGCGGCGAGCATCGTGCTGGTGCTGGCCGTCGCCCGGATCCCGGTGTATCTGCGCACGGCCCGGGCCGAGGCGGCGGAGTTGCGCAGCCGGCTGTTCGTGGACGCGGCCCGTACGTTCGGCACGGGCAGCTGGGCGGCCATCCGGCGGCATGTCGCGCCGAGTGTGCTGCCGACGCTGCTCACCGTCGCCGCGCTCGACTTCTGCTTCGTGATGCTGGCCGAGTCGTCGCTGAGCTTCCTGGGCATCGGCATCCAACCGCCCGACGTCAGCTGGGGGTTGATGGTGGCCCAGGGGCGGCAGGAGTTGCAGAGCGCGTGGTGGATCGCGCTCTTCCCGGGGCTCGCGATCGTCCTCACGACCGTCTCGGCGACCGTTCTCGCCTCCTGGGCCCGGATGACGACCGACCCGGGGCAGCGGTGGCGGGAGGGGGTCCGGCGCAGTGGCTGGCGTTCGCAGTGGTCGCGCGGGGCGAGCGCGGACTCGGCAACTCGTGACGGTGCCGTCGCCGGCCCGGACACGACCGCTGCTCCCGGCGGCAGCCGTCCCGCCGGCACCGAACGGCCCGCGGCGGCCGATGTCCTGGTCGTGGACGACCTGTCCGTCGACGTCCACACCCCCGCCGGACCCGTCCACGTCGTCCGCCGGGTCGGATTCTCCGTGCGGTCGGGCGAGACGCTGGCGCTGCTGGGCGAGTCGGGCTGCGGCAAGAGCATGACCGCACACGCCGTCGCCGGCCTGCTCGACCCGGTCGCGGAGGTGGTGGGCGGGCAGGTACGCCTCGACGGCGAGGACCTGCTCGGGCTCGGAGCACGGGCCAGACGCCGGCTGGCCGGCCCCGGTGTCGCCATGGTCTTCCAGGACGCGCTCAGCGCGCTCAACCCCGTCCTCACGGTCGGCACCCAGCTCGCCGAGCCGTTCCGCATCCACGAGGGCCTGTCCCGGCGCGTGGCGAAGGCCAGGGCGGTGGAGCTGATGGAACGCGTGGGCATTCCGGAGGCCCGCTCCCGGGCGGACGCCTACCCGCACCAGTTCTCGGGAGGGATGCGCCAGCGCCTCCTGATCGCGACGGCGGTCGCCCTGCGGCCGAGGGTCCTGATCGCCGACGAGCCCACGACGGCACTGGACGTCACCGTGCAGGCGCAGATCATGGACCTCCTCGGCGAGTTGCGCGGCGAACAGCAAACGGCGCTCGTCCTCATCACGCACGACCTCGGGCTCGCCGCCGAGCACGCGGACCGGGTCGCCGTCATGTACGCGGGGACGGTGGTGGAGACCGGACCGGTCGCCGAGGTGTTCGGCAAACCTCATCACCCCTACACCCGAGGCCTGTTGGCGTCGGTACCGGCCGAGCGGCACCGGGGCTCCCGCCTGAGCTCCATCCCGGGGAGCCCACCGGACCCGGCTGCGGTGCCGGCGGGCTGTGCCTTCCGTACGCGCTGTCCCATGGCCCGGGAGCGTTGTGCCACCCACCGTCCGGCGCTGACCGGCACCGGAGCCGGCCGGGCCGCCGCCTGCCACTTCGGGAAGGAACTGGCCGATGCCTGAGCACGGGGCACTGCTGGAGGCCACCGGCCTGGCCAAGAGCTTCACGGTCCGCAAGACCGTGCGAGGCGGCACGTGGCTGCGGGCACTGGACGGGGTGGACCTGACGCTGGCGCGCGGGGAGACCCTGGGTCTGGTCGGCGAATCCGGGTGTGGCAAGTCCACGCTGGCCAGGGTCCTCCTGCGGCTGGAGCAGCCCGACGCGGGCACCGTGCGGTACGCGGGAGTCGACCCCTTCACGTTGTCGGGTGCGGAGCTGCTCGACTGGCGCCGGAAGGTGCAGATGGTGTTCCAGGACCCGTTCGGTTCGCTCAACCCCCGTCTGTGCGCGGCGGATCTGATCGGCGAGCCCTGGCTGACCCACCGCGGCCTCGTACCCGCCTCCAAGCGGGCGGCCCGCGTGGCCGAACTGCTGGAGATGGTCGGCCTGCGCGCGTCGGACGCGAGCCGTCACCCGCACGAGTTCTCCGGAGGACAGCGGCAGCGGATCGGGATCGCCCGTGCCCTGGCGCTGGAGCCGGAGGTGATCGTCTGCGACGAACCCGTCTCCGCGCTGGATCTGTCGGTGCAGGCGCAGGTGCTCAACCTCCTGTGCGACCTGCGGGACGAGCTGGGCCTGTCGTACGTGTTCATCTCGCACGACCTGTCCGTGGTGCGGCACCTCGCCGACCGGGTCGCCGTGATGTACCTGGGCAAGATCGTGGAGACGGGCCCGACGGAGGAGGTCTTCGAGCGGCCGCGCCACCCGTACACGGAGGCGCTGCTGTCGGCGGCGCCCTCCCCCGTGGCCGGCGGCGGACGCACACGGCAGCGCATCCTGCTCGCTGGTGAGATTCCCTCACCGGCCGACCCGCCGTCCGGATGCCGGTTCCGGACGCGGTGCCGGCAGGTGCGGGACCTGTGCGCCGAGGCGGTGCCCGCGCCTCCGCCGCGGGGACCGGTCCACGGCGCGGCATGCCATTTCCCTCTGGAGGAGACACCCGCGGCCAGGGCTTGAGCTGCGACTGGTGTGTCGCGGGATGGGGCACCACGAGGTCGCCGACGGGCGCGTGAAGAGGGGCCCTGCCTCCGCGGCAGGGCCCCTCTTCACGCGGCGCTCGTCAGTGCTTGAAAACGTCCTTGGCCTTCTCCTTGGCCTGCCGCGCGTCGCCCTTCGACTGCTTCGTCCGGCCCTCGGCCTCCAGCCGCTCGTTACCCACCGCCCGGCCGACCGTCTCCTTGGCCTTTCCCTTGGCCTGCTCGGCTTTCGCCTTGGCCTTCTTCTCTCCAGCCACGATTCGTTCACTCCCAGCCGTGTCCGACGTCGGGGTCACGGTCCGGGTGGCCTCTGAGCGCCAGTCCAAACATGCCGGGCGGGCCCGGGCGTCAGGCGGCCAGGCGCTCGGCGACTTCCTTGGCCTTGGCGGCGGCGTCCTGGTGGGCACGCTCGCGGGAGGCCTCGAAGAGCGGCACCAGCTCGGCCATCGCCGGGTTGTGCGGAGCCATGGTGAGCTCCGGGACGATGAAGTGGAGGTCCATGCCGAGGGCATCGGCAAGGACAACCGTCAGGTAGTTCTGGACGTACTCGTATCCCTCGCGGGGCGTGCCCGGCGCGTAGGAGCCGGCACGGCTGGCGACGATGGTGACCGGGACGGCCTTGGCCGACTGCGTCTCGCCCGCCGTGCGGCCCATCAGGACGACGTGGTCCAGCCAGGCCTTCAGGGTCGACGGGATCGAGTAGTTGTACATCGGGGCGCCGATCAGCACGGCGTCCGCCCGCTCCAGCTCCTCGATGAGCCGCGCGCGCTCGGCGAAGGCGGCCGCCTGTTCCGGGCTGTGGTCCGTGGGATCCACGAAGCCGGCGGTGTGCGCGTCGGCCGTCAGGTGCGGTACGGGGTTCGTGGCGAGGTCCCGGTAGATCACCGTGCCGTCGGCGTGCTGCTCGTCCCATGTCCTTCGGAAGGCGGCCGTCACAGAGCGGGACGCGGAAGCGCCGTCGGGAAACACGGAGGAGTCGATGTGCAGCAGCGTGGCCATGAGTGTCTCCAAGGGGACGGCGGGCCCGAGGCGGTCGCCGTGGGCTGAGTTTTTGCACTCGACTACCTTTAACACAGCTACTTACTTTTTTTCACCCCCAAACGTCAGGGTAGTACCCTCAAGGCATGGCGGAAGCACAGGAGCAGACACACGAGAGGGCAGCGTGCAAGCGGGTGGACGACGGCATCAGCCGCGTCTTCCAACTGCTGGGCAAGCGCTGGACCGGTCCGATCGTGTCCGTGCTCGTGAGTGGGCATGCGTACTTCGCCGACCTGCGCCGGGCGATCCCTGGCATCAGCGAGCGCATGCTCTCCGACCGGCTCAGCGAACTCGCCCTCGCGGGACTCCTGGTGCGCGAGGTCGACGAGGGCCCGCCGCTGCGGGTTTCGTACCGGCTGACGGAGGCCGGGGCCGCGCTGGAGCCCGCCCTGAGGGAGCTGGCACTGTGGGCCAAGACCCATCTGCCGGAAGGCTCACCGTGCACGACGGCAACGCGCACCTGAGGGCCCCGGCGATGCCATGACCGGAACCGCCGGCACCCTGCATCAGGCCAGGAGTTCGCGCACCAGCACCCCGCACCACCACTGTTCCACCCGGTCGGCCGACCACCCGCGCTCACCGGTCAGCACGGTGTAGACGTCGATGTTGCAGAGTGCCGCATAGACGTCGACCGCGGACGGCACGTCGAGGCCGGAGCGCAGGACGCCGGCCGGCCAGGAGGAGAAGACCTCCACCCGGGTCTGGTCACCGCGGACGCGGCTGTCGTGGTAGAGCGTGGCCAGTTCGGGTTCGGAGCGGCCCGCTTCCCGCACGAGCGCGATGACGTCGCCGGCCCGCTCGTACAACCGCCGGTCGTACCCGGCCATGGCCGCGAGCTGCCGGGCGGGGTCCGTGGGTGACTCCAGCTCGGCGACCAGCTGCGGCACATCGGCCGACAGATCGGCCGCGTCGGCCAGCGCGCGGGTCAGTCCCGTCTTGTTCCCGTACACCGCGTAGACGGTCGGCACGGACACCCCCGCTTCGCGCGCCACGTCCCGCACCGTCGTGGCCGTCCACCCGTGGGAGACGAACAGCTCCAGCGCGGCGCGGGCGATCTCCGCGCGGGTCTGCTGCGCCTGCGCCGTACGGCGCAACGAGTCGTACCGCCGCCGCACCGGCTCCGCACTCATGCACCAGCCCCTTCCCGCCATTCACTTAACGCTACCTATAATCAATATATGTTACGTAAACAGTCGGGGGCTGCCCCGGTCGCCATGGGTTTCGCCCGGGTCAGCGGTCTCGCCGCCCTCGGCTTCGCCTTCCTCATCGTCGCCGGGAACGTGCTCCTGGTCCCGGCCGGTCTGCCGCGCACCGGCGCCGGCATCGGGGAGGTGGACGGGTTCTTCCGCGCGCACCCGGACCTGGTCGGCCTGGGCTCCGCGCTCACCCCAGCGGCCTGGATCCTGGCCACGTTGTTCGGGGCAGGCGCGGTCCGTGTGCTGTGGCAGTCCGAGCGGGACCGGGGTGAGGCATGGGCCCTGCTCGGGTTCGCCGGACTCGTCCTTCAGAACGCCGTCTTCGCCGGGGTCATCGCGATCCGGCTGGCGCTCGCGTCGACGGCCGCGGACGGGGTCGGCGCCGACACGAGCCTCTGGGCGCTGCACGACGCCCTGTTCACCCTCAACGGCACCTTCCTGGCGCTCGCGCTCGTCGGCCTGTCCGTCGGCGGCCTGCGCGCCGGGCTGATCCAGCCGTGGCACGGCAGATGGGGGCTGGTGGCGGCGGCGTTGCTGTTCGGTTCGTCCGTGCTCGCCCCGCTGGTCATCGACCACACCGGCCTGCTCGGCCTCGTCGGCTGGCTGATGTGGGTGGTGTGGATCGTCGTGTACGGCGTCGTCCTGATGCGTCGGGCACCGCAGTCGCCAACGGCACGTTGAGCGGCGTCCGTTCGGTCCATGTGGTCCAGTCGGGTGGGCTGACGCGTCAGTGGCAGCACCCGTCAGCCGGCTCGGGACCGGACGCCGTGTTCAGGCGGCAGAAGCAGGACGCCTGGATCGGGACGTCGGCCAGCGCGGTCGCCATCTTGAGCTGCTGGGCCACCAGGGCCGCCTCGGCGGTCCTGCCCGTCCGGAGCAGGCACTCGTGGAAGCCGTGCAGGGACCAGACGTTGCCCGGGTGCTGGAGGGGACGGGGCAGGGTCGCGTCGAGGCCGAGGTCCGCGCGGTAGACCGCCTCGGCCTCCGCCACCCGGCCCTGCTCCAGCAGCAGCGCGCCGTAGGCGTGGCGGGTGGGCTGCATCCAGCCCCAGGGCTCGTCGTAGGGGAGGCCGTCGTCCAGCTCGATCGACCGCTCCAGGGCGGCGAAGGCGAGGTCGTGGTTGCCCCTGCGGTATTCGAGCTCTCCGTCGAGCATGGCAGCCGCGACGGCGAGGATGTCGCGGCAGGTGTTGTTGAACAGCATCCGCGTCTCGGGCACCCGGCTCACCGCCGCGCGGAAGAGTTCGCGCTCGGCCTGCGCCCGGCCGACCTCGCCGGTGGCCGAGAGGGCGACGCCCCGGGCGTAGTGCCACATGGCGGTGGTCACCGCGTACAGCTCCTGGTCGGCGGGCGCGGGCAGGGCGAGGATGTCGGGCCAGCGGCCGAAGCGGATCAGTACGTGGACGCGCATGGCGAGGAAGCCTTCGAGCCAGTCGGCCATCGGGGGGCTCTGCACGCGGAGCAGTTCTTCGGGGATGGCGGCTTCCAGCTGAGCGGCGGTGTCGAGGGCGACCTGTGCCTGGGCGAGGAACATGGCCCCGTAGATCTTGAAGTGGTAGTTGTGCACCCGGTAGAGGGTGTAGAAGTTCATCGCGCCGGCCCGCCGGTGGAACTTCTCGTCGGCGGCGATCGCGTCACTGTTGGCCGCGACGACCCGGCGGTAGTCGCCGCACAGGACGTCGAGGTGCGAGGGCATGTGATGCAGGTGCCCGGCGTCGGGCACGATGCCGCGCAGCCGGTCGGCGACGGTGAGGGCCTGCTCCGGTGTCGGGGACATCTCCATCAGGTGGATGTACAGGTGCTGCACCCCGGGGTGCAGCGCACCGGCGTCGGTCCCGAGCGCACGTTCCAGCACGGCCTTGGCCTCCGAGGTCCGTGCGCCCTCGGCCGGCTGCCCGGTCGTCAGGTCCCACAGCTGCCAGGGGTGAGGTTCATCAGCGCGTCGGCGTGCAGGGCGGCGATGTCCGGGTCGTCGGGCGCCAGTTCGTAGACCGCGCGCATCGCGTCCGCGTAGGGCTCGTTCCACACCGAGCAGTCCTCGACGGCCTCCGGCTGCGGGTAACGGGCCCGCAGCGCGCCGACGAGGGCCTGCTCCACCGGTGTGGCGTGAACGGCTTTGTCGTGGGCCCGTTCGACCGCGTTGTGCGTGCGTTCGACGGTCCGCACCAGTTCTTCGTCGTCGAAGAACTCCCAGGGTTTGTTGTAGTTCGGGCCGAGCGCGTAGGCGATACCCCAGTACGCCATCGCACACTCCGGGTCCGCCTCGGCGGCCTTTTCGAAGCAGGCGGCGGCTTCCTCGTGGTGGAAGGCGTACGTCCACACCAGGCCGCGGTCGAACCAGAGTTGGGCCTCGGCGGAGGACGTGGTGACGGGACGGCTGTGCGTGCCGAGGTCGTAATAGTCGCCCATGGGTTTCTCCTGGGAAAGCGGCCGGGAGCCGTGAGAATAGCGGTTGCGGACACGCCCTCAATCACCGGCGAATTCTCGTATTTCCATATTCTCGGTTCGGATTTCGACAGGGTGCGCCGATGCTGCTTCCCGCGTACTGGATACCGAGGCACTCGTCCCGGCCGGACCGGAAGACGGCCGCGTGCTGCGACCGGCTGCTGGGCACGGCGCTTGATCAAGCGCCGTCACCGGCGGAATCTGGCCGATGTTCTACGCGGTCCTGGACCGTGAGCGCCACCCGGGGACGGTCACGTGCGACGCGTGCGTCCGCGTCTGTGACGCCGCCGGGCGGCTCAGCGTACCGGTGAAGCCGCTCGCCCGGCTCGTCGTGCACCCCGGCGACTTCCCCTTCCTCGATCAGGTGCACGGGCACGACGACGTGCTCGAAGCGCGCGTCGCCGCCGATCCCGGTGGTTTCCCCTGGTTCGAGGAGCCGGGGCGGGCATCTTTGAGAACATGACTGACTTCCCGAGCTTTCCGCCCGGCTTCGTGTTCGGGGCCGCGACCGCCTCATATCAGATCGAGGGGGCGGTGCAGGAGGACGGACGCGGACCGTCCATCTGGGACACCTACAGCCGCACCCCCGGCCTGGTGGCGAACGGCGACACCGGTGACGTCGCCTGCGACCACTACCACCGCTATCCGCAGGACGTGGCACTGCTGCGGGAGCTGGGTGTGGACTCCTACCGGTTCTCGATCGCCTGGCCACGCATCGTCCCGGACGGGTCCGGCCCGGTGAACCCCAAGGGCCTGGACTTCTACTCACGACTGGTCGACGAACTCCTGGCGGCCGGCATCGAGCCCGCCGCCACGCTCTACCACTGGGATCTGCCGCAGGCCCTGGAGGACGGTGGCGGCTGGCGGGTGCGGGAGACCGCCGAGCGGTTCGGCGAATACGCGGCCGTCGTCGCCGGGCACCTGGGCGACCGGGTGCCGCGCTGGATCACCCTCAACGAGCCGTGGTGCAGCGCCTTCCTCGGCTACTCCGTCGGCCGGCACGCCCCGGGCGCCCGCGAGGGCCGGGGCGCGCTGGCCGCCGCGCATCACCTGCTCGTCGGGCACGGCCTGGCCGTACGCGCGTTGCGGGCGGCCGGCGTACGCGAGGTGGGCGTCACCCTCAACCTCGACCACAACCTCCCCGCCACCGACTCCCCCGCCGACCGGGCGGCCGTCACCCGCGCCGACACGCAGCACAACCTGGTGTGGACCGAGCCGATCCTGGCGGGCCGCTACCCGGCCACCGAGGAGGACACCTGGGGCGAGCTGATCACCGGTCAGGACTTCCGGCAGGGCGGCGACCTGGAGCTGATCTCCCAGCCGCTGGACTTCCTCGGCATCAACTACTACCGACCGATCGTCGTGGCAGACGCCCCGTACCGCGAGAGCGACCCGGCGCAGCGGGTGGCGACCGACAACCGTTACGCGGAGGTGCCCATGCCCGGCGTGCGGCGCACCGCCATGGGCTGGGCCGTGGCCCCCGACACCTTCACCGATCTGCTCGTGGGGCTCGAGGAGCGGTACGGCGACGCCTTGCCGCCCCTCCACATCACCGAGAACGGCTCGGCGGAGGACGACGGGGTGAGCCCCGACGGGGCCGTGCACGACAGCGACCGGGTCGCCTATCTGCGCGACCATCTCACCGCGCTGCGGGCCGCGATGGACGCCGGCGTGGACGTCCGGGGCTACTACGTGTGGTCCCTCCTCGACAACTTCGAGTGGGCCTTCGGCTACGACAAGCGCTTCGGGATCGTCCGCGTCGACTACGCCACGCAGCAGCGGACGCCGAAGGACAGCTACCACTGGTACCGGTCGATGATCGCCGCGCGGCGGCGGTGACGGCCCGGGTCAGACGCTGGTCAGGAGCTGCGGTGCCAGGATCTTGATCATGGTGTTGGTCCAGCGGAGCTGCCGGAGCGTCTGCGGGTGGCAGTCGGTGACCAGCGCCAGGAGCCGCTCGTCCCGGGTGGCCTGCGCCGCCTGGGCGAGCATCTCCCAGTGGAGGGAGTTCCGCGCGGCCGCCAGGCGCAGATCGCGCAGGTCGTGCAGGAGGAGCAGGCCGGTCCCGGGGCGCCGGCCGAGGGCTTCCGACGCCTTCTCCCGGAGCGCGGCGAGCGCGCCGGGCGACGGGTTTCCGCGCGGGCCGGACAGGTCGAGGCCGTGTTCACGGCCCGCTTCCGCGAGGCGGGCGGCGTGCTCGCGTGACCAGCGGGCGACGTCGAGGGCGACATGGTGGAACTCGTGGTCGGTGTGGTGCCGTGCGGCGGCGGCCAGCAGATCCTGCTCCAGGTCGCGTTCGCCGTCGTGCAGGAGACGGAGGGTGGTGCCGATGCCGGTCATGTGCTGCTCCCCGCCGTCCCGGTCCGGGCGCCGGGCTCGCTCGCGCGCCGCGCGACGAGGGTGACCCGCGCCGCGCCGGTCTTGAACAGGGGCTGTGTGGAGACCGGGTCCCAGTCGGTGACGGTGGTCTCGTTGGCGGCGCGGCCCGGGCCGTCATCGGGCGGGCGGTGGCCCGCCGGGGTGTCCCAGTAGCCGTAGTGGAAGGGCAGGAACACCATGCCGTCGCGGATCGCGGTGGTGCGCAGCCGGGCCCGCACCGACCCGCGCGGGGTCGTGACCTGTACCAGGTCGCCGTCGGCGAGCCCCTGGGCGGACGCCTCGGCGGGCGAGATCTCCGCCCAGACGTCCGGCGCGGCGGCGTTCAGCTCGGGGGCGCGGGCGGTCTTCGTACGGGTGTGGAAGTGGTACACGGTCCGGCCGGTGATCAGCTGAAGGGGGAAGTCGGCCGAGGCGTCCTCGTGGGGCGGCAGGTACTCCGCGGCTTTGATGACCGCCTTGCCGTCCGGGTTGAGGGACCGGTACTCCACGGGCTCCACGCTCGCCCCGGTGACCATGTCCTTGCCGTAGCTCTCGCAGGTGTCGGGGTGGGCGTAGGCGATGCCGTCGGTGTAGAGGCGCGCGGTGCCGTCGGGGGCCTGTGCGCTGCACCGCTGCCAGGCCGCGAACGCCGACTCGGGGTCGTGCCAGGTGATCAGCGGCCCGTCGTCCTTGTCCCGGAAGTCCATGCGGGCGGCGAAGTCGAGGAGGACGTCCAGGTCGGCCCTGGCCTCGCCGGGCGGTTCGACGGCCTTCTCGGACAGGTGCACGGTGCGGTCGGCGTTGGTGAGGGTGCCGGTCTTCTCGCCCCAGGTCGCCGCGGGCAGAACGACGTCGGCGAGCTGCGCGGTCTCGGTGAGGAACAGGTCCTGCGCGACCACGAACAGCCGTTCCTGGGCGAGGACCGACCGGATGCGCGACAGCTCGGGCAGGGACACGGTCGGGTTGGTGCCGGTGATCCACAGCATCCGGACCGAGCCCTGCTCGGCGTACCTGAAGATCTGCATCGCGTGGGTGGGCGGCGCGTAGTGCGGGATCGTCTCGGGGTTCACGTTCCACACGGCGGCCAGTTCGGCCACGTGCCCGTCGTTCTGCCAGTTGCGGAAGCCCGGCAGGTCGCCGTCCGCGCCGCACTCGCGGGTGTTCTGGGCACTGGGCTGCCCGTTCATCTGGAGCAGTCCACGGCCGGACAGCAGCCGCTCGGCGGTGCCGAGGATCTCCGCCGCCCGCTCGATCCGCGCGGCGGGCACGTCGCAGATCCCGGCCGCCCACCGGGGCGTGCACTCCTCGACCGCGGCCGCGAGCTCCTCGAAGCCGACGGTGTGCGCGTCGACATAGGCCCGGTCGACACGGCCGGTGCGGATGATCTCGTGCAGCAGCGCGTTGAGCAGCGCGACGTTGGTGCCCGCGCGCGGGGCCAGGTGGACGTCGGCGCGCCGGGCGACATGCGTGTACCGCGGATCCACGCACACCAGCCGGGGCGGGTCACCTCCCTCCAGGCGGTCCAGGAGCCGCATCCACAGGACCGTCTGTGTCTCGGCCATGTTGTGCCCGAACAGGGCGACGGTGTCGGCGTGGTCGATGTCCTCGTACGAGCCGGGCTGCCCGTCGCAGCCGAAGGTTTCCTTGAGCGCCTCGGCGGCGGTCGCCGTGCACAGCCGGGTGTTGCCGTCCAGGTGGTTGGTGTCGATGCCGGCGCGGGCCAGGGCGGCCAGCGTGTAGTACTCCTCCAGGAACAGCAGTCCGGTGGTGTAGAAGCCGATCGAGCCCGGACCTTTGTCGTCCAGGAGGTGCCGGGTCCGGGCGGTGATCCGGCCCATGGCGGTGTCCCAGTCGGACTCCACCAGCCGGCCCTGCTCACGGACGAGGGGCCTGGTGAGCCGGTCCGCGGAGGCGTTGGCCTGCCAGCCGTAGAGGTCCTTGGGGCCCAGGCGCCCGCGGTTCACCCGGTCCGCGGCCCGGCCGCGCACTCCCACGATGCGGCCCTCGCGGACCGCGATGTCCATCGCGTCGCCGTTGGAGTGCAGCAGCGAGGCGGACTGCACCCACCGCTCGACGTCCTGCTCGGCTGTTCCGGCCCCCAGATGCGTGTCCGTCCGGGACGGCCAGGGCGTGCCGGAGTCGTACGGGGTACGCGCACCCCAAGGATCCGCGATCCGGTCGGCCGAGGTGTCCACGGTCCCACCTCCCACAGGAGAAACGTCCCCTGGTGGGTACCCCGCGGTGACCACCGAAGCCTCCGGTGACGGAGCGTACACAGGGATGCCACAGGGCGCACACTGCGTCGCGAGAGACGATCATCCGGTCGTTCGATCGTGGGCACCTTCGCCACTGGGCTGGCAGCTCCCAACTCCCGCTCCCTAGGATGTACTTCCTGTCCCGCCAGTCCGTTGGCGCGGCACCACGCAGGGGGAACGATGCATTCCGAGAAGCAGTTGTCCACCGAGATCGACGCGAACGTGCCGACGGCAGCGCGCATGTACGACTACTATCTGGGCGGCAAGGACAACTACGCGGCCGACCGAGCCGCGTGCGAGGAACTCGACAAGGTCGTGCCCAGCACGCGCCGCCTCGCGCTGAACAACCGGCGCTTCCTCCAGCGGGTCGTGCGGACCCTCTCCGAGCAGTACGGCATCCGGCAGTACCTCGACCACGGATCAGGCCTGCCGACGCAGGACAACGTGCACCAGGTCGCCCAGCGCATCGACCCGACGACCCACGTGGTGTACGTCGACAACGACCCGATGGTGCTGGTCCACGGCCGTGCGCTGCTGGAGCAGGACGAGCGCACGAGCGTCATCCACGCGGACATGCGCGCGACCGACCTGATCTTCGACCACCCCGACACCAAGCGGCTGATCGACTTCTCCGAGCCGGTGTGCGTGCTCTTCAACTCGGTGTTCCACTGCATCCCGGACAGCGACACCGACGGGCCGCTCGCGGTGGCCCGCCGGGTGCGGGAGCGGCTCGCGCCCGGCAGTTTCATGGTGATGTGCCAGCTGGTCAGCGAGGACCCCGAGGTCCGTGACTTCGTCACGAACTTCATGGACCAGGCGACCCAGGGACACTGGGGCCGCGTGCGCGAGGAGAAGGACGTCGCCACGTACTTCGAGGATCTCCAGATCCTGGAGCCGGGGCTGGTGGAGGTGTCCACTTGGCGTCCGGACACCGAGGTGGCGCCCCGTCAGCTCACCCGCGAGTGGATCGAGTTCGGCGGCGTGGGCCGGGTTCCCCTGGAGAAGTGACTCAGGTGCGAGAAGTGCCTCGCGCGGGACGCCGGTCGTCCCGCGCGAGGCATTCGAGCGTCACGGGTAGCGCTGCTCCATCGTCGTGCGCAGCAGTTCCAGGGAGTCACGAGGCTTGAGCGCCTCGTCCGCGAGGCGGTCCAGCGCGACCCGGTACTCCTCCGTCTCGTCGAGGTCCTCGAGGAAGTTCGCGCTCTTGATGTGCTCCAGGTAGACCACGTCGGGGAGATCGAGACCGCCGAAGCGCAGATAGGTGACCGGGATGGCCGGCGCCGAGGCGTTCGTGACGTTCAGCGGGACGATCTGCAACGTCACGTTGGGGCGTTCGGCCATCTCGACGAGGTGCGCGAGCTGCTCCCGCATGACCTCCGTGCTACCCAGGACGCGCAGCAGCACGGACTCGTCCATGACCGCCCACAGCTGCGGGGCGTCCGGACGGAACAGCAACTGCGCCCGGCGCCGACGGAGTTCGACGCGCCGCTCCACCTCGCCGGTCGGTGCGTTCGGCAGCCCCCGCTCCACCACGGCCCGGGTGTAGGCGGGTGTCTGCAACAGGCCGGGCACGTACTGGATCTCGAAGGTACGGATGGTGGCGGCGGCCTCCTGGAGTCCGACCAGACGGTCGAACCACTCGGGCATCAGCCGCTTGTCGTACCGCTGCCACCAGCCTGGCTCGCCGGCACGCTGCAACAGCTTGAGCAGCACCGAGGCCTCGTAGTCGTCTGTGCCGTACAGCCGGAGCAGCGCGCGAACGTCGTTCTCCGTCGGCGGGCGGCGGCCCTTGCCGGACTCGATGCGGGACAGCTTCGCGGCGCTGAAACCGACAGCGCGCGCCGCCTGGTCCTGGGCGAGCCCGGCGTCCTCACGGAAGCCTGCCAGCTGCACACCGACCAGCATCTTCAGCAGAGTCGGCGCCGGCTCGGGCCTGTCCAGATAGGGTTCCAGACGGGAGATGCGATGCGACGCGGCGGACATCCTGACTCCCAGCAGACCGACACAAGGGCGACTCACACTATCGCACTTCGCCGGGCGTCCCCGCATTCCTCGAAGAAGCCCCACGGAAGTGGGGAGTTGAGCTCCACATCACCATGTGAGCTTCACAGCAGGTGGTCGAACTCGCCGTCCTTCGCCCCGGCCAGGAACGCCGCCACCTCCGCCGCCGTGTAGACGAGCGCGGGCCCGTCGGGGTCACGGGAGTTGCGCATCGCGATCCCGCCGTCGACGAGAGGGGCGACTTCGACGCAGTTGCCCTCGGCGTTGCTGTGCCGGCTCTTGATCCAGCAGGCGCCCAATGAGCTTGCCTGCACTCCGTTCTGCACTGGTGGCACCGCGGTCTCCTTGCTGTTCTCGTTCGTGTCCCGGCTCGAGTACCCAACGCGGCTTGATTTTCACGCAATTTCTCGTGCAATTGCACGGGAGCGCCGTCAGCGTGGATAATAGCCGCGGCGTCAACCCCTTTACTGACGCCGCGTCCTGACCTCGCATCGGGGAGATGCCGTGTCATCAGCTGCGCAGCACGTGCTCCGGCCGCCGAACGGGGCCGCGGCGCACGCGGGCGCACCCGGCACGAGCACCGGATTCCCGCCCGGCCCGCGCACGGTGACGTCGTACGAGACGACGCCGTACGGGACTCCGCCCCCGATGCCGGAGACGATGCCGCAGCCCTCCGGTGCCCTGTCCGCCTCGGCCGCCCTGCGCGTCGAGTGCAGCAGGGAGGGGTTCGCGCGCGCCCGGTCCTTCACCCGCGACACGCTGCATGTCTGGTCGCTCGACCACCGCTGCGACGACACGACCCTCGTCATCACCGAACTCACCGCCAACGCCGCGACGCACGCGGCGCCGGGTACGACGGGTCCGCCGGAGATCCGGCTCGGATTCCTCCTGAACCCCACCCACCTGCTGGTCACCGTCTCCGACCCCGACGACCACCCGCCCGTCTACGCCCCCGCCGGCTCCGCCCTGCAGGAGCACGGCAGGGGCCTGTGCATCGTCGAGGCCCTGTCCGAGGAGTGGGGCTGGACCCCCTGCCCTCCGGCGGGCAAGACGGTCTGGGCCAGGTTGTCGACCCGTCCACCCATCTGACACGACTGCCGCGGAAAGGCCCCACGCCATGCGCAGCGCTTCGACGGAACACCCGAGCAGCGAGCGCCCACAGCGCCCCGACGCCCCGTCCGGGGTGGCCGGGAACACGCCGCTCACGGCCCTGGACCGCGTGCCCTGGGGCGACATCCAGGACTCCACCGGTCCGGCGGCGGCCATTCCCCTCCTGCTCAACGGCATCGCCTGGGGTGACGCCGACACCGCCCGCTCCGCACTCGACGACCTGCGCAAACGAATCTGCCAGTTCGGCTTCGTCGTGGAGCAGGCGACGGCGGCCACGGTTCCCTTCCTGTGGGAGCTGGCGAAGCTGCCGCAGGTGACCTGTCGCGCCCAGATCATCCAGTTGCTCAAGAACATCGCCGACGCCCGGCAGTGGGAGAGCACCGCCGCCGTCTATCCGAAGCTGCTGAACCGCCGGGAGAACCCGGTGGTGTGGGAGCGTGCGGCGCGCCAGGCGGTGCGGGCCCGGCGCGACGAGCTCGGCCGGCTGATGGCGGACGAGGACACGGAGATCGCCCGGGCCACGACCGAGCTCGCCCGCTCCCTGGCCACCTGAGGCCGCGTCTCCAGTCCGTGCCTGACCCCGGGCCGGACACGGTGCGCGGGTGTCCCGGGCGCCGGGAGACGTGACGAAACGGTGAGGGCCCCCTGTCACCATGGGTGATGCCCCTCGCCTCGCGCGGCCGGGCAGTGTAGACATGGCGCATGGTGCGACTCTTGGGTCGATCCGGAACTCGATCGCCCCTGCGGCCCGGCGCTGCGCCGCCCGAACGGCAGCGGCGGGAGTCGGGCCCGTCGCGGTGGCATCCGGTGGCGGGGCTGCGGTCGGTGCTGGGCGGACGCAGCGTCGCCGCACAGGTGTTCCTGCTCGTCGTCGTGATCGTGCTGCTGCTGGTGGTGGCAGCCGTGGTGGCGCTGGTCCTGCAAGTGCGGCACGACACGACCCAGGAGGCCCGCAACCGTTCGCTCGCCGTCGCGGAGACCTTCGCCAACGCGCCCGGCACGATCGAGGCGCTGGAGAGTCCCGACCCCACCGCGGTGCTCCAGCCGCGTGCCGAGGCCGCCCGTGAGCAGTCGAAGGTCGACTTCATCGTCGTCATGAGCACCGACGGGATCCGCTACACCCACCCCAAGCCGGACCGCATCGGGAAGAAGTTCGTCGGGACGCTCGAGCCCGCGCTGGCCGGGAGGTCGGTGACCGAGCAGATCACCGGCACGATCGGCCCCCTCGTGCAGGCCGTGGTGCCGGTGAAAGCTCCGGACGGCCAGGTCGTCGGCCTGGTGTCGGCCGGGATCACCACGGCCAACGTCGGTGGCACCGCCGATCGTCAGCTGCCGCTCCTCCTGTCCGCCGCCGCGGCGGCGCTCGTCCTGGCGACGGCGGGCGCCGCGCTGGTGAGCAGGCGGCTGCTGCGCCAGACCCACGGGCTCGGGCCGCACGAGATGACCCGGATGTACGAACATCACGACGCCGTCCTGCACGCCGTCCGCGAGGGCGTGCTCATCGTCGACGACGAGGGCACCCTGCTGCTCGCCAACGACGAGGCCCACCGGCTGCTCGCACTGCCCGCCGACGCCGAGGGCCGGCACGTGCTCAGCCTGGGGCTCGACCCCGGCACCGCCGAGCTGCTGGCCTCCGGGCGCGTCGCCACCGACGAGGTGCATCTCGTCGGGGACCGGCTGCTGGCCGTGAACCAGCGCACCACGGACCGTGCGGGCGTCCCGCCCGGCAGTGTCGCCACGCTCCGCGACTCCACCGAGCTGCGTGCCCTGTCCGGCCGGGCCGAGACCGCGCGGGAACGGCTCAACATGCTGTACGACGCCGGGGTGGGCATCGGCACGAGCCTGGACGTGACCCGTACGGCCGAGGAGCTGACCGAGCTGGCGGTGCCCCGGTTCGCCGACTTCGCCACCGTGGACCTGTTCGACGCGGTGCTGAGCGGCGGGCAGCCGGACGCGGCGGCCGCGCTCAGCCGTACGGCGCTGAGCGGGGTCCGCAAGGACCGCAAGGACGCTCCGCTCTACCCCGTCGGCGAGCGGATCAGGTTCGTCGAGTCCTCTCCGCAGGGCCGCAGCCTCGGCACCGGCCGCCCCGTCCTGGAACCCCGGCTGAGCGGGGCCCCCGGCTGGCAGGCGCAGGACCTCGAGCGCTCCGCGCAGATCGTGGAGTACGGCATCCACTCCCTGATCACCGTGCCGCTGCGGGCCGGCTCTCTGGTGCTGGGCGTGGTCAGCTTCTGGCGCCACGAGAAGCCGGAACCCTTCGACACGGACGAGTTGGCCCTGGCGGAGGAGCTGGTCGCACGGGCCGCCGTCTCCATCGACAACGCGCGCCGCTACACCCGCGAGCACAGCATGGCGGTGACGCTCCAGCGCAGCCTGCTCCCCCGGAACCTGCCCGAGCAGGACGCCCTGGACATCGCCTACCGTTATCTGCCCGCGCAGGCCGGGGTGGGCGGCGACTGGTTCGACGTGCTGCCGCTGTCGGGGGCCCGGGTGGCGCTCGTGGTCGGGGACGTCGTCGGCCACGGGCTGCACGCCGCGGCCACCATGGGACGGCTGCGCACCGCGGTGCACAACTTCTCCGCCCTCGACCTCCCGCCCGACGAACTCATAGCCCTCCTGGACGAGCTGGTCGGCCGTATCGACCAGGACGAGACGGAGGAGGAGGGCAGCGCCCCGGTCACCGGTGCGACCTGTCTGTACGCCGTGTACGACCCGGTCTCCCGGCGCTGCACCGTCGCACGGGCCGGGCACCCCCCGCCGGCGCTGATCCATCCCGACGGCAGTGTCGAGTTCCCCGACGTGCCCGCCGGTCCCCCGCTCGGGCTCGGCGGTCTGCCGTTCGAGACGGCGGAGCTGGAGCTGGCGGAGGGCAGCCGGCTCGTCCTCTACACCGACGGGCTGGTCGAGGACCGCGAGCGGGACATCGACGTCGGGCTGGACATGCTGCGCGAGGCGCTGAGCCGGTCCGGTCAGTCCCCCGAGGCCACCTGCCGGACCGTCCTCGACTCGCGGCTCACGGCCCGCTCCAGCGACGACATCGCCCTGCTCGTCGCGCGCACCCGGGCGCTCGCCGCCGACCAGGTCGCCGAGTGGCCGGTGCCGGCCGACCCGGCGGCGGTGGGCAAGGTGCGGGCGGCGGTGACCCGGCAGCTGGCCGAGTGGGGGCTGGACGAGCTGACGTTCACCACGGAGCTGATCCTGAGCGAGCTGGTCACCAACGCGCTCCGGTACGGCGGCGGCCCCATCCACGTCCGGGTGCTGCGCGACCGCAACCTGATATGCGAGGTGTTCGACAGCAGCAGTACATCGCCGCATCTGCGGTACGCGACGATGACGGACGAGGGCGGGCGGGGGCTGTTCCTGGTCGCGCAGCTCGCCGAGCGCTGGGGGACGCGCTATCTGCCCGCCGGGAAGGTGATCTGGGCGGAGCAGCCGTTGCCGTGAGCGGTCACCGGCCCGTGCCGGCTCGGGGGCGCCGGCCGATCCGGTCCACCACTCCCACCGCCACCAGTCCTTTGACGTCGGTGTACTTCTGGCCGCCCCGCAGCTCCCCGTCCACCCATTTCCCTCCCCTGGAGCCTTCCTGGCGCAGGCCGAGGTAGGCGTATGTCCTCGGGTCGAAGATGAAGGCGAAGTGCAGGCCGGGGTGCGAAACGGCGATGCCGCGGCGCCCGAGTGCGTCCACCGCGTCGTGGTCCAGCTCGATGCCGGGCAGTTGGGCGACGGCCTCGAAGGCGGCAGCCTGAAGGCCCGGCGGCATCACACGCGGGCCGCGCATCAGCAGGCAGGCGTTGAGGTAGGCGTCCTGGTCGGCTTCGGGACTGCCGCTCGCGCCGAGCCTGAGATAGGCCAGGAGCTCGTCCGGGTCCGTGGGCCACTTCCTGAGCTTCGCGTACTCGGTGGGCGGCCAGCGCACCTGGTGCTCACCCAGGGGTGGTTCGTCGAGGATCCGGCCGAAGTAGCTGTACCGGGAGGGCTTGGAGCCGTCGACCGACAGCCAGCTCTCGTCCGTGAACCGCTGGGTCTTCCCGCTCCTGAGGAACGTACGAGTGGTGATCTCCTTGGTGTAGAGGTACTGGTCGTTGCGCGGGACCGGCAGGTTCGCGCTGTCGAGGCGTGACCTGTCCGCGGCCCGGTGCAGCAGCCGGACCGCGCCGGCCGATGCCAACTGCGGTGTGCCGGACTTTTTTTCCTCGCCGCCCGTCGTCAGGACGACCGCACCGGTGGCCGCGGCCGCGGTGGCCGTCGCGGCGATCGCGGTCCTGATGACGAGTCGCCGGGGGAAGGAGCCGGCGCGGCCCGGGCGGCTCTCGCGGTCTATGGCGTGCAGCAGGCGGGTACGGGCGTCGGTGCGGGCCCGGTCCGTCAGCGGGGGAACGTCGGCCTCCAGTTCGCGCACCAGGGTGAGGTCATCCACGAGCGCTCTCCTCCGTCTCGGTGTTCTTCTCCTGCTCGTCCGTCCCGTCGGCCGGGGCGGTGGGGTCCGACCCTCCCAGTGCTTCGCGCAGTTTCTTCCGGGCCCGGTGCAGGCGTGAGCGCACGGTGCCCACCGGTATGTCCAGGGCCTGGGCCGCCTCCGCGTAGTCGAGGTCGCCCCAGGCGATCACCAGCAGCACGTCGCGGTGGCGGGCGGGCAGCTTGGCGAGGGCGCCCGCCGGTGCGGCGCGGGAGCTCTCGGCGCTGACCCGGGCGGCCACCCGGTCCGCCAACGGCTCGGCTTCGCCGCTGCGTTCGCCGGATGCTTCCGAGGCGGCGCGGGACAGTGCCCGCAGGCGGCGGGCCTCGGCGCGACGGTGCTGCCCGACGAGGTTGGTGGCGATGCCGTACAGCCAGGGGCGTGCCAGCGGCCGCGTCGGGTCGTAGTGGTGGCGCCGCTGGAAGGCGATCACGAAGGTCTCGGCCATCAGGTCGTCGGCCGCCTCGGTGCCGAGCCGCCGGGCGATGTAGCGGTGGATGTCGTCGGCGTAGCGGTCGAAGAGGGCCGCGAACGCGTCCGGATCCTCCCGGGAGCGCTCGATCACCGACGCGTCGGACTCCTCGCGCAGGCCTGGGGCGTGGCGGGCTCCGACGCTCGGAAGTGCGGTCACCGGTCGCCTCTCGGGTTCATGGGTCTTCCTTCGACGTCACGGGCAGGGTCGTCTCCTGTTCGCCGATGCCCGCGTTCGGGTTCCCGGGCCGCGTGAGAGGGTGCGTCAGGCCGGACAGTCGGCCACCAGGCCCCAGGCCCCAGGCCCCAGGCCCCAGGCCCCAGGCACAAACATAAGGCCTCCTACGGCAGGTCATAAAGTCGCCTTATGAGCTCATAGACCGGACCCGCGTACCAACTTAGGCATGCCTCAGTTTAGGCTTCACGGCGAGATCGCTTGTCGCCACTCGAAGGGAACCTGACCATGCCCCGCCCCCTGCGGGTAGCCATCGTCGGATCCGGCCCCGCCGGGATCTACGCCGCCGACGCCCTGCTCAAGTCCGAGGTGGCCGCCGAACCCGGCGTGTCCATCGACATCTTCGAGCGCATGCCGGCGCCGTTCGGCCTGATCCGTTACGGCGTCGCCCCCGACCACCCGCGGATCAAGGGCATCATCACCGCCCTGCACCAGGTCCTCGACAAGCCGCAGATCCGGCTCTTCGGCAACGTGGACTACGGCACCGACATCGGCCTGGACGACCTGCGCGCGTTCTACGACGGCGTGATCTTCGCCACCGGCGCGATGGCCGACCGGTCGATGTCCGTCCCGGGCATCGATCTCGACGGCTCGTACGGCGCCGCGGACTTCGTCTCCTGGTACGACGGCCACCCGGACGTGCCGCGCACCTGGCCGCTGGAGGCGGAGAAGGTCGCCGTGCTCGGCGTCGGCAACGTCGCGCTCGACATCGCGCGCGTCCTGGCCAAGACGGCGGACGAGCTGCTGCCGACGGAGATCCCGGCGAACGTCTACGAGGGCCTGAAGGCCAACCGGGCCAAGGAGATCCACGTGTTCGGCCGCCGTGGCCCGGCACAGGCGAAGTTCAGCCCGATGGAGCTGCGGGAGCTGGACCACTCCCCCAACATCGAGGTCATCGTCGACCCCGAGGACATCGACTACGACGAGGGCTCGATCGCGACCCGGCGCGGCAACAAGCAGGCCGACATGGTCGCCAAGACCCTGGAGAACTGGGCGATCCGCGACGTCGGCGACCGGCCCCACAAGCTGTACCTGCACTTCTTCGAGTCGCCGGTCGAAATCCTCGGCGAGGACGGCAAGGTCGTCGGGCTGCGCACCGAGCGCACGGAACTCGACGGCACCGGCAACGTCAAGGGCGCCGGCACGTTCAAGACCTGGGACGTCAGCGCGGTCTACCGTGCGGTGGGCTACCTGTCCGACAAACTCCCCAAGCTGCCCTGGGACATCGACTCCGGCACCGTCCCCGACGAGGGCGGGCGGGTCATGCAGGAGACCGGCGAGCACCTCCAGTCCACGTACGTCACCGGCTGGATCCGGCGCGGCCCCGTGGGCCTCATCGGTCACACCAAGGGCGACGCGAACGAGACGGTGGCCAACCTGCTGGACGACTACGCGAACGGCCGGCTGCACACGCCCGCCACCCCTGCCCCCGAGGCCGTGGACGCGTTCCTCGCCGAGCGGAACATCCGCTTCACCACCTGGGACGGCTGGTACAAGCTGGACGCCGCGGAGAAGGCGCTGGGCGAGCCCGAGGGGCGCGAGCGCGTGAAGATCGTCGAGCGCGAGGACATGCTGCGGGCGAGCGGCGCCTGACGTCCAATACACCCTGCGGGCGGGTCCGGTGACGATGTCACCGGACCCGCCCTTATGCGTGCTTGAACCGTGTACGATCCGGATGCTTCACCAAACCATCACATGGCCTTCATCAGAGGGTCACACAAGGGGGACGAACGTCCATGCGTATACGCCTTGTCGCCACCACGGCCGCCACTGCCGGAGCCCTGGCCGCCCTGACGGCGGTTCCGGCCCAGGCCGCCGAGTACAACTCCGCGCTGAAGATCCGCGGGATCCAGTACGACGCTCCCGGGAGGGACTCCAACAACTGCTCGACGGGGAACACCGACGAGGAGTACCTGACGATCAAGAACTACTCGCGGTCGACGACCGTGAACCTCAAGGGGTACGTCGTCAAGGACGCCGCGGGGAACAAGTTCACCTTCACCGCGAGCCACGCCCTTCAGCCGGGTGACTACGTGAAGCTGCGCGGCGGCAACGGAACCGACTCCGACGCCAAGAACGTCGTCTACCGCGACAACTGCAACTTCATGTGGAACAACGACAAGGACACGATCTACGTGTACAAGCCGTCCGGCAGCCCTGCCGACGTGCACTCGTACACCAAGAGCGGATCCGACAAGGACGGCAACGGGTACATCACGTACCACGGCTGAGCCTTTTGCCGAACCGGCAACAGGCTTGGCGTGCGTCGCGGCGGGCGCCGGATGATCGGTGGACCGAGCGCCACTCTCCGGACCGCAGGAGGATCCATGTCGCAGACGTCCGCCGGCGACCGCACGCACCGCCTCGTCCCTTCACCGGCCGGCCGCATGCACCTCGTCGAGCAGGGGGACGGGCCGCTGGTTCTGCTGCTGCACGGCTTCCCCGAATCCTGGTACGCGTGGCGTCATCAGCTGCCGGCCCTGGCCGCCGCGGGCTATCGCGCGGTGGCCGTCGACGTCCGCGGCTACGGGCGTTCGTCCCGGCCCGCGGCGGTGGACGCGTACCGGATGGCCGACCTGGTGGAGGACAACGTCGCCGTGGTGGAGGCGCTGGGCGAGCGGTCCGCGGTGGTCGTCGGGCACGACTGGGGTGCGACGATCGCCGCGACGTCCGCGCTGATCCGGCCCGAGGTGTTCCGCGCGGTGGGGCTGCTGAGCGTGCCGTACACGCCGCCCGGCGGCCCCAGGCCCAGTGAGGTGTTCGCGCGGCTGGGCGGCGAGGAGGAGTTCTACGTCTCCTACTTCCAGCAGCCGGGCCGGGCCGAGGCGGAGATCGAGCCCGACGTGCGCGGCTGGCTCGCGGGTTTCTACGCCGCCCTCTCCGCCGGCACGATGCCCGAAGCCAGTCCGCATTTCGTCGCCCGCGGAGGGACGCTGCGCGACCGGTTCCCCGTCGGCCGCCTGCCGAGCTGGCTGAGCGAGGCCGACCTGGACGTCTTCGCCGGGGAGTTCGAACGCACGGGAATGACCGGCGCCCTGAACCGCTACCGGAACATGGACCGGGACTGGCAGGACCTGGCGGACTTCGCCGATGCCCCCGTCACACAGCCGTCGCTGTTCATCGGCGGCGGCCTGGACGCGTCCACTACCTGGCTGGCCGACGCGATCGAGGCGTACCCGGCCACCCTGCCCGGACTGGCGGCCTCTCACATCCTCGACGGCTGCGGACACTTCCTCCAGCAGGAACGCCCGGCGGAGACCAACCGGCTCCTGACCGACTGGCTCGCCGGCCTTCCCCAACCGTAGGTGCGGCCATCCGGTGTGCCGGGGCCCTCCGCGACATGCCGACGACGGAGGGCTCCCGTCCGGTGGTGCCGGCTCAGACCTCCAGGTCGTTCTCGATCCGGCGGAGCTGGTGGCGGGCCATCGCCAGGTTCGCGCGGCTCGCGTCGAGCACGAGGTACAGGAACAGTCCGCTGCCGCCGCGTCCCTTGAGCAGGCGGATCAGGTGGTACTGGGAGTTGAGAGTGATCAGGATGTCCTCTATCTCCTCCTGCAGGCCCAGGAGTTCCATGGTGCGCAGCTTGGCCCGTACGACATCGGTGTTGCCGGCGGCGGCGACTTCCAGGTTGAAGTCCTTGCTGCCGCCGAGCGTGCCGAGCGCCATGCCGCTGGTGTAGTCGACGAGTGCCGCAGCCGTCGCTCCGTCGATGGAGCTCAGGCATTCCTTCAGCGCGGTCTCCGGGTTGGCCATGCGGACGGTTCCTTTCGTTCGGTGCTTCGCTTCTTCGGTCGGTCGGAAGGTTCGGAGGTCCGGGAGGTCCGGGAGGTTCGGGAGGTTCAGATGCCGGTCTGCGGGCGCGGCTGGTGGGTGGGCCGCTGCGGGGTGCGTACCGGGAGGGTGCCGATGGGACGAGCCGTGGCAGGGGGCGCCGTCGCGAGGTGTTCGGCGGGCGCGGGCCGGTCGGCGTGGCGGCCGGTGCCCGGCCCGACGTGCGTGGCCACCAGGTCCGCGATCCGGGCGCCGCTGCGCCGGCCCTCCAGGTGGAGGCGGCCTACATTGACGCGGTCCCCGGCGAGGAGGGTGAGGACGGCGGTCGCCCCTGCCGCGTAGGTGGCGACGTAGCCACCGGAGCCGCGCACCAGCAGCTCGCGGAAGTCGCCGCGAGCTGCGGCGTCGGTCATGCGGTGGGCGACGCCGAGGGCGGCGGCGGTGAGCGCCGCGAGTCCCTCCGGTTCGGTGTCCGGGACGTCGTGGGCGAGGACGAGTCCATCGACGGTGGCCGCGAGCGAACCGGTCAGCCAGGGTATGCGGGTGCGGAGCCGACGCAGTTCGTCGAGGACGTCGGTCTCGACGGCCATGAGCAGTCTCCTTTCGGCACGCTGTCGTCGCGCGCGGATCACAGTGCCTCCAAGGCGTGCAGGAGCCGTCGCAGCAGTGCGGTGTCGGGCTCGTCCGGTGCCGTGGGACGAGGGGCGGGGCCCGGCTCGGCGGACACGGGAGCGGTGGCAGGGGCGGGGGCAAGGAAAGGGCCGGGGGCGGGGGCTTTGTGGACGACCAGCCCGGCGGCGGCCAGGCGGCGGAGTTCGACGAGGGTGTGGAAGGTGCGGCAGGCGAGGGCGGTGGCGATCTGTGCGGCGGTGCGGACGCCGTCGACCTGGGCGAGGGTGCGGCTGCGGCGGACCGGCAGATCCGCCGGGTCGGGGCCGGGCACGCGGGCGAGCGGGGCGAGGTCGATGGCGGGTTCGGGCCAAATGCGGTGCAGCAGTTCGCGGCGGCGTCGCGACTCGCGCAGGACCGTGTCCACCGGCACGGCACGGACCGCGCCGAGCCAGTGCGAGACTCCGGGGCGAAAGCGGAGCGCCGGTCCGTCGTGGGCGAGGACGAAGTACGCCGCGTCGAAGAGGGCGCCCAGATGGCACAGTTCCAGCGCGCCGGCGGCTAGGTGGCCGCTGTCCACCAGCTGACGGCCGACGCGGCAACGGCGGCCGGCCTGGTCGATCGCCTCCCACCAGCCGTCCGGGGCGAGCGCGCCGCTGTGCGTGAGCAGGTCGCCGATGTCGGGGGTGAGGGCGGACTCGACATGGACGACGTGTCCGGCGGCGAGGTAGACGATCCCCGCCTCGGTGGACAGGGCGCCGCTCGCGCCCTGTGCGGCGAGGGTGCCGAGCAGGGCCGAGGCCGGTTCGTCCGTGCGTGCGGTCCGGGTCGGCGTGATCATCCGAGCACCAGTCGGTCCGCCATCTCGGCCAGCCGGATGCGGGCCAGGGCGAGGTTGCCCTCCCGGCGGTCGAGCCATAAGTGCAGGAACACGGTGCTGTCGAAGGTCGTGGTGACGAACCTGAGCAGGTGGTACGAGTCGGTGTTCGTGATGATCAGGTCCTGCACGGGTGGTTCCTTGCCGGACGCTCCGCCCGCGTCGCCGCCGACCGGGGCGAGCGCGCCGCTCTCCGTGGCGAGGCGGGCGAGTTCGGCGGTCTCCGCGGCCGTCGCCTCCAGATCGCCGCCCGGTGCGTCACCCACCGCGCCCAGGGCGAGACCACTGATCCAGTCGACCACCGCGGCCCCTCGCACACCGGGCAGCCGCATGGCCTCCAGCAGACTCTCGTCGATTCCGGGCACGCCGAATCCCCTCCCCTGCACGGCTGTTCCCGTGAACGTGAGCACGACACTACGGAAAGTACTCGGCCCAGGTGAGGGCTTTGGCATTTTCCAAAGGAATGTGCAGCGGACCGGACAGAGGTACGAACGAGATCGATCCAAAGCGAGCGGAACCTGTCCCGTCACGCTCCAGGGCTTCCGATCTATAGCCTGACCTGTGCTTTAGCGAGTCGGACCCCGCAATCCGCGCTCCACCGCAAGTCGCATGTTCGGGCAACCTTCGTCGAGTACCTCAGGACTCATGCTGACCACTTGCTGACTTCACTGACACGTCATCAGGTCGAATCCTGTGGCTCTCGCCGCACCCTCGGACACGGGTGACGACGATGCCGACAGGCCTGCGCAGCGGCGCGCACTGACCTCCGCAAAGATGCGCGGCGGCGCTCGGCGCCCGGATCGCCTTCGAGGACGAGGCCGGAGTGTCGATGACGCCGCCGACCGCCCGCACCTGGGCACGGCGCGGATCCGATCCCTGTCCAACACCGCCTCACCACCCCTGACCAACCTCATCCGCGTGGTCAAGCGCGGCTTACGCACCATCCGGTACCGCAGCGACCCCATCGACGGATGCCTCACCGAAACCGGCCTCACCATCAAACCCCGACAACCACACCCAACATCGCGCGTTCAGGCTCAATAACCGAACCGGGAGCATCGGATCAACCGCTCACCACATCAAAGAGACATTCTCTGGCCCGCGCCTCGTCGGCATTCCTGCACGAATGCGGCGTTGTACGCTCGTGCGCCCGGCGAGCGTTGCGTTGACTGCCTGGAGCCGACGGCAAGTGTCGACGCGCTGGTCGCCACCATGCACTGGATCAACACCCACAGCGCGGCCGACATCGCGGACAAGCTGCCCGCGTCGTACGTGTCGAACCAGCTGGTGACCAAGGCCGACTACATCGCGGCCCTGACCGAGGACAAGGGCCAGTTCCTCCCCGACGGCCTGATGCCGGCCGGCGGCCCGAAGACCTCTCTGGCCACGGAGCAACTGGTCGGCAACGTGAAGTCGTCGGTGAACCTCAGCAAGACGTTCACCAATGACTTCGCCATCCAGGCCAACAAGACCGAGGGCTTCAAGACCACCACGACCCCGGCCGGGCCGAACGGCTGAGCCTGCACCGCTCATGGCCGGGGCCGCCGGGGTGACTGTCACCCGGGCGGCCCCGGCCATGAGCGCGTCCTGCCAGGCGAAGATCACCGTCTTGATGCGGTCACGGGCTCCGATCTTCCCGATGCGGTGAAATGCGAAAGTACGAAGCCCTGTGATGTCAGAGGACACGTCTTCGAATCCCGAAGTATCGAGTCGGTCAGCCGGAGGTCATTTCACATCGATGGAGCGGTCAACAGGGCGCCAAATAGTCGTCTCTGCCTGACATGGTCCACTTATGCTCAGCTTGACGCCGGTCCCTTGAACCGAGACAGAAGCAAAAGCGGTGAGCCGTTCACCTGCTACCACTGCGGGACTGACAGTCCAACATTTCCGGTAAGGCGGAGCCTTCTCACCCGCACGCACGGTCACGCCTCTTAGGACCGACTCCGGAATGCGTATCTCACCGAAGGCAACAAGGATGAGCGATTACCGTAGCGGGCCTCCTTCGCTAAAGGGGCCTGCGGGCGGACAGCCGAGGATGACCCGAGCGGAGATGCGCAGGGCCGACCGGACGGCGAACCGGCGCTGGTCGCGCAGGACGACGGAGAGACACGGCCCGGGTGTGCGTCCGGCCGATTCCTCCCGGCGCGGGACGTCCGGGAAGCGGCGGCTGATCGACTATCCGCGAGCCGGCAGACGCGGTCTGCGGCGCTGGCTGCCGTCCTGGAAGCAGGCGTTGACCGTCCTCGTGCTGCTCTGCGGCGGCACGGTCGGCGCGGTTGGCTTCGCCTACGCGACGGTGTCCGTTCCGAGCGTCAATCCGAACACTCAGCTTCAGAACAACGTGTTCTACTGGTCGGACGGCTCGCAGATGGCCAGCGTGGGCCAGGTGAACCGGCAGAACGTGAGCCTGTCGCAAGTTCCATCCGATGTGCAGTGGGACTTCCTCGCGGCGGAGAACGCGTCCTTCTACACCGACCCGGGCGTCGACCCCCAGGGCATCCTCCGGGCGCTGTACCACATGGCGGAGGGCGGCCAGGTGCAGTCCGGGTCGACCATCACGCAGCAGTTCGTGAAGAACACCTACCTCAGCCAGGACCAGACCCTGTCGCGCAAGTTCAAGGAGATCATGATCTCTTTGAAGATCGGAGCGAAGCTCAGCAAGCAGCAGATTCTTCAGGGCTATCTGAACAGCAACTACTACGGCCGCGGGGCCTACGGCATCGAGGCCGCCGCCCAGGCGTACTACCACCTTCCCGTGGAGAGGCTGAACGTCAGCCAGGGAGCGTTCCTGGCGGCCACGGTGAACGAGCCGAGCGTGATGATGAACGCCGACGACCCGCAGGCCCGCCCCCAGGCCACCGCCCGCTGGAAGTACGTGCTGAACCGGATGGCCGCCATCGGGAAGTTGAGCCCCACACAGGAACAGCGGTATCTGCGGGAGGGCTTCCCGCTGCCGAAACCGATGACCGCCTCCGGCTCGCTGAGCGGGCAGGGCGGCTACCTGGTACAGATCGCCGAGCAGTACGTCGAGCAGCACTCGTCCATCAGCGACCAGCAGCTGAACCAGGGCGGCTACCAGATCTACACCACGTTCGACAGGCACCAGGTCGCCGAACTGAGCGCCTCGGTGGCCAGGATGCGGGGGCAGCACCTGGACCCGCGGCACCGGCCGGCGGACCGGAACGTGCAGGTCGGTGCCGCCTCCGTCGACCCGGACACCGGAGCGATCGTGGCCCTGTACGGCGGCGACGGCTGGAACAAGGGCCACTACACGGACAACGCCAACAGTTCCGGCGTGCCGGTCGGTTCCACCTTCAAGCCCTTCGATCTCGCCGCCGCCCTGGACCACGGCGCGGTCCTCTCCCCCGGGCAGCCGCCGTCGCCGATCACGCCGGAGAGCAGGTTCGACGGCGACAACGGCATCGAGATCAAGAACCAGCAGGGACAGTACCTCCCGGACGGCAGCGACCCCACCGGGCTGCTCCATCAGCAGAACGACGTGTCCACCAAGTGGGGTTACATCACCCTGCGCAAGGCAATGGAGCAGTCGGTCAACACCCCGTACGTCCAGCTGGGCGAGTACGTCGGGTACGACGCCGTGGAGAACGAGGCGCTGGCGGCCGGCCTGCTGCGCAGCAGCCTCCAGTACGACACCGCCGGCTTCTACATCGGCACCTCCACCCCGTCGGCCATCCGCATGGCCGACGCCTACGGCACCTTCGCCGCGGACGGGGTCCGCCACGAGCCCTACTCGGTCACCAAGGTCCTCGACGGCGGGCGGCAACTCCCGGGTTTCACCCCCCCCGCCGGCACCCGGGCCATGCCCGCCTCGACCGCCGAGACCGTCACAAACGTGCTGCGGGACGTGGTCGAGCACGGCACCGGCACCAACGCCTTGGCCCTCGGACGGCCCGCTGCGGGCAAGACCGGCACCACGGACGACTACAAGTCCGCCTGGTTCATCGGCTACACCCCGCAGCTGTCCACGGCGGTCACCATGTTCAAGGAGGGCTCCGGCAACTCGGGCCTGCGGTCCATGTCCGGAGTCGGCGGCTACAGCAAGGTCTTCGGCGCGGACATGCCCACCCAGGTGTGGCTCGGCTACATGTCCGCCGCCCTCCAGGGCCAGCCCGTGAAGTCCTTCCCTCCGGCACCGCCACTCGGCCAGGGAGCCAACGAGAACGGCGCTCCGTCCGCCACCCCGTCGGCATCCCCAACCGAGTCGCCCTCGAGCACCCCCTCACCAACCACACCGGCACCGTCCCCGTCCATCACGCCGTGCAGCGCCATCCCGGGCGGGTGCGCCTCCCCCACCGCTCCCACGCCCTCCCCCACGCCGACCAGTCCCGGCCTGACAGGCGGTCTCCTCGGCCCGGGAGGCGGCAGGCAAGGGAGTGGTGGCGGGCCATCACCACACCGATGACCTGGGGACCGGTGAGGCGGCGTACCACAGCCTGTCGCTGGCCGTGCGGTGCCGCCCGAGGCCGCGTCGGACGATCATCGCTGTGCTGCCACGCTTCCGCAGCAGGCGGCTGCGCTGAGGCCGGGCCATCGCCCGCCTCGCTGCTCGTCTCAGGATGAGGTACGCAGGCGGCAGATCGCCGCGGACGCTGCCGTGTCGGTCCGGGGCTCCATCAGCGCGGAGGCGAACACGCTGCGCCGTGCTGCCGAGGCATACACCCCGACCAGTACGACCGCGCCCGCGACGGCCCGGTCCGGTCACGGCAAGGACGGCGGCCTGACCCGCCGCCAGGTCCTCGCCTCCCTCGCTGCGGCAGGCGGGGGCGGCGCCTACGCCTGGCAGCGCCTCGAACACCGCCCCGGCGCGAATATCCCCACGGTGGACGGCTCCGTGCCCCAGGCAAGGCCCGTAGACGGCCACCGGTTCGAGCGGCCCGGCAACCCGACCCGCACCGTGGTACGGGCCGCCAACGGCCGAGCCGAACGTCATCGACCACTGCGGGATGTACCTGGGCCTCGACAACGCGGGCCGCCCCCGCTTCTACTCGAGCCGCTCCGCCGCCAACGGCCCCACCATGGGCGACCTCGCCGGCCACGCCCTGCTCGACGGCACCGACTTCTACGCCCGCAGCTTCCGCGCCGCCCGCCGCCTGTAGCGGTACCTACCGCCCCGAGCCCAACCAGCACCGCACGAAGGACGGCCCCGTCTCATGGCCACCGCTCCCCGTGCCCGGGAAACCGGCGCGCACCGCCGCAGGGCCGACCGCTCCGGCCGCAGCGACGCCCTCGACGCGGGGTGGGACACCCCCGCGCGCTGGGAGCGCGCGAGCCTGCTCGGCGTGCTCGCCGCCGCCGCTCTGCTCTACGGCTGGGGCCTGAACCAGGCCGTCGTGCACCCCTATTACGGCGCGGCCATCCGCTCCATGGCCACCAGCCGGCGGGCGTTCCTCTTCGGCGGCCTCGACCCCAGCGGCACGATCAGCATCGACAAGACACCCGGCGGCTTCTGGCCCGACGCGGCCTCGGTGTGGCTCTTCGACCCGCACACCTGGGCGGTGGCGCTGCCGCACGTGATGGAGGGCGTGCTCACCATCTACGTGCTGCACCGGACGGTGCGCGCCTGGGCCGGGCCGCTGGCCGCCCTGATCGCGGCACTGGCGCTCACCGCCACTCCCGTGACGGCGGCGCTCGACCGGGCCACCATCCCGGACGAGCTGCTCGCCCTGCTGCTGGTGCTGGCCGCCGGGGTGCTCCTGCCGGCGGCGCGCAGCGGACGGTTGCTGCCGCTGCCGGCCTGCGGGATGTGGGTCGGCCTGGCCTTCCAGGCGAAGATGCTGCAGGCCTGGCTGCTGCTGCCGGTCTTCGTGGCGGTCTACCTGCTGGCGGCCCCGGGCGGGGCGTCGCGTCGGGCGGGCGGTCCTGCTGGGCGCCACCGCGCTGGCGGTCTCCTCTTCGTAGGCCCGCGCCAGGCCGCCGCGCGGCTGCCCGGCCCGCCACGGGCCTTCGCATACGAAGAGCGTCGGACGGATGGGAGTTTCACCCTCTATGACTGCCGCCCGACGGCCGGCTGACCGGCGCGGTGTTCACGGGACACGGTCCTGGAAACGGATGCGGCGCAGCAGCAGTCGTCTGGCCGGGCGTTCCAGGCCCTCGTACAAGGCCCAGGACAACCCCAGCGCCACGGAGAACGCGACGACGGTGGCGGTCAGCGCGGACAGCAGGCCGAAGTGCGGAGAGTTGCCGAGCAGGTTGGTACCGATCCGCAGCACAAGTAGATGGATCATGTAGAAGACGAAGGAGAGTTCACCCAGTCGCACCAGCCTTCGGTGCCGCCACAGCGAGGGGAGGCCGCGTAGGTCGGCGACGGCCGCCGCCGGGATGAGCACAGTGAAGCCGATGAGGGTGCAGGTGGTGGCCGGGTACCCGGCGGGGACTTGGGGGACGAGGAAGTAGCCGGTGATCGCCAGGGCGAGTGAGGCCTCCAGGCCGGGCCCGCGCCATTGCCCGAGACTGACCATACGGGCGACAGCGGCACCGAGGACGAACTCGGGGAGGCGGGCCGCCGGGAAGGAGTAGAGCGGCTGGCCCAGCCAGTGGTGCGCGTCCGACCAGGCCAGCACCAGCACCGCCAGCACCGACAGACCGGCCAGGACGGCCGATCCCCGGGCTCCCAGGCGGCGCAGCCAGAGAGCCAACAGCGGAAAGACGGCATAGAAGAATGCCTCGCAGGCAAGCGACCAGCTGACGGGATCCAGCGTCTGCCACCAGGGGCGCCACCAGGCATGCAACAGCAGCACATTGGACAGGGCCTGATACAGGGTGGGCTTCACCTGATGGGCCAGGGTGAGGCCCATGAGCAGCGCGATCGCGGCGGTGGCGAGGTGGACCGGATAGATCCGGGCGATACGCCGCCACCAGAACGCCGGTGCTCGCTCGCCCGGCCGTGCGGACCACATCAGGACGAAGCCGGAGAGGATGAAAAAGAACGACACCCCGGTGGCCCCGGCCCCGAACCCCCACGTCGCGATACGCCCGCCGGTGCCCCCGAAGTAGCCGAAGTTGCGCACATGCAGCCCGAAGACCAGCACCGCCGCCATCCATCGCAGTCCCGTGAGCGACGGCAGTGAAGGCACCGGAGTTGTGGAAGCGGTCTCGACTGCGGTCGCTGTGGCGGGCAGCGTCCGGGGTGCCCCGGTCTCCGCCGCCATCACGTCACCTGCCGAGGGTTGTGCATGTGCGGCATGCACGTGAGCCTTGCCCGATCGTCGCCTTTCATACCGGGCTCGTGGGGAGCATCACATCGGTGCGGGCCGCCCGCTCGACCGGTTCGGCAAGGGCCATTCTTTGATCATTGTTGACAGGACAAGTGCGTCGGGCGGGCAACCGCGAGGGCTAGCCTCGCGGCGGCGGGCGCCGTCCCCGCGACGAGCGCGGCCTACCAGGCCGCCTATCCGCGAGTACGGCCTACCGTGGCCGACTACACACAGGTGACCACCAGTCAGACTCCACCCCCCCAGTCGCAGTGTGCGTCAGCAGGACGCCGCTGCTTCACCCCGCAGTCCATCCAGGCCGCCTACAACGTGGGCCCGCTGCATTCAGCCGGGGACGACGGACGCGGTCAGACGATCGCCATCGTCGACTCCTACGGCAGCGACACCATGGCACACGACCTGCATGTCTTCGACCGTGCATTCGGCATTGCGCCCATGTGCGGGGAAGAGGGCGTCAGTTGTGCGTCCGGCATGCCGACCTTCAGCGAGCTTCATCTGCAGGGTTCGCCCGCCACCAAAGCGCCGCCGTCCACGAGCAACAGCCCCGGGCAGGAGGACAAAAGCGCGTGGGCGCTGGAGGTGGCTCTTGACGTCGAGACCGCCCATGCCATGGCACCCGGCGCCAACATCCTGCTGGTGACCACCCCCACCGCAGAGACCCTCGGGGTACAGGGCTTCCCTCGGATGATGGCCGCCGAGCAGTACGTCGTCGAGCATCACCTCGCAACCGTCATCTCCCAGTCGTTCGCCTCGGCGGAGGGCGCCTTCGGCAGCGCCCGATCGCTTCAGAACCTGCGCTACGCCTTCAAGTCGGCGGCACACAGCGGCGTCACCGTTCTCGGCTCGTCGGTGGGCGGCACGAACCTGTGCACCGACCCGGGTGCCACCATCGGCAGGGTCGTCGACAGCGCCTCCCCGCCGGGGGCTTGCCAGAACGGCCCCGGCCAATCGGAGACCGGCTGGACCGGTTCCGGCGGCGGCTACAGCAGCGTCTTCGCCAAGCCGGACTACCAGTCGGGCGTACTGCCGGCCGGCAGCGCAGCCATCGGCGCTATGCGCGGCGTTCCGGACATCTCCCTGCAGGCGAGTCCGTCGACGGGAGCACTGGTGTACCTGTCCCTCCCGCCCGACGGCCAGAGCGGGCTGAAGTGCGGCAGCACACCGTGCAGCACGGGCTGGTACGACATCGGCGGCACGTCACTGGCGTGTCCCCAGTGGGCGGGCCTGGTCTCCATCGCCGCCCAGATCAACCACGGTGGGCTCGGACGGATCAACCCGGCTCTGTACAAGCTCGCGTCCAACCCGGCCACCTACGCGGCCGACTTCAACGACGTCACCGTGGGCAACAACACCGCCGAGACGTCGGTCCCGGGCTATTCGGCCGGCACAGGATGGGACCCCGTCACCGGACTGGGGACGCCGAACGCGGCGAAGCTCCTGCCCGACCTCGTCAGCGCCGTGCACGGCGGCTGACCTTCCGGGCCCCAGCCGGGCATCGCGCCGCCGGCCGGCGGCGCGATGCCCGTTGCCACCCTGCGATGGCCGGTGTCGTCGGACGGCCGCGGCGGCCCGACACTCTGTTCGCCGACCGTGGCTACGACCACGACAGGTACCGGCGGCTCCTGCGCCAACTCTCCTGGCTGCACGGCTTCCGTCGCCCCTCGCTGGGTCCCGGGTGCCGGGCGGAATCGGCTGGAATGCGGTGCAGGAACTCTCGGCGGACGTGCAGGTGAAGATCCACGCGGCGGGCAGGACGGTGACGGCCGTCGTGCCGTGTCCCACCGGCGGCACGCCGCAGCCGCCGACGTGACGACGATGAGCCTGATGATTGCCGGGGCCAGCCTGCCGCAGCGGCCTGCTCGCGGGCCGCGGGCCTTGAGAGACGCAGCGGGCAGGCGTTGCTACGGGGGAACGCCTGCCCGCCCCGTGGGCAACGACCCGCACAGCGCCGATCCGTCCTTGCGCGGCGCTGTGGTCACGCCGGTCGGATGTTCTCCGCCTGCGGTCCCTTCTGGCCCTGCGTGACGTCGAACTCGACTTTCTGCCCCTCCTGCAACTCACGGAAGCCCTGAGCGGCAATGTTGGAGTAGTGGGCGAAGACGTCAGGTCCGCCGCCCTCCTGCTCGATGAAGCCGAATCCCTTTTCGCTGTTGAACCACTTCACGGTGCCCTTGGCCATGGCCTGCTCCTTCGAGGAAACCCGAGCTCGCACCCTGCAGGCCCGGGAGGTGATCGCCCTGGTCCGGAGAGGCGCTGAACAGCAAGAACGCCCATGATCGTGATCACGGGCGAACGAGACTTCGGAACCACGACTGCTATATAACGACGCTACACCGCGCGGTCGGCAGTCGCTAACGGCACGGCCGTGGATCGTGCCCGTTGGTCGGCTCCTCGCTCCAGCCCGGCGCGGCCGACACTGGTCATCACCGTGTGGGACACCCCTCCACCAAGAAACCGTCGGTGAAGAAAGGAGACCGGCACCGCGTCGGCGGTCACTGACTGCACTTGGTGCGCGCGGTCAGCGACCAAGTCGCGGCTGGCGGCTCTATCCACTGATCAGAGCCGTGTCTCCCAGGCGGTCAGTACGGCGGCTGCCTCAGGACGACCGAGGCAGTCTCCTGGTGCTCGGCCCCGCCCACGCGGTACGAGGCCGGGCGGGGCCGACGGGCTGGTGAGCTTCGGGCGGTTCGGCCCGGGACCAACCGCGAGCGTGCATGGTCTCGGTCTCCCAGCCCTCGAACAGACACACCGGTCCCCGGACCATTCCACTCCGGCAGGAGGTCGCCTCAGTAGCAGGGGCAGACCCGTCACGGGGGGACTGAACGAGCCTGCCCCTGCACGTCGGCGCCCGCTTGCCTCCCCACGGAGTGCAGGCACCCAGACCCCACTGGGGATCTCTTTCCTCAGCGTGCCGGACGACGGGAACGTCACTCACAGCCGACGCCCGGGTGACGGGGACGTCGTCGTGTCATTGAGCAGCGCGACTGGCAGTCGTCCACGTGCCGGGCAGGGCACGACCGGATGGCCGGGGGTGTGGCGCCCCTTGAGGCGCCCAACGGTGGATGCGGCCCTCCTGCGACCGCTGGCCGTCGTTAACACTGGCACCCCCCGGATGTCAGCACGGAGAGATTGAATTCGCTCACTGAATGTAATGTCGATGGGGCGGCTAGCGAACGATCACTCACCCCGCGGACAATGAGCCTCACCGCATCATGCTCTTCACCGGGACGCTGGCCCTCCACCTGGCGATCGTCCGGGTTCCCGTGGGTGAGCACTTCTTGGCTGGTGCGGCTCGACTGCTCGGTCAGCGGGGTGCCGTGGTGACATGGGGAATCCTGACGTATCCGACCTCCCCTCCGAGAGTGCGGCGCCGGCTGTCCGCATGGTCGGCGGCGATGGCGTTGGGCATCGGCCTCACCACTGTCTCCCTCGGTACGCACTGGCCGACTGACGTGCTACTCGGCTGGTCCGCGGGTCTGCTGGTCCTGCTGGCGCTACCGTGTGGTTCGAGCCGCTGATCGTCAGGGCCGAGGCGTGGATCCTCGATCCTCGCGACCGGCTGCGCGCGCTCTGGCCTGCCCGAGACGGCCACGGCGCTCCCACCTGGGCCGGTTCACCCGTGGTGCTGGTGCGGCGTTGCCCGACCAAGGACAAGGTCCGGGCCCGCGAAGCGCTCTCACCGGCGGCCGGCGCCGGGTCAGCCGTCGTGCTGGTCGAGAGCCGGTAGCGGGGAGCGGCTCACCCGGATCTTCGACTGGCCGTGGGGCCGCTTCTCCCAGTCGTCCATGAAACTGCCGTGAAGGCCGTGCTTGCGAGCCATGGCCAAGAGGGTCTCGGTGCGGTAGTAGAAGTCCTCGCGCAGCACCTGGTGTTCGGCGCCCTCCGTACGGTCGAAGGTGAAGTCGAAGAACCCCTTGTCGGTCAGAATACGGCCGACGTGGGCGAGGCACTCCTCGATCAGCGTCGGCGGCGAGTGGGAGAAGACGCTGTGCGCGTGTACGACGTCGAAGTGGTCGCCGGGCAGGAAGTCCAAGGTGAGGTCGCCGGTGATGGTCAGGTGCGGCAGTTTGTCCTGGAGCCCGCGCTCGACGAGGGTCTTCTTGGCGGCGATCAGGATGTCCGGCGAGATGTCGATGCCGTAGTAGTTGTTGGTATCGAGGTAGTCGATGAAGCGCCAGCCGCCGCGCAGGTTGCCGCAGCCGATGTCGAGCATCCGGTGCTCGGGGCGCAGCCCGTGCTCGACGAGGTAGTCGAACTGCATCTGCCCGAGTGCCAACCAGCGTTCGTGGGTCTGGCTGCCGACAGCTGCCTCCGGGTTGCGCCGGGTGTCCGAGGCCATGACCGCGCGGTAATAGCCGACGTGATCAGGATGCTTGAGGCGCAGCCAGGTGTCGCGGGAGGCTCGACGCAGGTACGGGGCGACACGGCCGGGGTGGGTCAGGGCGTAGCCGAGCTTGTGGGTGAGTGTGGAGCGGTTACGCTGCAGCTTCTTCGGGGACTTCGCATCCTGCGTCATGGCAGTGACCTCCGTACGAGGGGCGTCCCCGATACGGGGAGCGGCCTCTGGCAAGCGATGAAAACGTGCCGGTGACCGACCAAGTGTCACCAGCGCGATGGGCCGTCGCGGGTGGGCCGCGGCCAATGTAATGGGCGGCCGCCCACGGCACAGGCCATCCCCCGCTGGACACACACCCGACGGCCGGCCTCGCTCCTGCCGACGCGGCGATGGCCACCGGCCGCCGACCCACACTCGAACATGCTCACGCCGGAGCAGCCCTTTTGTACCCAAATTGACAGGTAAGCGACGGCGCCGAACGTCGCCGCGAGGGCATCGACCGCGTCACTCTTGGCATCGGTGCTCGGTCTGGGTTGCCAGACCATGACGGGCACTATGTATGGCCCGGTCACCAGCCGCAAGGACATGGTCGCGCTCATCCGGACCGCTGTCGATCAGGCTGTGAGGTACTTCGACACAGCCGAGCTGTCACCGGAGCGGTACTTGGCCAGAACAGCCGTACCGCCCGTATCTACCTGCCCTACCAGCACCGGGTCGATCCCGCCGTCCCGATCGAGGACGTGGCGGGCACGGTGAAGGACCTCACCGGCACTGCTCCGGCTCCCGCAGGCACGGCAGGTGCCCCTTGCCTCGGATCACGTTCTGGCTGGTGGACTCGTCGAGGTAGGCCAGGAAGCTGGCGGCGAGGGAGCCGGCGCGAGCGGGGCCGTAGGTGTAGGCGTACTCGATGTCCTTGTACGGGTAGCGGCCCGCGCCCAGGTCGATCTGCCGGTCGTCGGGCCAGTCGCCGGCCAGGGGAACCATCGTCACCTTGTCGCCCCGCTCTTTGGCGAGGCCCACTTCGCTGTAGCCGATGGCGCCGGGCTGTTCCTGGACCTTGTTCAGCACAGCTCTGGTCGAGCCGAGTTCGCAGCGCGTGACGGTGTCACCGGCCCGCTCGGGCGGCCTGCAGTCCAGTGACGTGCTCGGCGCCCGCTCCCACCCCTTGAGCACCCTGTCCTGGAAGATCTGCCGCGTACCCGACTCGTCGCCCCGGCTGACCAGGACGATCGGCAGGTCGGCGATCTCCTCCTGGCCGGGAACAACCTGGCCCCAGCGCTGGTACTTGCCCGCATAGATGTCCCGCACCTCCTGGGGGGACAGTCCGTGCGAGCCGAGGTCGATGCCTTTGTGGACGACGAGGGTGAAGAAGGACAGCGCGACCTCCTTCCCCGTCAGGTCCCAGCGCTCCCCCATCGGCCCGTCCGAGAAGGCGATCACTGACTGCGCGGCGTTCGGCGACCGCTCACCCAGCTCCGCGAGTGCGGACACGCCGCCCTCGCTGCCCCGCGCCTCGACGGAGATGTCGGCGCCCTGGCACTTGTTCTCGTACTGCTTGGCGAGCGTCTGGACGACGGGCTCGAAGGCGGTCGAGCCCGTCAGGGTCAACTCGCCCTGCTCGCACTCGATCGGATTGCCGACGCGCAGCACGATGATGCCGGCGAGGGCGAGCACGGCGAGGGCCAGCGCGCCGCTGAGCAGCCGGGCCGGGAGGCTGAACGTACGAAGCTTCTCGTCCGGCTTCGGAGCGCTGTTGCGGTGGACCCGGCCGTCCCGGAGGCCGCCGATCAGCTTGACCTCCCCTTCGGCCGGACCGCCGGAGAGCAGCACCAACAGCTTGAAGTGGTCGCCCGGATTGAGCGGGACGCGCGGGATGGTCACCGTACTGCCGACGTGTTCGAACCCGTTGGCGCTCGTGAAGTGACTGTTCAGATGCTCGATGCCGGATGGCTGGGTGACCGCGACGGCCTGGACCGTGCGGCCCGTGAACTCGGCGGTCAGACCGTGGACCTCGGACGAGGTGTAGTCGTTGTCGGCGACGCTCTGCGATCCGTCGTTCTCGATGCGCAGCAGGACAAGCGACGCGTCGGCCATGTTCGGTACGTCGAAATCGCCCAGACGGGGGTTGGACGACCCGTCGCCTATGGGGCTGTCCATCTGTACGCGGTAGCCGATCAGCTTGCGGCGCGGCACCCGGCGGTCGTACAGGAACATCGCGATGGGCACGAAGAGACCGAGGACGGACGTGCCGACGGCGATGACGTTCTCGATGCTCAGCCACTCCACTGGTGGTCCCCCGCCACTCTCAGAGCTCAGATGGTGGGGTCACCGTATGTCTGTCCGAACAGCGCGTCACAGCTCTGACGCAGATGTTCGCTCTACGTTCAACTTCCTCATGGGAAACGCGACTTCAGCGGTACCACACACGGGCCAGGTCGGTGTCTTTCAGTGCGCTTCGACCGCCGAGGTCCCGGTGGGCGAAACCCGGCCGCGGTCACGGACGCCGGCGCCAGGCGGCCCGCGACGTGCCTCCTGGCGCGAGGCGACCCCGTCCGCGGTGTCGTGGCCTTCGCCGGTGCCGGGCACCTCCCCCCGTGGACTGGCCCCCGGCGAGACACTTCTGATGTTCACCGACGGCCTTGTGGAGCGCCGCGGCGAGGACATCGATGACTCCCTCGCCCGTTTGAGCGAGCTGCGCCCCCACTCCGGGCGCCAGCAACTGTGCGGCGGTGGCCGCGAAGGTCATCCGTGTGCGGGGCGGGTCAGGGTGTGATCGGGGATCGCTCCGGGATGAACCCCGATGCTCGGGCGCGTGCCCGCTGACATCGTGAGGGGCATGACCTCAACGCGCATGTCACGAAGGGCGTTTGCGGGCGCCACCCTGTTAGGGACGGCCGCGCTGGCCGCTACCGCAGCGCTGCCCGCGCGCCGCGCCAGCGCCTCGTCCGCACTGCTCCCGCCGCTGGATCCCCGTGCCCTGCGGGCGGCGATCGACGACCTGGAGCACCCGCCGTCGACCGCGGCCCAGCTGCGCGTCGGCGGCACGGCCGGTCACTGGTGCGGCACCTCGGGCGTGGCGGACATCAGCACGCGGCGGCCGGTGACGGCACATGACAAGGTCCGGATCGGCAGCATCACCAAGGTCTTCGTCGCCACGGTGGTGCTGCAGCTGGTAGCGGAGGGCCGGGTCGACCTGGACGCGCCGGTGCGGCGCGTCCTGCCGGGACTGCTGCCGGCCCGCTTCGCGGTGGTCACCGTGGCGCATCTGTTGAACCACACCAGCGGACTGCCCGACCACGTCGGTATCCCGGAGCCCGACACCGCGGAGGAGGTGTTCCGCCACCGCTTCGACCACTGGACGCCGCAGGAGTGGGTGGCGACGGCGACGCACGGGCCGCTGAAGTTCGCCCCGGGCACCCGGCAGGAGTACCGCGGCATCAACTACGTACTGGCCGCTCTGATCATCGACAAGGTGACCGGCCGCCCGTACGGGGAAGCCGTCAGGGCCCGCATCCTGCGTCCGCTGGGCCTGGCGCGCACCGTCGTGCCCGGCAACGACCCGCGCATCCACGGCCGGCACGTGCACGGCTATCTGCGGATGGCCGACGGCAGCCTGCGGGACATCACCACCTACGACCAGTCGTCCTCCCGCGGCGAGGGCGACATGATCTCCACCACGAGCGACCTCGACCGGATGCTCGCCGCGCTGTTCTCCGGCGAGTTGCTCCCGCCTGAGCTGCTCCAGCTGATGTTCACCCTGCCCCCGAACGACGTGCGCATGCTGGACGGCTCCCCGGCCCGCTACAGCACCGGCCTGCAGCAGGCCACCGTCAACGGCGTGACCCTCTGGGGCAAGACCGGCGAGACGTACGGCTACAAGAACGCCGCATTCTCCACCCGTGACCAGCGGCGCCGCTTCGTGCTCGCGTACCACCCGACGACCGCCCGCAACGGCGAGGAGAGCCAGATGATCGCTCGGGTCGCCGACTTGATCACCCGCAGCCCGAGCGCCGAAAGCTCGGCGCCCTAGCCCCATGTCGTGTGACACCAGCGACAGATGGGCTCGGAAGGTGTCCGCGGCGAAAGGGTCTTCCGCGGGGTTCGGCGCCGGAGTCTCCAGCGGCAGGACGGCCTCGTCGACCAGGCCCGCTCCCTGCCGTCGGACGCCGGCGTTGTGGACGGTGAAGGTCGAGGCTTCGGCCAGTCCCCGGGGCCTGCACGAAATGTCCGGTCGGTTCGGTCGCCGTCGCCTCCACGACCGGAGAAACCGCCGTGTGGGTCGAGGTCACGGTCACTGGCCGGCCTGCTCTCGGTAGTCCTCGAGCTTGGCTGTCCCCCATTCCCTGCCTTACCTCAGGTCTTTCAGCCCGACACTCGTGCCCGGGCGGAGGACATGATCTCCTGCCGTCGCCGGTGGCGTTGTTCGTACTGCAGTACCCGACGGCTCACGCCGTCGGGGGCGTCCTCCAGGCTCGCGGTGACTTCCGCCGTGTCCATGGCGTCGTAGCCGGTCCACGGCTCGGATTCCCGTAGCTGCTCGATGGCGTCCAGGACCCGCTTGCGGTGGGCGTGGGCGCGCTCGTAGCCCTCGATCACCGTCAGATCCAGCTGGGACAGCGTGTGCAGCCGCTCCTTGATCTGTTCTGTGCTGAGCTGGCTGAACCCGGGAATGGGCAGGTCCTCCTCGCGCCTGACCGCTCCCAGCACTTCCTCTGCCATGGGGCCGGGCTCGGGCATCTCCCGCCCCGCGCCCTCGGCCGCATCCTGAGCCAGGCGGATGCCGCGCTCGGCGGCGTCCCGTACCCGCTCGAAGGCGGTGCGCATGGTCTGGGCCAGTGCGTCGGTCAGACCGCCGTTCCCGCCTTCGCGGGGGACGAAGCCGTTCGTGGACGCCGCCACGGTGCGGGCCTGTTCGGCCAGACTGTCCTCCAGCTCCCGCAGGAGGTTCTCGTCCTGCCGGCGTAGCGAGCCCAGCAGGTCGGCGGTGGACTGAGCGTCCACCTGTTCGGCGAGGACCTCCCCGGCCTGGCAGGCCGCCAGTGCACGTGCCGCAGCCGCGTATTCGTCCTCCGCGTTCCTCATCAACCGCCGTGGATCGGCCGGACCCCCGCCGGGCAGCACCCCCCTGACCATCCTCGACGCGATCGTCAGCGGCAGCATCGTCGTCCGCACGGCCCCCTGTGAGACGGAGCGCGTCACACCGGCAGCGGTGCCCAGCAGGCCCCGCGGACGAAGAGTGCGTTCCTGGCGCTCGATGCGCTGCACACTGTTGTGGATCTCGATGGTCTGGCGTTCGAGCATCTGCCGGTACGGGCCCGGTGGGGTGACACTCGTATCCGCCCGGAACCGGTCCAGGACCGCGACATGCGCCTGGCGCGCATCCTCCAGCACCGGTAGGAGTTCCTCCGTCTTCACAGCCATGCGGTACTCCCTGAGGAAAGCTGGGCGGCAGTCCGCCGCACACGGAAAGCGGCTGCCCTCGTCGGCACATGGCCGGGCAACCGGCACCATCCTGTGGGACGCACGCCAAGATCGCCTGTGGGGCGCAGCCGGATCCTTCAGGGATATCGCCCGCTGGGCAGCACACGCCGTGGACGCGGACGAACACAGCCGCTTGGTCCGTCCGGGTGGCGGCCGTGCCGCCCCGGCCGGCCGAGGCGGCCCACCCACCAGGGCGTTCGGACGCCGTCAGGCGAACTGGACCAGGGCGAAGGTCACGTCTGCCGGGTCCTTCAGGAGGGCGACCCGTCCGACACCGGCCACTTCGGCGGCCCGGAGACGACGGTTCCGCCCAGTGACTTCGCCGCGCCCGCCGCGCCGTCGATGTCCTCGACTCGCGTCGCTACGACCGGCTGCGCGAACAGGCGGCGCTCCGCGTCGTCGGGGTGCCCGACCCGCAGCTGACGGGTCATGAGCAGTGGCTGCTGCGGCTGACCACCGCACCGGGGACCGCCCTGGACCTCGCGCACGCCCTGGTGCGCCGTCCGGACACCTCGTGGGTGTACCTCACCGGCGGGGGCACCGAGATCGTCGCCGTGCTGGAGACCCCGCTGGGTACCGCCCACGGTCATTCATTCCCTGCTGCTGCACGAACTGCCGCCCATTGTGGGCCTCACCGCCGTGTCCGCCCATCACCTGCTGCACACCTAACTGGGCTGGCGCACGCCCTGGCGGATGAGTGCGAACGCGCTCACACCGCGGCAGCAACTCATGCCGCGGGCAACGAGATGCGCAGGGGAGGCCGCGTCACCGTCCCCGGACCGGTGCCGGCACGTACACTCTCCCCCGCCGATCACGCGCCGATGGCGGCACCGCGGCACGACGGGCGCGCCACCGTCGGAGAGCTCGCCGACGGTACCGGCTGGTCCCCGGCCACGGTCTCGCGCCGACTGGACCAGCTGCGGGCGGGTGGAACGACCTTCTTCGACGTCGAGATCGACCCCGCGCTGCTGGGCGGCAGCGTCAAGAAGGTCCTGCTGTGGATGGCGGTGGCCCCGGCGCCTCTCGACGAGGTGGCCACGCCCCTGGCCGGCCATGACGAGCTCGCCTTCGTGGCACACACCCCCGGCCCCACCAACCTGGTGGCGCACGCCCTGTGCCAGGACACCGCTGCCCTGTACCACTACCTCGCCCACGGCCTGGGCTCGGTCGAGGCGATCCCCTGGGACGGCGCCGGTCCTGAGAACCGACCCTCAAGGCCGTGGGCACACTCCCGTCCCCAGGACGGCCTTCTCGCCGGGAGTGAACCGCGTCGGGTGAAGCGAGCAGGACCCGCCCCGATGCGGATGGTGGGCGGGCCCTGCTCGTGCGGACCATTGTCGGGACCCGGTGCCGGTGGGGCCACGAGTGTGATCCGCCGATGTGCGCGCGGCGCGCACACCCCGTGCGCGCCGTCGCCCGGCGCTGTCCCCTGGCGCCGCCGGGTGCCGCATGGCGCCGCCGCGAGTGTGACCCCGGGTTATCCCCGTCGGCCTGCGGCGACGATACTGGCAGGCGCACCTGCCCCCGTTCACAGTTGGACCCATGCCGACCTCCTCCACCGTCCGCCCCATGACTCCCGCCACTGTCTGGCTGGCCCGAGGCCGCCATGCCGACGGCGCCGCGGAAGACGTTCTCCGGCGCTCGCTGGAGGAACGCAAGCGAAGTCGGGCCATCGACGACTTTCTGGAGTTGCCCGAGGCCGGGACCGAGGCCGAGACCGAAGCCGCCCCGGCGGAGCGGGTCTTCGAGGCCCGCTGGCGGGTGGACGAGACGGTGACCGTGCGGGCCCGGATCGGCGTGACGCCCGGGCCGGAGGGCGGGCAGGAGTGGATTCTGGTCGCGGAGGCCGAGCAGCCGTGGAACGACCACTGGCCGTCGCCCGCCGGGCTGTTCTGGCCAAAGGAGCCGGACGTCGCCTGGGACCGGGACGGCGTCGCGGAGCTGTCCCTGCGGGAGATCAATCCGCTCCCCCAGGACGACAAGGAGACGCGGCGCCTGTTCAGGAACGCGGTGCGCGGCGGGTGGCACATCCACGTGGTGGTCCACGAGGCGATGACCACCGACGACCGCGGCCGGGTGCCGGTGGCGCGGTGGCTCCCGCCGGGGCTGCGGCACCGTGTGGTGGAGCACCGCGCCGCGCCCCAGCAGCACCGGGGCCTCAACTGGGCCCTGCGCGACCTGGGGGTCCAGGTGCCGCGCGGCGGTGCCGTGGTGCTGCCCGGCACCCCGGCGCCGGACGGTTACGCGGCCGAGGACTACTCCGTCCGCGCGGTCTTCCTCGACGGCTCGGAGCCGACGGACCTCGTCGACGCGGTGACGCGGTACGCCGCGCTGCCGAGTCCGCTGCCCGACGGCGCCGAGGACGCCCTCGCCGCGCTGCGGGAGGACTGGCACCTGCTGACGCTCCAGGAGGAGCTGGAGCGTCAGCGCGGGCTCGTGGCCATGTACGCCGAAGCACTGGAGGCCATGACCAGGTCACGCGACCTGTACCGGGAGGCCGCCGAACGCGCCCACGAGGCCCTGGCCGCCTACCAGGAGTCCGCCGAGGCCGCTCCCGTGCGGCAGCAGTCCTCCGACACTCCCGTAGCGTCTCCACTGCAACAGCTCACACGTACGTTCGAACGCTTCAAGGGCAGGTCCTCTTCCTGACGGGGCGCACGTGTCAGCCGTGGTCTGGTGGATACGCGGTCCGTACGGCAGTACGGCCCGTCCGGGAAGGTCCTCCACGCCATGGGCAACGACCAGTACCACTCGGAGACCACGCTCCGCGTCAACGGCAAACCCCACACGCTCACCGTGGACCACCGGCGGGTCCTGCTGGACCTCCTGCGGGAGGACCTGGATCTCACGGGCGCCAAGAAGGGGTGCGACCACGGCCAGTGCGGTGCCTGCACGGTCCTGGTGGACGGGCGGCGCGTCAACAGCTGTCTGCTGTTCGCGGTCGCCCTGGACGGCTGTGAGGTCACGACTGTCGAAGGGCTCTCCGGCGACGGGGAGGGCCCGCACCCGCTGCAGCGGGCCTTCCTGGAGCGCGACGCCTTCCAGTGCGGCTACTGCACCCCGGGCCAGATCTGCTCCGCGGCCGGCATGCTCGCCGAGGCGGCGGCCGGTCACCCCTCGCACGTCACCGACCCGGCGACGCCCTCGGCCGGACCGGTGCCGCTGGACCGGGCGGAGATCCGGGAGCGGCTGAGCGGCAACCTGTGCCGGTGCGGTGCGTATCCGCGGATCGCCGAGGCCGTGGAGGACGTGATCCCGTGAAGGAGTTCGCCTACGTCCGCGCCGGGAGCGTCGAGGAGGCGACCTCCGCGTACGCCTCCCACGCCGGTGCCCGCTATCTCGGCGGCGGCACCAACCTCGTCGATCTGATGAAGCTCGGCGTCGAGCGGCCCGCCGCCCTCATCGACGTCACCCGGCTGCCGCTGGACGCGGTGCAGGAGCTGCCGGACGGTGCGCTGCGGATCGGGGCGATGGTGCGCAACAGCGACCTCGCGGCCCACCCCCTCGTGCGCGACCGGTACCCGGCGCTGTCGCAGGCGGTGCTCGCGGGGGCGTCGGGGCAGTTGCGCAACGCGGCGACGACCGGCGGCAACCTGCTCCAGCGCACCCGGTGCCCGTACTTCCAGGACCTGTCGAAGCCGTGCAACAAGCGCGAGCCGGGCAGCGGCTGCGGCGCGCGGGACGGCGTCCACCGAGATCACGCGGTGCTCGGGCACTCCGCGCACTGCATCGCCACCCACCCGTCGGACATGGCGGTGGCGCTGGCCGCTCTCGACGGGCGTGTCGAGCTGTACGGCCCCGAGGGCGCCCGGAGTGTCGCGGCGGCGGACTTCCACCGGCTGCCCGGGGACCGGCCGGAGCAGGACACCGTGATCCGGACCGGCGAACTGGTCACCGGCGTGGTGCTGCCGGCCGTCACGGCCGGGCTGCCGTCGGCGTACCGCAAGGCCCGCGACCGGGCCTCGTACGCCTTCGCGCTCGCGTCCGTCGCGGCCGTGCTGCGGGTGTCGGACGGTGTGGTCGGCGACGTGGGGCTCGCGTTCGGGGCGCTGGCGCACCGGCCGTGGCGGGCCCGGCGGGCGGAGGAGGCTCTGCTGGGCGCGGCTCCGACCGCTGCCGCGTTCGAGCACGCCGTCGACCTGGAACTGTCCGCCGCGCAGCCGCTGCGCGACAACGCCTACAAGGTGCCGCTGGCCCGGGGGATCGCCGTGGACGTGCTGTCCCGGCTGGCGGAGGCGGCGCTGACGAGGAGGACTTCATGACCGGCAGCGTGGGCGTCCCTGCCGAGCGCCGGGAGGGACGGGAGAAGGTCAGCGGCACCGCCCGCTACGCCGCCGAGTACCACTTCCCCGGCCGGGCCCAGGCCTGGCCCGTGCCGGCGGCTGTCGCCCGGGGCCGGGTGACCGGCGTCGACACGGCGGCGGCCCTGGCCGTGCCCGGTGTGATCGCCGTCCTCACGCACGAGAACGCACCGCGGCTCGCCGAGCCGGACGATGCCACGCTCGCCGTGCTCCAGGAGCCCCGGGTTCCGCACCGCGGCTGGTTCGTGGCCCTGGTGGTGGCCGAGACCCTGGAGGCGGCGCGGGCCGGTGCCGCCGCGGTCCGCGTCGACTACGCCGCCGAGCAACACGATGTGACCCTCACCGCGTCGCACCCGGGTGTGTACGTCCCCGAGGACGCCAATGCCGAGTATCCGGCCGTCCGCGAACGGGGCGACCCCGACGGGGCGTTCGGTTCCTCGGCCGCCCGGGTCGATGTCGCCTACCGGGTGCCGCCGTTGCACAACCACCCCATGGAGCCGCACGCCAGCACCGCCCGCTGGGACGACGGCCGGCTCACCGTGCACACCTCCAGCCAGGGTGCCGGTGCGGTACAGGCCGTGCTCGCCGGGCTGTTCGGCATTCCCGAGGAGCGGATCGTCGTCACCGCCGAGCACGTCGGCGGCGGCTTCGGCTCCAAGGGCACGCCACGGCCCGACGTGGTGCTCGCCGCGACGGCGGCGCGGCAGACCGGTCGGGCGGTCACGGTGGCGCTGCCCCGCCGGTACCTGCCCGCCGTCGTCGGGCATCGTGCTCCCACCCTGCACCGGCTGCGGCTCGGCGCCGACGCGGACGGGCGCCTCACCTCCCTCGTGCACGAGGTCACGACGCACACCTCCCGGATCAAGGAGTTCGTGGAGCAGGCGGCGGTACCGGCGCGGGTGATGTACGCGTCACCCCACAGCCGTACGGAGCACCGGGTCGTGGCGCTGGACGTGCCCTCGCCGTCGTGGATGCGGGCGCCGGGCGAGGCACCGGGCATGTACGCGCTGGAGTCCGCCATGGACGAACTCGCCGCCGAGCTGGGCATGGACCCGGTCGAGCTGCGCGTCCGCAACGAACCGGACGTCGAACCCGACAGCGGCAAGCTGTTCAGCAGCAGGCACCTGGTGGAGTGTCTGCGCGAGGGCGCCCGCCGCTTCGGGTGGGCCGGGCGCGACCCCCGGCCGGGCTCCCGCCGGGAAGGGCCCCTGCTGCTGGGGACGGGCGTGGCGGCGGCGACGTATCCCGTCATGGTGTCGCCCGCCACGGCGTGGGTCCGCGCGCTGCCCGACGGGACGTTCCTGGTGCGGATCAACGCCACGGACATCGGTACGGGGGCCCGGACCGTGCTCGCGCAGGTCGCCGCCGACGCCCTCGGCGTGCCGCTGAAGCGGGTACGGATCGAGGTCGGCAGCACCGAACTTCCCTCGGCACCACTGGCCGGCGGTTCGTCCGGCACCGCTTCCTGGGGCTGGGCGGTCCACGAGGCGGGTGCCCGGCTGGCGCGGCGGCTGGCCGAGCACCCGGGGCCGCTGCCAGAGCAGGGTCTCGACGCCCGCGCGGACACGACGGGCACGGCGGACGCCGAGAGCGACTGGGCGCGGCACGCCTTCGGGGCGCACTTCGCCGAGGTCGCCGTGGACACGGTCACCGGCGAGGTCCGGGTCGGCCGGCTGCTCGGGGTGTACGCCGCGGGGCGCATCCTCAACGCCCGTACCGCACGCTCCCAGTTCGTCGGCGGCATGACGATGGGCCTGGGCATGGCGTTGACCGAGGGCAGCACGATGGACGCCGCGTTCGGTGACTTCACGGAGTCGGACCTCGCGTCGTACCACGTGCCGGTGCACGCCGACGTGGCCGAGATCGAGGCGCACTGGCTGGACGAGGACGATCCCCGTCTCAACCCCATGGGCAGCAAGGGGATCGGGGAGATCGGCATCGTCGGGACGGCCGCCGCGATCGGCAACGCGGTCCACCACGCCACCGGTGTCCGCTTCCGTGAACTCCCGCTGACGCCGGACCGGGTGCTGACCGGACTGCTCGACCGCCGTACGGCGAACCACGCCCCGACCGGACCCGCTGCGGGCGGATCCGGTCCGGTACGGGGCGCGTAGGTCTCACTCCGCCGTTTGGCGTGCCTCGGGCGCCGGCGCGGACGCCCACTGTCTGCCCGCGAGAGGCGCCACCATACGGAAGACCAGGGCGACGAAAGCCAGCAGTGCCGCGCACACGGCGGCCGCGGTGGCGAGCCACGGCGGGGAGCGCGAGGTCCACGGCCCGGGACAGGGACGCCGACGGGAACGAACTCCCGTACGCCTGGGCCGCGGCGAGCACCGTGGGCACCACCACCGCCCCGGCCGTGCACAGCACCGGCAGGCCGAGCTCGAACGCGTGCAGGCGCAGGGACGCTCCGCCGCGTTGCAGCGGGGAGTGGGCCACCGCGCACAGGGCCAGTGCCAGGGCCGCGAGCCGGCCCGACCACGACACGGACCTGGCGAGCCGGTCCGTCGCACGGCCGCGGTCCGCAGGCGGGTCGTCGAGCGTCCGGTGGGCCTCACGGGCGGAAGCCGGGCGTGCCGCACGGCGCTTGCCCGGCCGGGCCGGGCTTCTCGGCTTCCCCGGTCTCGTCGTCCGGACGCGAAGTCCCGGCCGGCAGCCGGCCGTTGCGGTCCAGACGTTCAAGGCCCAAGCGGTCGATCAGCCCGACCAGTTCCCCGACGGACCGGCCCGCGGCGGCGGCCCGGATGGCCTCGTCCCCGCAGTCGGCGTCGCGCGGGGGCTTCGTCAGCATGGCGATCAGCCGGGAGACGTCCTCCACGGGCCGGCTCACCCCGGCGGTGCGCAGCGCGTCGACCTTGGCCTGCGTGTGGTCGGGCGACTCCTCCAGCGAGGTGATGAGGTCGACGACCTCCTCCAGCGGCCGGTCGGCCACCGCGGCGTGTACGAGGTCGCTCACCGCGTCGCCGTACGGCGGGCCGCCGGTCGGCCCGGTGCCGGGCCGGAGCTCCACCGGGTGGTCGTCGAGGGAGCGGATGACGAACGGCCGCGCAGTCGGCTGGTCCGTCTCGTCCTGGCCGGGCGCGGCGGGCCGGACGGGCTCGGCTGGCGCCTGGTCCGTGCGGTTCGGGGCGGGGGCGACAGGGCGTGCTTCAAGCCGGGTCCAGCCATTCCTGTGCGGGCGGGGCGGGGCGCGCCTGCGCTGGGTCCATCCAGTCCTGGCCCGGCGCGGCGGACCGCTCGGCCGCCGGGTCCGGGCCGGAGGGAGCGGACTGCGTGCTCGCGTCGCCCGGGGCGGGGGTGGCAGACCGCTCGGTCGCCGTGTGCGAGCCGGGGGGCGGCGGGCCGGGTCGCCGAGTCCGCCTGGTCCGAGCCGGGGGCAGCCGCGCGCGCATGCGCCTCACCCGAGTGGCCGAAGCCGGGGGCAGCGGCCCGCGCGCGCTCCTCGTCCGACTGGCCCAAGCCAGGAGTAGCAGCCCGCGCATCCGCCTGATCCGAGGGGTCCGATCCGGTCGCGGCGGGCCGGGCGAAGCTCCTGTCCGCCTCGTCCGGGACCCAGGAGGCGGGCCGTGTGGCGCCTGGCTCGATGCCCGGCCGGCCGGACGAACCGTACGTCGCGTGCGAGCCGGCGGCGGGCTGCGTGCTCGTCCGCTCCACCTGGTACATGCCGGTGGCGACGGCTGTCTCGGCGGACGGCTGGGCGGACCCGTTCGGCTCGTCGGGTATGGCAGGTTCGTTCGAGCGGGGTGATGAAGCCCAGGTGGTCATACTCGCCTCCATGGGGAAGAGTGCGGCCGCTCCTGCGCCCCCGTCGTGTCACGAGCGACGTTACGCTGACCATTACTTGGCGCCCCGAATCCGCCGACGTGGCGACATGTCAGGCCCCGGCCGCAATACAGCCGCCGGAAACGGGAATCCAGGAAGGGACACCCCGTGTCGCGGCACGCCAGGAGGAGGGCAGCCCGTGGATACGACCACAACGGTGATCACCCTGGCCGCGGTTGTCGCGGCCATCGTCCTCGCCTGCGCCGTCGGCATCCTGGTGCGGCTGGTCAGAACCCGGCGCGAACTGCGGCGCGCGGGACTGCCCACGGGCCCGCGCTGGGTCTTCTGGGGCGCGGTTGTCTATTTCGTGCTGCCTGCCGACGTGCTGCCCGATCCGGTGTACCTGGACGACATCGGCGTCCTGCTGCTCGCTCTGCGCACCGTCCGCGGCTCCCTCGGCGAACGGGAGCGCAGCACGACACGCCGGCCGGACCGCCAACCGGCCCGATGACTACGGAAAGTAAGGAAACCAACCACCCGTTCGATTCGTATAAGTCTCTGGGAGCCGAAACGAGTCGGCGGACCGGGTGGCCGTGCCCCTGGATCCGGCTCGATCGGCGCAGCACCGACGAGGGAGAGACGATGCAACCGTTCGCGCTCAACTACGCGCGCCCGGCAGTGGAGTTGGAAGCTGCCACTCCGTACGTGTACGACGCCGGACTGCAGTTGAACGTGCTCCACGACGGCCGGGTGGCCGCCTGCGACTTCGCCCTGTTGAGGGAGGTCGGCACCACGACGTCCACCGCCGGCTCCAAGACGCACTTCGACGACTGACCACGGGCCGCCGAAGATGACGGTACTGATCCTCACCTGCGAGGAGGATGTGACCGCGGACATGGTGGTCGTGCACCTGAACGCGACGGGGGTTCCGGTGGTCCGCGTCGACCCCGCCGATCTGACCGGTGGTGTCGCGCTGTCCGGGGAATACGTCCACGGCCGTTTCCGCGGCCATCTGTCCGCCGGGGGGCGGCTGGTGAGCATCGGGGGGCTGCGGTCGGTGTGGGTACGCCGGCCGGGCACCCCGGCCGGGCGGGCGGCCCAGCCGTCCGCGTGGCTGACCGAGGAGGCCGCCCAGGCGCTCTACGGCATGCTGCGGGGCTCGGACGCGCGCTGGATGAACCACCCCGACGCGGCCCGCCGGGCCCGGCACAAGCCCTGGCAGCTGCGCCTCGCCCAGCGGTGCGGCCTGCCCGTGCCGGCCACGCTGATCACGACCTTCCCACGCGCCGCCCGCGAGTTCTCGGAGCGCTACCCGGACCTGGTGGTCAAGCCGGTGTCGGGCGCGCATCCGCAGGACCCGCCCCGGGCCGTGCCGACCAGCCGCGTCCCACCGGACACAGACTTCTCCGCGGTCGCGTTCGGGCCGACGCTGCTTCAGCGGCGGATCTCCAAGCGGGCCGACATCCGTCTCACCGCGGTGGGCGAGCGGATGCTGGCGGCCCGCAAGGCGACCGCCGCGGACGCGGACCCCGACGAGGTCGACGTGCGGTTCGCCGCGCCCGGCGCACCGTGGCGGCCCACCGACGTGCCGTCGTGCATCGCGCCGGGCGTCCGGGCCTATCTGGGGGAGGCAGAACTGGCTTACGGGGCCTTCGACTTCGTCGAGGACGCCGACGGGACCTGGTGGTTCCTGGAGTGCAATCAGTCAGGGCAGTTCGGGTTCGTCGAGGTGGAGACGGGGCAGCCGATCGCCCGCACCATCGCCGAGTGGCTGGCCCGCCCCGTTCCCGAGGCGCCGTCGCACGTCAACGGCGCGAACACGACGGCCTGTTGAGCACCGGGACCGGCCGTCCACCGGTCCTGCTTCACTGCGGCCGCGGCCCGGGCAGCATGGCCGTACGCTGCCACCCGGTGCCCGGGGAGTGCGGCCGGTCGTAGCCGGGGGACTGCGCGGGCCGCATGACCAGCTCCAGTTCCCTGCTCACGCGTTCGGCCTCGCGGCGAACCTGTGCGGGCACATCGCCGCACTCCGCGATGAGTCGGTCGTAGATGGGGGAATCCTGGAACACCCGTCAACGCGCCTTTCTGCTCGTCGGCCCCGTGCGGGGACGAGAGACGAGTCTAGGCGGACGGGTGTCCCGGAGTGTGAATTACCCGGGTGGACTTGACGCAGACCGGACATCCGTGACATGCGGGCAGCCGGGGCTCAGGCTCCTGTCGTGGAGCCCGGCCGGACGATCATCAGGACGGTGACCGTCGCCCACAGGAGGTTGAAGGTGCCGGTGAACATGGCGAGTTGAACGGTATTGCGGTGTTCGACTTCCCGTTCGCCGTTCAGTTGGCCGAGGAGCTCCTCCTGGCGGGGCAGGACGAAGGCGACCAGGACGCCGGCGGCAGCGGCGGTCAGCGCGATGGACGTCACGAGCCATCCGCTGCCCAGGACGCCCATCGCGGCGCCGGTGGCGAACCCGAAGAGCGGGACGGTCAGCCCGATACCGGCGTAGACGCGGCAGATGCGGTGCAGCAGCGCGACCGTGCTCACCGCCGAGGGGTCGGGGGCGTCGCCGCCCGCGGGGACGGCGCGGCGCGCCGCGGGCGGGAACATGCTGGCCGCGACGGTCACGGGACCGATGGCGACGATGGCGGCCAGCACGTGCAGGGACAGCAGGATCTTGGTCACCGGAACTCTTTCCATGATGCGGTCGACGGTGCCGGGCCCACGTTAGGGAGCCCGGGCGCGATCACCCATGGGCTGAACCGACAGCTTCCAACGGATTCCCGCCAACTCCTGTGACCTGCTCTCTTGTGCCGCGGGCCGGCACATCGGCGCTTCGTGCGCCTGGCGGGAATGCGCCTAGGGTGGCGGTCATGCACTCCGTGGCGATCCTGGTTCTGGACCAAGTGGTGCCGTTCGACATGGCGGCGCCCCAGCAGACGTTCGCCTGGACCCATATGCCGGACGGGCGGCCGGCCTACCGGGTCCGGTTGTGTGCCGAGACGCCTCAGGTGCGCGCGGACGGTGGTTTCACCCTGCACGTCGACCGAGGGCTGGAGGCGCTGGCGGAGGCCGACACGATCATCGTGCCGGGCTGCTCCCCCGAGGCCGCGCCGCCGTCCGAGCCGGTGCTGGCGGCCCTGCGGCAGGCGGCCGCGGCCGGTACGCGGATCGCGTCCGTGTGCGTGGGGGCGTTCGTGCTGGCGGAGGCCGGGCTGCTGGACGGGCTGCGCGCCACCACGCACTGGGTGGCAGCGGGTGAGCTGGCCCGCCGTTTCCCGCAGGTCGAGGTGGAGCCTGACGTGCTGTACGTCGACAACGGGCAGATCCTCACCTCGGCCGGTGCGGCCGCCGCGCTGGACCTGTGCCTGCACATGATCCGCCGGGACCTGGGGTCGGCCGTCGCGGCGAACATCGCGCGGATGTCGGTCATGCCGCTGGAACGGGAGGGCGGACAGGCCCAGTTCATCGTGCACGAGCACCCGCCGGTGCCGCGGGGGTCGGCGCTGGAGCCGGTGCTGGAGTGGATCGAGGACAACCTCGCGCACGAGGTGACCCTGGGCGCGCTGGCGGAGCGTGCGGGGATGAGCGAGCGGACCTTCAGCCGCCGCTTCCGCGAGCAGACCGGCACCACTCCGTTGCAGTGGCTGCTACGGGCGCGGGTGCGGCGCGCCCAGTACCTGCTGGAGAACACCGACCACTGCGTGGAACGGATCGCGCGGCAGGCGGGGTTCGGCTCGCCGACGGCGTTCCGGGAGCGGTTCCGCAAAGTGGTGGGTACGACGCCGTACGCGTATCGCACGGCGTTCCACGGGAAGGCGAACGCCCCGGCTGCCCGTTCACGGGCCGCCGGGGCGCCACCCGGTTCATGACCGGGTCCTGCGAGATGTCAGCCGACCAGCGTCAGACCGTTCTCCCCGTCCGCGTCCGCTTCCTCGGACCGCTTCCTGGTGAGCAGCAGGGCGTCGGCCTGGGCGATGGCGTCGGTGATGTCGGACGTTCCCATCATCACGCACAGCGTGTAGCTGACGTCCTCAAGCTCGCGTGCCGCCGTCGGCACGTGCCTCTCCGCCTGAGCGATCCTCAGCGACGCATACCGCGTCAGCAACTCCCTGACGACCTTCCGGTCCGGTACGAGCACGTAGCGCCCCTCTCTCTGTTTTCGCTGCGTATGCCCGAACCACGCGGAAACATTCACACGTTTTTCTCACCAGGGGCGGATTTGACGAAAATTGACCATCTCTGACTGACCATCAGGTGAGCTGACCGGCGTGCAGGGCCGTGTACGCCCCGCCCCGGCGCAGGAGTTCCTCGTGCGTGCCGACCTCCTGGATCCGGCCGTCGCCCATCACCACGATCCGGTCGGCACCTGAGGGCCCGGCAGATGGCGAGCCGCTGCCGCTGCCCGCCGGACAGCCGGGCGCCGTGTTCGCCGACCAGGGTGTCGAGGCCCCTGGGGAGCCGGTCGACGAACTCCAGCGCGATGGCGTCGCGCAGGGCCGCCCGTACCGTCTCCTCGCGCAGGTCGAGGGTGTTCATGTCGGTGCCGTCGAGCAGGAGGCGGCCCGAGGTGGGGCGGATGAAGCCGATGACGAGGTTGAGCACGGTGGACTTGCCGGCGCCGGACGCGCCCACGAGGGCGATGGTCTCGCCCGGCGCCACATCCAGGGTGAAGTCCCGCACGGCGCTGCGCCCGTCGGTCTGGTAGGCGCAGTCGACGTGCTCGAAGGTGACGGCTCCGCGCAGGGCGGTGAGTTCCGCCCTGCCCTCGTTGTCCTCCAGTTCGGGCGCCTGGAGGACCTCGCCCACCGAGCGGACGGACTCCAGGCCCTTGGTGATGACCGGGGCGAGCGCTTACCTCCCTTGCGGGCCCGGAGTACACCAACGGGTGGGGGCGTGACTTCGCAGGGTGTCCGCAGCACGAGACCCGGGGCGGCGCGTGGCCGGCCCCGGGTCTCGTGGTCTGCTCAGGCGGCGTCCAGCTCCGCCAGTTCCTCCGGTGTCAGCGTGAGGTCGGTGGCGGCGAGCGAGTCGCGGATGGTCTCGGGGCGGCTTGCGCCCGGGATCGGGACGACCACGGGCGACTTGGCGAGCATCCACGCCAGGCACACGCGCTGCGGGCTCACGCCGTGCGCCTCGGCGATGCGGGCGAAGGGGGCGTGGCCCGAGCCGAGTTCGCCGGCCTTCGAGATGCCGCCGAGAGGGCTCCAGGGCAGGAAGGCGATGCCGAGTTCGTCACACAGGTCCAGCTCCGGCTCGCTGGAGCGGAAGGCCGGGGAGAACTGGTTCTGCACGGAGACCAGCCGGCCGCCGAGGATCTCGCCCGCCTGCCGGATCTGCTCGGGGTTCGCGTTCGAGACGCCGGCCATGCGGATCTTGCCCTCGTCCAGCAGGTCCCGGATCGCGCCGACGGACTCGGCGTAGGGGACGCGCGGGTCGGGGCGGTGGAACTGGTAGAGCCCGATGGCCTCGACGCCGAGCCGGCGCAGGGACGCCTCGCAGGCCTCCTTGAGGTGGCGGGGGCTGCCGTCCAGCGTCCAGCTGCCGTCGCCGGGGCGCAGATGGCCGCCCTTGGTGGCGACCAGGACGTCGCCGCCACGGTCGTGGGAGGCGAGGGCCTTGGCTATCAGGGTCTCGTTGTGACCGACCTCGTCGGCGTCCCGGTGGTAGGCGTCCGCGGTGTCGATCAGGGTCACCCCGGCGTCGAGCGCGGCGTGGATGGTGGCGAGGGAGCGTTCTTCGTCGGGTCGTCCCTCGATGGACATGGGCATCGCGCCCAGGCCGATCGCGCTGACGTCGACATCACCGATGCGGCGGGTGTGCATGTGCTCGTGACCTCTTCCGGCTGTCGCTGAGGCTGTCGGGCGATGGTGCCCTCCAGCGTGGACGCCGGGAAGGCCCAAGGTCCAATAGAAGAAGGAGAACGCATTCAGCACTCGGGCAGCTGAATCGCGCCAGCCCCGGGGCGGCCGGACCCGGCGGTCCCTTGTCACGCGGGGATGAAACCCGGCGCCGATGGACTCAACTCCCCCACACAGAACGGTGATCCGTCCGGCTCTCCCCTGTCCCACTGCCATATTCGAGAACCGCTGCGGAGGTGGTTGTGAGCACAGAGGTGACAGCATCCGGTCCGGGGGAAACGGCGGCGCACACGCCCGGGAGTACCGCGGAGCGCGTCGCCGGCCTGGAGCGCCGCCGGGACCAGGCGGTGGCCCCGGGCGGGCCGCGCAGACGCGGGGAGTTCTCGGCCCGGGAGCGGATCGAACGGCTCGTGGACAAGGACTCCTTCACGGAGACCGGCCTGTTCGTCCGGGCCCGGCCTGCCGGGGAGGGCGCCCGACGCCCCTACGGCGACGGCGTGGTCACCGGGTACGGCACGGTCGACGGCCGCCCGGTGTGCGTGTTCGCCCAGGACTCCACGGTGTTCGGCGGCAGCATGGGCGAGGCCTTCGGCGAGAAGACCGTCGCACTGATGGACCTGGCCCTGAAGACGGGCTGCCCGGTGATCGGCCTGAACGACTCCGGCGGGGCCCGCATCCAGGAAGGTGTCGCCTCGCTCGCCCTCTACGCCGAGCTGGTGCGCCGCAACGTCAAGGCGTCCGGGGTGATCCCGCAGATCTCGGTCGTCCTGGGTCCGTGCGCGGGCGGCGCCGCGTACTCGCCGGCGATCACGGACTTCACGGTGATGGTGGACGGCGCCTCGCACATGTTCGTCACCGGTCCGGACGTCATCGAGACGGTCACCGGCGAACGCACCACGGCCGAGGAACTGGGCGGCGCCCGCACCAGCAACACCGTCAACGGCAACGCCCACTTCCTGGCCGCCGACGAGGAGGACGCCCTCGACACCGTGCGCGACCTGCTGTCGTACCTCCCGGCCAACAACCTCGAACGGCCCCCGGAGTACGCGCCCGGGCACCCGCCGCCCGGCGCCGACCTCGACGCGGTGGTCCCGGACCGGCTGGGCGAGGCGTACGACATGCGGGCGATCCTGCACGCGGTCGTCGACGACGGTGAACTGCTGCATGTGCAGGAGCTGTTCGCGCCGAACATCATCTGCGCCCTGGCCCGGATCGAGGGCCGCTCGGTGGGAGTCGTCGCCAACCAGCCCCTGCACGCCGCCGGGGTCCTCGACATCGACGCCTCGGAGAAGGCGGCGCGGTTCGTGCGGTTCTGCGACGCGTTCGGCATCCCGCTGCTGACCTTCGCCGACGTGCCCGGTTATCTGTCCGGGGTACGGCAGGAGCAGGCCGGCATCATCCGGCGCGGAGCGAAGCTGCTGTACGCCTACGCCGAGGCGACCGTCCCCAAGGTCACGGTCGTGGTGCGCAAGGCGTACGGCGGCGGATACGCGGTGATGGGCTCCAAGCATCTGGGCGCCGACGTGAACCTCGCCTGGCCCACCGCCCGTATCGCCGTCATGGGAGCCGAGGGGGCCGTGGGCGTGCTGCACCGGCGTGAGCTCGCCGCGGCCGACGACCCCGAGGCGCTGCGCGCCCGCCTGCTCAGCGCGTACGAGCGCACCCACGGCACGCCCTACCTCGCCGCCGAGCGCGGCTATGTCGACGCCGTCATCGCGCCGCGCGAGACCCGGGAGCAGGTCTGCCGCGCGCTGCGCGCCCTGCGCGGCAAACGCGCGCCCATGCCGGAACGCCGGCACGGCAACATCCCGCTCTGACCTCCCCGTTCGTGACCCTTGAGCCGATCCGAGACGTACGCGATCCGAGACGTACGCCGATCCGCGCCGTGAGGAGCCCCGCCTGATGGACAGCCGCCGCCCCCCGCTCGCGCCCGTGTGCCCCACGCTGCCGGAGTACGTCCGGCACTGGGCCCAAAGCACCCCGGACCGCCGGGCGTTCACCTTCGTCGAGCACCCGGCACCGCACTCGCGCGGCGTCCACCGCACCCTGACCTGGCGCCGTCTGGACGTGCGGGTGCGGGCGCTGGCCGCGCGCCTCGCCGACCAGGCCGGGCCGGGGGACCGGGTCGCGCTGCTGTGTCCGCAGGGCACGGAGTACGTGACCGCCTTCCTCGCGGCTCTGGCCGCCGGGCTGGTCGCCGTGCCGCTGTATCCGCCGGGCCTGCCCGGGCACGCGGACCGGCTCGCGGGTGTCCTGGCCGACGCGCGTCCCTCGGTCGTCGTGACCACGAGCCGCTGCCGGGACGAGGTGCGTGACTTCGTCGGCCCCGGCGGACCGCGGATGGTGGTGGCGGACCAGGTGCCCGACGACGCCGCCCGCGACTGGCGTCCCGTCCCGCCGGACGCCGAGGCGACCGCCTATCTCCAGTACACCTCCGGTTCGACGCGTGCCCCGGCGGGTGTGGAGATCAGCCACGGCAACGTCGTCGCCAACGCCCACCAGGCGCTCACCGCCTACGGTGCCGACGCCCGACCGGTGACCTGTGTGGGCTGGCTGCCGCTCTACCACGACATGGGGCTGGTGCTCAGCGTCGCGGCCCCGGTGGCACGAGGGGTGCTGTCGGTGCTGATGGACCCGGCCGCCTTCCTGTACGAGCCGGTGCGCTGGCTGCGGCTGCTCGCCGCGCACCCGAGCGCCGTGAGCGCCGCGCCCAACTTCGCCTACGACTACTGCGCCGCGAGCGTCTGCGAGGACCAGAAGGCGGGCCTGCGGCTGGACCGGGTGACCGCGCTGATCAACGGCAGTGAGCCGGTCCGCCCGGGCACGGCCGACCGTTTCCACGCCGCGTTCGCCGGGCAGGGCCTGGCACCGCAGACGCACTGCCCGTCGTACGGGCTGGCCGAGGCCACCGTGTTCGTCTGCGCGGCCCGCCCGGGTGAGCCGCTCAGCCGGTTCGCGCTCGACCGTGACGCGCTGGCCGCCGGGAAGGCCCTGCCGGCACGGCCGGACGACCCCCGGGCTGTGCTGCTGGCGGGCTGTGGCACCCCGGCGGGCCAGCGGGTCCGTATCGCCGACCCGGTGACGCGGGCCCTGTTGTCGGAGGGCGAGGTCGGCGAGATCTGGGTGCAGGGGCCGAATGTCGGCCGGGGCTACTGGAACCGGGGATCGGGCGAGGTCTTCGGCGCCGAGTTCGCGGACGCCGAAGCCGCTCCGGGCGGCTGGCTGCGGACGGGCGATCTGGGGACGGTGCTGGAGGGGCAGCTGGTCGTCACGGGGCGGTTGAAGGACTTGATCATCGTCGACGGCCGCAACCACTATCCGCAGGACGTCGAGGCGACGGCCCAGGACGCGGACCCGGTGGTGCGCCGGGACCGGCTCGCGGCGTTCGCCGTGCCGGGCGGGGGCGGTGAGCGGGTGGTGATCGTGGCGGAACACGCGCGGACCGCGCGCCTCGACGGGCTCGACGTGCCGGCCGTGGTGCGGGCCGTGCGCGGTGCGGTCTCCGCCCGGCACGGGCTGCGGCTCGCCGACATCGTCCTGGTGCCGCCGGGCACAGTGCCGCGTACCTCCAGCGGGAAGGTGTCGCGGGCGCTGACCCGCGCCCGGTATCTGGAGGGCGCGTACGGCGGGCAGGCCGGTACGGCGGCGGGTGCCGCGGGATGAGCCCCGTCGACGAGGGCGCGCTGCGCCGGCTGATCGCCGAACGGGTGGCCGTCTGGTACGGCACCCCTCCCGAGGCCGTCCCGATGGACCGGCCGCTCGCCGACCTCGGCATGTCCTCGCGGGACGCGGTCGCCCTGGCGGGTGAGCTGTCCCGGGTGACGGGCCGCGAGCTGCCGACGACGCTGCTGTGGGAGACACCCACCGGTCAGGCGCTGGTGGCGCGGTTGTGCGGCACGGATCTCTCGGACACCTCGGGCACCTCGGGAGGCCCGGTCGCCTCCGGAGCCGAGGCAGCACCGGTGCCGCCGCGAGCCGGACAGCCGCTTGGGACGGTCGAGCCGGTCGCCGTCGTCGGGGTCGGCTGCCGGCTGCCCGGCGCGGTGCACGGCCCGGACGGCTACTGGCGGCTGCTGAGCGAGGGCGTCGACGCGATCCGGCGCGTCCCGGAGGACCGCTGGCGCGACTTCACCGACTTCCCGCCGGCCGACGCGCATCCGTACGGCGGCTATCTCGACGACATCGCCGGGTTCGACGCGGACTTCTTCCGCATCACCCCGCGCGAGGCGGCGGTGATGGATCCTCAGCAGCGGATCCTGCTGGAGGTCGTCCACGAGGCGCTCGACCACGCCGCCGTCCCGGCCGGGGCCCTGGCGGGCACCGCCACCGGAGTGTTCGTCGGGGTATCGGCCCCCGAGTACGGGCAGCTCACGGGCGCCGATCCGGCCGCCGTCGATCCCTGGGCTCCGGCCGGGGGCGCCCTGAGCGTGACCGCCGGACGGCTCGCCTACGTCCTGGACACCCGGGGGCCGAGCCTCGCCGTCGACACGGCCTGCTCGTCCTCGCTGGTCGCCGTGCACCACGCCTGCGTCAGCCTGCGCTCGGGCGAGAGCGACACGGCGATCGCCGCCGGGGTCAACCTGCTGCTGTCGCCGGCCGTCACCGTCGCCTTCCGCAGAGCGGGCGCGCTCGCACCGGACGGGCGCTGCAAACCGTTCTCGGCGGCGGCCGACGGCATCGGGCGCGGCGAGGGCTGCGCGGCGGTGATCCTGAAGCGGCTGTCCGACGCCGAGCGGGACGGCGACCGCGTGCTGGCCGTCATCCGGGCGACCGCCGTCAACTCCGACGGCCGCTCGAACGGCCTGATGGCACCCAACCCGGCCGCTCAGCAGGCGCTGCTGGAGAGCGCGTACGCGCGGGCGGGGCTCGCAGCGGCGCACGTCGACTACGTGGAGGCGCACGGCACCGGCACCCCGCTGGGCGACCCTATCGAGGCGGGCGCGCTGGGCGCGGTGCTCGGCGCGGGCCGGGACCCGGACCAGCCGCTGCTGCTGGGTTCCGTCAAGGGCAACCTGGGGCACCTGGAGTCCGCCGCGGGCATCGCGGGCCTGGTGAAGACCGTGCTGGCCCTGCACCACGACAGCATTCCACCGTCCCTGCACTGCGCGGCGGGCACGTCCCTCGCCGACGAGCGGCTTCGGGTGGTGACCGAGCCGGAGCCCTGGCCCCGCTACGGTGGCACGGCCCTCGCGGGCGTCTCCGGGTTCGGCTTCGGCGGCACCAACGCGCATGTGGTGCTGGAGGAGGGACCGCCCGGCCTGGTCCCGGTACGGCAGGCCGAGGAGCCCGTCGCCCGTCTGTATGTGCTGTCCGACCTCGACGCCGGGCGCGTCCGCGACACGGCGGGCAGGCTCGCCGACTGGCTGCGCGAGAGCACCGCGCACCCCGCCGACGTGGCCCGGACCCTGGCCGGGCGCACCGGTCGCGGTCCCGTACGCGCCGCCGTGGTCGCCCGGGACCGCGCCGAACTCTCCGATGCCCTGGGCGCGTTGGCGGCGGGACGCCCGGACGCGCGGGTGGCGACCGGTGACCGCGACCGGGTGGGGCGCGGCGCGGTGTGGGTCTTCTCCGGTTACGGCAGCCAGTGGCCTGGCATGGGGCGCAGACTGCTGGCCGAGGAACCCGCGTTCGCCGCCGCCGTCGAGAAACTCGACCCGCAACTCGCCCCGGAGTGCGGCCTGTCCCTGTACGACCACCTGTCCTCCGGAGCCGGCCTCGACCGCCTGGACGTCGCCCAGCCCGTGCTGTTCGGCCTTCAGCTGGCACTCGCCGAGCTGTGGCGTTCGTACGGGGTCGAGCCCGCCGCCGTGATCGGCCACTCCATGGGCGAGGTCGCTGCGGCGGTGTGCGCGGGCGCGCTGGACGCGGCGGAGGGGGCGCGGATCATCGCCGTACGGGCCCGGCTGCTGAGCGGGCTGAGCGGCGGCGCGATGGCCGTGGTGGACCTGGACGACGCCGAACTGGCTTCCCTGGAGCGGGACTTCCCCGGTGTGCATGTCGCCGTGCACTCCTCTCCCCGGCAGAAGGTCGTCACGGGCGAGGAGGCGGCGGTGGCCGGGCTCGTGCGGCGGCTGGAGGGGCAGGGCCGGGCGGCCCGGGCCATGCGGGTCGTCGGCGCCGGGCACTCGCCCCAGGTGGACCCGCTGCTGCCGGAGCTCGCCGACGCGCTGTCCGACGTCCGGGGCGGGCGGCCGCGTGTCCCGGTGTACTCCACCGTCCTCGACGACCCGCGCGGCGACTGCGTGTTCGACGCGGCCCACTGGGCGGCCAACCTGAGGCGGCCCGTCCGCCTGGACCGGGCGCTCGCAGCGGCCGCGGCCGACGGCCACACGGCGTTCGTCGAGATCTCGCCCCATCCGGTGCTGACCGGGGCCGTCGCCGACACCGTGCCCGATGCCCTCGCCCTGGCCACCCTGCGCCGGGACGCCGACGGGGCGGAGGCGTTCGCCGGGCAGCTCGGCGCCCTGTACGTGGCGGGCCGGCGGCTGCCGGTGCCGCCCGGCCGGGTCGTCGACCTGCCGGTGCCCCGGTGGCGGCACGTACGGCACTGGTGGACGGACGGGCGGGCCCGCACGGAGCCGGTACCGGAGCCGGAGGAACCTCCCGCCGACGTGGCGGAACCCTCGTCGGTCCTGGCCCGGCTGATCCTCCACATCGCCGCCGTCACCGGCCACCCTCCCACCCGTGTCACCCCGGGCACCGCCCTGGCCGATCTGGGTCTGGACTCGCTGATGGCGGTCCGTGTCCGCACGGCCGTGGAGCGCGAGTTCGGCATCGAACTCCCCCTGCGCGACCTGTTCGCCGCCGCCACCGTCGAGGACGCCGCCGCCCGGATCCGGCACGCCCTCCCCCGCGAGGACACCCCGCTGCGCCCCCTGCGCGGCACCGGTTCCCGGCCCCCGCTGTTCCTCGTCCACGCCGCCGGCGGCCCGGTCGCCGTCTACCGGACGCTCGCCGAACGGCTCGGGGAGGACCGGCCGGTGTACGGGCTGGAGCGGATCGAGGAGGCCCGGACCGTGCCGGAGAAGGCACGCCGTTACGCCGAGGCGATCGCCGCCGCCCGGCCCGACGGGCCCTGCCTGCTGGGCGGTTGGTCCTTCGGCGGCTTCGTCGCCCAGGAGACCGCGCGGCAGCTGACCGCCGCCGGACGGCAGGTGCCGCTGGTCGTGCTCATCGACTCCGTACGCCCCCTCCCCCGGCCCGGCCTGACGCGCGCCGACCGGATCCGGGCACACTTCGAGGGCTTCGCCGGCCACGTCGCCGACGCCTACGGCGTGCGGCTGGAGTTGCCGTACGACGAGCTCGTGGCCATGGACGACGACCGGGACCGCATCGACACCGTGCTGCGGGCGCTGCGCAATGCCGCCGAGGTGCCGCCCGCCGCGCTGGAGCACCAGCGCGCCTCCTACCTGGACATGGGCATCGGGGAGTCGCACCGGCCCGGCGGCTACGACGGGCCGGTCGTCCTGTACCGGGCCACCGAGCCCGCGCCCCACACCGTGCGCGACCCGGCGTACGAACGGGACGACGTGGCGCTGGGCTGGGACGAGCTGTGCCCGCGCCTGGAGGTCGTGCCGGTGCCCGGTCACCATCTGTCCCTGCTCGATCCGCCGCACGTCGACGAGATCGCCGCCCACCTGAGCCGGGTGCTCGCCGAACGGGCCCCCTGAACCGCAACCCGAGGAGCCGCCATGCCCCACCTGCCGCCGAAGCCCGCTGCCGGAGTGTCCCGGCGCACCGTCGCCAGAGCGACGGCCGCCGCCGGCCTCGCCGTCCTGTTCGGCGCCGCGAGCGGCACGGCCCGTGCCGGGGCCGCCACCCGGCTCGGGCCGCGCACGCTGGACGTGTCCGTGCCCTCCGCCGCGCTCGGCCGCAGCGCGCCGGTCCGGCTGATCCTGCCCTCGGACTTCGCTTCGCGGCCGGAGCGGACGTATCCCGTGCTGTACCTGCTGCACGGCGCCCACGACGACTACACGTCCTGGGGCCGGGAGACCGACATCGAGGCCTTCACCGAGGGCCGCGACCTGATCGTGGCGATGCCGGACGCGGGCCCCACCGGCATCCCCACCGTCTGGCGCGGCGGGCCCGACTACGAGACGTTCCAGGTGAAGGAGGTGCCGGCGCTGCTCGCCCGGGACTACCGGGCCTCCGGCGTACGGGCGGTCGCCGGGGTCTCCACCGGCGGTTACGGCGCGATGGCCCACGCGGCCCGCCACCCCGGGGCATTCAAGGCCGCGGCCTCCTACAGCGGCATCCTCGACACCACCGCCCCCGGCGTTCCCGCCATCATGGACGCCATCGTGGCCCGCGAGAACCTGCCGGCCTCGTCCCTGTGGGGTCATCCGCTGCTGAACCTGCTGACCTGGCGGGACTTCAACCCGCGAGCCCGTGCCACGGGGTTGCGCGGCACCGCCCTGTACGTCTCGCAGGGCAGCGGAGTGGGCGGCGGCAGCGGCGGCGATCCGCTGCCCGGGGTGCTGGAGAGCGCCCTGTGGCCCTCGGCCCAGGGCTTCGCCGGCACGCTCGCCCGTCTGGGCATCCGGGCCACCACGCACTTCTACTCAGGAGGAGGACACGACTGGCCCTACTGGAAGCGGGAGTTCACCGCCTCGTGGCCGATGCTCGCCCATGCGCTGGGCGTGCCGGAGTGACGGAGGTGACGTCGGGGCACGGAACGGAGCGCAGGGGTCGTCCGTCCAACACAGGACTTCCCTCTCGTCCCAGCGGTTACAGTCCGCGGGTGAGCCGCTTCCGGCCGAAAGGAGTGCCCGTGATGGCTGTGCCCGCCCCGCACGGCGTGCCGCACCGTCCCGGTTTGCCACCGATGCCGCCCGAGCTGGCGGAGCTGCTGCGCGCCCAGCTCGCGGCCGTCGCCGACCAGGTGGAGGAGGAGGTCCGCCGTCAGGTCCCCGAGTACGCGCGGCCCGCCGACGGGGCGTACGGCAGGAACCTGCGGGCCGGGGTGGTGCAGGCGCTGACCCTGTTCGTCGACCACATCGCCGCCCCCCGGGACGACGGGGGCGCCATCGCGGCGACGTACTACGAACTCGGGCGCGGCGAGGCCCTGGAGGGCCGCAGCCTGGACGCGTTGCAGTCCGCACTGCGGGTCGGGGGGCTGCACGCCTGGCGGCTGATGGGTCAAACGGCGGAGGAACTCGGCCTGGACTCCACGGTCGTCGCTGCGCTCGGCGAGCTCGCCTTCCGGACCGTGCACGAGGTCGCCCAGGCGGCCGCGGCCGGCTACGCGGAGGCGCAGCTGCGCAGTTCCGACGAGCTGGAGCGGCGCCGCAGGCGACTGCTGGACCTGCTGCTGGAGGACGGGCCGGTGGCGCTGGAGGCCGTGCAGGACCTGGCGCACAGCGCGCGCTGGCCGGTGCCCCGGACGGTCGCCGTCGTGGCGCTCGCGGCGGCGCCGGACCAGCGGGAGGAGGACCGGCCGCTGGCCGCGGCGGGCGCGCTGGTGGACATGGAGTCCCGGCCGCCGCGCATACTGGTGCCCGACCCGGACGGCTCCGGTCACTTCGGCCGGGCGTTCACGCTAGCGCTGCGCGGCCGGCCCGCCGCGATCGGCCCGACGGTCGCGGTCACCGACGCCGCGCAGTCACTGCGCATCGCCACGCGGGCGCTCGGGCTGATGGGACGCGGGGTCCTCCCCCGCCAGGGCGTGGTGCGGTGCGCCGACCATCTGTCGACCCTGCTGCTGTACGGCGACGAGCCGCTGCTCGAACGGCTCCAGGAGCGGGTCCTCACGCCCCTCGACACGGTCTCGGCCGGGCAGCGCGACCGGCTCGCCGAGACACTGCTGGCGTGGCTGCTCAGCGGCAGCAACGTGCCGGACGTCGCCGTGCGGCTGCACATCCACCCGCAGACGGTCCGCTACCGCCTGCGGCAGCTGGAGAAGCTGTTCGGCGACGCCCTGCACGATCCGGAAACCCGCCTCGATCTCATTCTCGCGTTGCGCGCGGAGTCACTGCGTACGCCGCCGAACTGATTCCCCGTGGGCAATCGGCGACGTACTCAATCAGCGACAAAAAACCGCGGCGATTCCATAATCCTGTCCATAACACTCCGGGAGACACAGCGAATACGTTCGGGCCGTCCTTTTTCGCAGGCGCTCGACGCGCCTCACTCGCGGAGGATTCCCCCATGCGTATCCGTTTGTGTCTCGCCGCGCTCTCGCTGGCCGGCGGGGCCGGTCTCGCCACCCTCTCGGCTCCCTCGGCCACGGCCACAACCACCACCGCGGCCGCGGCCTGCTCTGACGTCGAAGTCGTCTCGGCGCGCGGCACCTTCGAGCCGGGCACGCTCGGCTTCATCGTCGGCGACCCGGTGTATTCCGCCCTTCAGAAGAAGGCGGCGGGCAAAAGCCTCTCCAGCTACGCCGTGAACTATCCCGCGAACCTTTCCCCGACGTCTGCCGCGCGGGGCAACACGGACCTGGTGAACCATGTGAAGAGCCAGGCCGCCGCCTGCCCGAATCAGCGGTTCGTTCTCGTCGGCTATTCGCAGGGCGCGAACGTCGTCGACAACTCGATCGGCATCAGCAGCGCGGGCGCGGTGGTCGGCAGTCCCATCGTGGCCACGCTGCCCGCGGCGGTCGAGCCGAAGGTCGCCGCGGTGCTGCTGTTCGGCAACCCCATCCGCGCCATCGGCAAGAGCGTCACCGGCACGTACCAGAGCCGCACCCTGGACATCTGCGCCAAGGGCGACCCGGTCTGCGAGAGGGGCGGCGGCGATACCGGTGCACACCTGAGCTACCGCGACGACGCGGACACAGCGGCGACGTTCGCGGCGGGCAGGCTCTGACCCGAATCCGACCCGTAGCGACGAGGACCCGCGCCGGGGCCGCGGTCTTGGCCCGGGCGCGGGTCTTGGCCCGGGCGCGGGTCTTGGCCGCGGCACGGAACCGTGCCGCGGCACGAGCCTCGGACGCGGCACAGGCCTTGGCTGCCGCGCGAATCTCGCCGCGGCGCGGACCCAGCCGGGCAGCGGAACTTGGTCCGAGCACAGGTCCTGGCCCCGACGCGGATCTGCGACGGACGGCGGGACTTGCCCGTGCCGGCACAGGCCATGGCTGCGACACGGGCCTTGGCTGCCGCGCGGATCGCGCCGCGGCGCGGACCCAGCCGGGCAGCGGGACACGGTCCCGGCACGGGACCTGAGCCGGACGGCGGAACTCGGCCCGGCACGGACCTCGGCCGCGACGCGGACCTGAGCCGAACGGCGGGGCACAGTCCCAGCACGGCACCTGAACCGGACGGCAGGACATGGCCCCGGCACAGACCCCGGCCGCGACACCGACCTGAGCCGAACAGCGGGGCACAGTCCCAGCACGGGACCTGAACCGGACAGCAGGACTCGACCCCGGCACGGACCTCAGCCGGGCGGCGGGCCTCAGCCCCGGCACAGACCTGAACCAGACGGCAGGGCTTGGCCCCGGCACAGGCCTCGGCCGCGACGCTGACCTGAGCCGGGCAGCGGGACTTGGCCACGGTGCGGATCTGAATCGGGCGGCGGGCCTTGGTCCCGGCACGGAACTCCGTCCCGGCACGGGCCTCGACCCCGGCACGCATCTCGGCCCGGGCGCGGCTCTCATGCGGCGCGGACCTGAGCCGGAGCAGTGACCATGAGCCGGGCAGCGGGACTCGGCCGCAGCACGAGTCTGTGCCGGGCAGCGGTTCGACCGCAACCGTGCGTCCGAGCCGCGGGGCTGCCGAGTCGCAGCGGCATACCAAGGGGCCCGGGAGGAATCCTCCCGGGCCCCGGCCGTGTGTAGGCGGTGAATTAGCGCGGTGACTGCGCGAAACCGGCGAGACTGGTGGAGACCGGCTCGGGTCGGCCGTTGTTCTGAGTCGGCGCGGCGGTCAGTACGTCGAGGTGCTGGTAGCCGTCGGCGATGACGGGGTGGAGCTCGGGTGGGACCCGGCCGGCCAGCAGGCCCTCGCCGGCGAGGACGGTGAGGACCGGGTTGGCCTTGAGCCCGCCGGAATGCACGACGAGCTTCTTGACCTGTGGCGAGCCGGCCATCTGGATGTCCGTCACCAGCTTGGTCGGGAAGTACTGCTCGGTGAAGTCCAGCGGCTGCTCGGCCAGGCTGCGGGCCAGTTGCCGGATGTCGGTGACCTCCTCGCCGGGGCCGGTGAACGGCGTGCCGTCGGCCGAGCGGTAGCCGGGGTCGTCGGGGTCGCCGACGCGGTCGTAGTTGCGCCAGGTGTAGAGCGGTCCCCGCGGCCGGTCCGGGATGGCCTTGTACGCGGTGCCGTACAGCCCGGGCTGCTGCGCACCGCCGTTGGCCACGGGGAAGCTCTTGTCGGCGATCGGCCCGCCGTCGAAGAAGCCGACGCTGGTCTGGAGGAACGCCAGCGGTACGGAGTTGTCGTCCAGCAGCGCCCCGAGCACCGCCCCGTTGGTGAGCCGGAAGTCCTTCACGGCGGGCTTGCCGGTGAGGAAGGCGGCGGTGTTCTTGGAGAAGAGGGCGCGGTGGGTGGCCTCGATGTTGAGGTTGGAGGGCAGGTAGCGCGGCAGGTCCGCCTCGGCGTCCGGGGCCTTGAGGGCGCCCATTCCCGCGATGCCGAGCAGCGTCATGGTCTCGGGGTTGAGCAGCACCGGCGCGGACAGCGAGCGCGGCAGCACCCCGCTGTCCAGCCCGGCCTGAACCACGCCGTAACCGAGGCCGATGTCGGGCAGGTTGGTGTCGTCCGGCAGGCTGCCGCCGAGGTCGGCCAGCGAGGTGGAGACGGTCGTGTCGAGGGCGAAGTAGCCGGCGCACTGGTTGTAGCCGGCGTCGGCCGTGGTGGCCCGGTCGCCGTCGAAGTCGGCGGTGGCGAAGTACCCGGTGATCACACCGCCCAGCGAGTGCCCGCCACACAGCACCTTCCGCTTGCGCTGCGTCTGCTCCGGCAACTCGGCGGTGAGCAGGTCGTACTGGTCCCGTACGGTCTGCTCGATACCGAGCTTCGCCATCCAGCCCAGCTTCTCGTTGCCGGCGAAGCCGCCGAAGGTCCGACCGTCGACCTGCTTGCCGCGGTAGTAGTAGTCGACGGCGGTGTGCTGGTCGCCGGAGGCGATGCCGGTGCGGTCCTCCAGGCAGTTGGAGCGCCGGTCCAGCGCCCAGAACTCGATGTGCAGGCCCTGCTCGGCGGCTCGCGCCACGGTGTTACGGGCCACGCTGTCGAACGCCCCGGCTCCTTCCAGGATGCCGGGCTGGGCGACGAGGATCCGGTCCGCGTCGGCCGAGGCTGCCGGCCCGTCGGCGGAGCGGTAGCGCAGGTACGACAGCCAGTCGCAGGCGGCCGGACGCGGCCCGGCCGACTCCGGCAGCGGCGCCCTCACCCGCACCACCGACTCCGTCACCCCGGTCACCGGCGACGTCGACACGATCGGCGTCTCGGTCCGCGCGCCGTCGGCCCGGGCACCCGGAGCGGCGGCGGTGAGCGTCCCGGCGGTCAGCAGCACCGCCAGTGCGGCACCGCGCCACTTCCCTCTGGTCCTACGATTCATGTCCATGCCACGGACGCTAGGGCTGGGGCAGGAGTGTGCTCAGGGGGTGCTGAGGAGAACTCAGTTTCCGGAGCCTGCCTTGTCACCGGCGCACAGAGCCCCCGGCGCCGGAGGCGCGGGCCGAGGGCAGGACCGGCTCGTCCCAGTCCCACTCAAGGCCCCCTTATGGGCCCGGCCGAGCTGCGAACCGGCGGTTTCGGGAGCATGGTGGGGCTATGGACGGTCAACCCCCTGTGGTCGTGCAGCCGCCCGCGTCGGACGGCGGACGGCTGGTGACCATCCACGGCGAGCGCATGGGCGTCGCCTACAGCCTCTTCGACGTGCTGGACCTGCTGCACCGCGAGGGCCTGCCGACCACCGACACGGCCGTCGACGACACCGAGCTGATCGAGTGGCGCGGCGGGGGCCCGTACGACTGGAACAGCGGGTCGTCCGACGAGGCCTGAGCCTTCGTGGGGACCCCTTCCGTGGGTCCGCTTTCGCGGGGTCCCCTTCTGTGGGTCCCCCTCCAGCGGGGCTCCCTCCCGCGGGGCCCTCTTACGTGCGAGGCCCCGTCTCACTCCGCTCCCGATGCGGCCCCCACTCCCCCGGCCAGCCGGTCGAGGCGGTCGCGGTGGGCAGGCGTCATATCGAGGTCCGCCGCGGCGAGGTTCTCCTCCAGGTGCTCGACGCGGGCCGTGCCGGGAATCGGCAGGACGACCGGCGAGCGGTGGAGGAGCCAGGCGAGCGCGACCTGTGTGGGCGTGGCACCGAGGTCGGCCGCCACGGCCGCGATCTCCGCCTCGGCCCCCGCCTTCCCCCAGGCGACGGGCCGCCACGGCAGGAAGGCGATTCCGGCCGCCGCACAGGCGTCGAGCACCGGCTCGTGCTCACGGTCGAGCAGGTTGTAGCGGTTCTGCACGCTGACGATGTCGACGATCTGCCGGGCCTGCGCCAGCTCGGCGACGGTGACCTCAGACAGCCCGATCCGGCCGACCAGGCCCTCGGCCTGGAGCTCCCGCAGCGTGCCGAGCTGGTCGGCGAGCGGTGTCGCGGGGTCGATGCGGTGCAGCTGGAGCAGCTCGATGCGCTCGACGCGCAGCCGGCGCAGGGCCTGCTCGACCTGGTCGCGCAGGGTGTCGGGCCGCCCGTCGAGCCTCCACTCTCCCTCGATGCGCGCGACACCGACCTTGGTGGTGATCAGCAGCCCCTCCGGATAGGGGTGCAAGGCATCGGCGAGGAGCTCCTCGTTCGCTCCCCAGCCGTACATATGGGCCGTGTCGATCATTGTGACGCCCAGCTCCACGGCCCGCCGGGCCACCGCGAGGGCGTTCTCCCGCGCGGGGCCGGGCTCGGTCGGCAGATGCATGGCTCCGAAACCGAGCCGGCGTACGTCCAGGTCCCCGCCGATGCGGAAGATGGTCGTTGTCATGAACGCTGTCCTCCCCTGCTGTTCAAGGGGCCACGCTAACAGCGCGGTTGGCGGCGCCGCCGATCGCAGAGGGGCGCCGCGCCACCCCCGGCACGGCGCCGCTCGGCGAGCCGTTCTCCGTGCCCGGCGTTACGCTGCGCGCACCTGACCCTCGGCCCCTTCACGGAGGTTCTCATGGTCGCGCGTCTCAACCCGTACCTGTCCTTCAACGGCGACGCCCGGCAGGCGATGGAGTTCTACAAGGAGGTCTTCGGCGGCACCCTGGCCCTCAACACCTACGGCGACTTCGGCCAGGCGGAAGCCCCGAACGCCGACAAGATCATGCACGGCATGCTGGAGACCCCCAGCGGCTTCACCCTGATGGGCGCCGACAACCCGCCGGGCATGGAGTCCGCGCCAGGCCAGCCCTTCTCGGTGAGCCTGAGCGGTGACGACGACGCCGAGCTGACCGGCTACTGGGAGAAGCTGTCCGAGGGCGGCTCGGTGTCGGTACCGCTGGAGAAGCAGATGTGGGGCGACGTGTTCGGCATGTGCACGGACCGCTTCGGTGTCCCGTGGATGGTCAACATCAGCAGACCGGAGAGCTGAGCGGGACCGACCGGACGGTCAGCGACCGTCCGCCCCGCGGGGCCGCCCGCACACACCGCGCACTGCCGGTGTGTGCGGGCGGCCCTGTTTTGTCGGAACGTCCTGTTTGTTGGAACGTCCTGACAAAGCTGTTGACATCACCCGAAGGCGCCCGCATAGTACCTGCCACTAGAGCGCGCTAGTGACGCGCTCCAGCTGCCTCCCCGGACCGGGCACGACCCGTTCCCCCCAGCACACCGAGGTGCACCCGACATGCGCAGACACCACAGATCCGCCGCCCTGACCACCGCCGTCCTCGTGGGCGCGCTGCTCGCCGCCGGATGTTCCAGCGGCTCCGGCGGGAAGCAGTCCGAGACCGGCGGCACCGACGCCGCCGCGGGCAAGGCCACCACCCCGCGGATGACCGTCGCCATGGTCACCCACGCGGCACCCGGCGACACCTTCTGGGACCTGATCCGCAAGGGCGCCCAGGCCGCCGCCGCGAAGGACAACATCAAGCTCGTCTACTCCAGCGACCCCGTCGCCGGAAACCAGGCCAACCTGGTGCAGAACGCCATCGACCAGAAGGTCGACGGCATCGCGCTCACCGCCGCCAAGCCGGACGCGATGAAGGCGGTCGTGGCCAAGGCCAAGGCGGCCGGCATCCCCGTCGTCGGCTTCAACTCCGGCCTGGACAACTGGCAGGAACTCGGCATGCTCGAGTACTTCGGCCAGGACGAGAACATCGCCGGCCAGGCCTTCGGCGAGCGCCTCAACCAGCAGGGCGCCAAGCACGCCGTCTGCGTGATCCAGGAGCAGGGCCAGGTCGCGCTGGAGGCGCGCTGCGCCGGCCTGAAGAAGGGCTTCAAGGGCACGACGGAGAACCTGTACGTCAACGGCACCGACATGCCCTCCGTGAAGTCGACACTGACGGCCAAGCTCCAGAAGGAATCCGGCATCGACCAGGTGGTCACGCTGGGCGCGCCGATCGCCATGACCGCCGTGCAGTCGGTCAAGGACGCGGGCAGCAAGGCCAAGGTCGCCACCTTCGACCTCAACAAGGACCTCGTCGGCGCCATCCAAGGCGGCGACATCCAGTTCGCCGTCGACCAGCAGCCCTACCTCCAGGGCTACCTCGCCGTCGACGCGCTGTGGCTCTACAAGACGAACGGCAACATCAGCGGCGGCGGCACCGCTCCCGTGCTCACCGGGCCGGCCTTCGTGACGAAGGACAACGTCGACAGTGTCGCCGAGTTCGCGAAGAAGGGGACGCGCTAGCCGGCATCCTCCGCCGGGGCGGGCCCGCTCGTTCCCCGCACCACCAGTTTGGGGTCCAGCACCGCCTCCCTCGGCGGCAGTTCCCTGTTCTCCAGCCGTTCGACGGCGAAGCGGACCGCGTGCTCGGCCATGAGGAACGCGTCCTGGCGGACGGTGGTCAGGCCGAGTGGCATCAGGTGGGAGAGGTGACTGTCGTCGTAGCCGACGACGGACAGGTCGCGCGGGACCTCGACGCCCGCCCGGGTCAGGGCCATCAGCAGCCCCATCGCGCAGCGGTCGTTGCCGGCGAGGACCGCCGTCGGCAGCGGCTGTCCGCCGTCCCGTTCGGCCAGCAGCAGCCGGCCGGTCTCGACACCGGACTCCTCGGTGTGCTCGCCGGGGATGACCCGTGCGTGCGCCTGAAGTCCGTGGCGGCGCATCGCGGCACGGTAGGCACGCCGCCGCTCCGCCGAACCGGGGCCGCGTCCGCCGTCGATGTGCACGATCCGGCGGTGCCCCAGCTCCACCAGGTGATCCATGGCCTGCCGGACGCCCTTGCCCTCGGCGGAGTGCACGAAGTCGACATGGGCCTGGGGCACCCGGCGGCTGATCGAGACGGTGACCGTGCGCTGCCCGAGCTCGGCGAGGTAGGCGGGTTCGGCGTCCGGCCCGAGCAGGATCACCGCCTCGCAGCGGTGGCTGAGCAGCGCCTCGACCGCCTTGGCCTCGCTGCGGCCGGGGGTGGACCCGGAGAGCAGGACGTCGTAACCGAGCCGTTCGGCCTCGGGGTAGATGCCGGTGATGAGGTCCGTGTGGAAGGTCTGGTGCACGGTGAACATCACGCCGAGCGTGCGGCTGCGGCCACGGGCCAGCAGCCGGGCCGCGCTGTCGGGCCGGTAACCGATCTCGTCGGCCACGCGCAGGACCCGTTCCCGCGTCTCACGGCTGGCCCCCGCCTGGTTGCGGAAGATGATCGAGACGAGCGCGCGGGACACGCCCGCCTTCTCGGCGACGTCCGCCATCGTGGGCCGCTGCCTGCCCGATGCATCCACGTGTGAACCCGCCCTCCGACGCCGACCACCTTACGGGGCGTCCCGCACGGGGCCTGTACACGGCCCCCGCAATCTCCCGGCAACAACCTATTGACATGACATTTGGACAGGGGTCATCGTACTCGAACTAGAGCGCGCTAGTAGAGCGCATCAGTTCCACGTACACCCCTTCCTCTCCCGAAGGACACTCACCATGGCAACGGCGCCAGCCCCGCTGCGTACGACCGTCGGCAACCTGTGCCTCAGCTCCGCCCCCGACTCCTGGGGTGTCTGGTTCCCCGAGGACGAGCACCAGGTGTCGTACACCCGTTTCCTCGACGAGCTCGTCCAGGCCGGATACCAGTGGCTGGAACTCGGCCCGTACGGCTATCTCCCCACCGACCCGCAGCGGCTGAAGGCCGAACTGGACGCCCGGGGGCTCAAGGTCTCCGGCGGCACCGCGTTCGGCGCGCTGCACCGGCCCGAGGCGTGGGACGAGATGCTCGCCCATGTCCGGCAGGTCGCCGCGCTGACCGCCGCCGCGGGAGCGCACCATCTCGTCTTCATCCCGCCGATGTACCGGGACGAGAAGACGGGTGCCTTCACCGAGTCGCCCGAGCTGACCGCCGAGCGGTGGGCCGGGTTCGGCCGGGCCGCCGACCGGCTGGGCAGGCTGCTGCTGGAGGAGTACGACGTGCGCCTGGTCGTCCACCCGCACGCCGACAGCCACATCCAGACGCAAGGAGAGATCGAGCGGCTGCTGAACGAGTCCGACAGCCGGTACACGAACCTCTGCCTGGACACGGGGCACGTCGCGTACGGCGGTGGGGACAACCTCGATCTGATCCGCCGCTTCGGTGAGCGGGTCGGCTACGTGCACATCAAGCAGATGGACCCGGAGATCCTGGCGCAGGTCGCGGCCGAGGACCTGTCCTTCGGTGAGGCCGTGAAGCGCGGGGTGTGCGTGTCGCCGCCCGCCGGGGTACCGAACCCGGCCGATGTGGTGGGCGAACTCGCCAAGCTCGACGCCGAGTTGTTCGTGATCGTCGAGCAGGACCTGTACCCGTGCGCTCCCGAGGTGCCGCTGCCCATCGCGGTCAGCACCCGTGAACACCTGGCCGGCTGCGGACTGTCGGGTACCCGGCGCCCGAACATCGACAGGTAAGGAGCGGCCATGGACGTCAGGGACGACACGACACCGGCCCCCATCCCAACCCCCGCCACCGCCGTCGCGGACGACGCCCCTGCGGCGGTCAGGCGGCGGCTTCGGCTGATCACGATCATCGCCACGTTCGGTGGTCTGCTCTTCGGCTACGACACCGGCGTCATCAACGGCGCCCTGCCCTACATGACCGACGACCTCGGCCTGACCCCGGTCACCGAGGGCATGGTCACCAGCTCACTGCTGCTGGGTGCCGCGCTGGGCGCGGTGACCGGCGGCCGGTTGTCGGACGCGCGCGGCAGGCGGCGCAACATCCTGCTGCTGGCCGTGCTGTTCTTCGTCGGCGCGCTCGGCTGCACGCTCGCCCCCACGACCGAGGTGATGATCGTGGCGCGGTTCGTGCTCGGTCTCGCGGTCGGCGGCGCGTCGGTGACCGTGCCGGTGTATCTCGCGGAGGTCTCGCCCGCCGAGCGGCGCGGCGCTCTCGTCACCCGTAACGAGCTGATGATCGTCAGCGGTCAGCTGCTGGCCTTCACGTCCAACGCCATCATCGCCCAGGTCGGCGGCGAGTCCGGTGGCGTGTGGCGCTGGATGCTGGTCATCGCCACGCTGCCGGCGGTGGTGCTCTGGTTCGGCATGCTGGTGATGCCGGAGAGCCCGCGCTGGCTGGCCTCCCAGAGCCGCTTCGGGGAGGCCCTCGAAGTCCTCAAGCAGGTGCGCTCGCAGGCCCGGGCCGAGGCCGAGCTGAAGGAGGTGTCCGCGCTCGCCGTCAAGGACGAGCAGGCGAAGCTCGGCGGCTGGCAGGACATGAGGAGCACGCCGTGGGTGCGCAAGCTGATGTTCGTCGGGTTCGGCATCGCGATCGTGCAGCAGATCACCGGCGTCAACACGATCATGTACTACGGCACGCAGATCCTCACCGACGCCGGTTTCGCCGCCGACAGCGCGCTGACGGCGAACATCGCCAACGGTGTGATCTCGGTGCTGGCCACCTTCGTCGGCATCTGGCTGCTGGGCCGGGTACCGCGTCGCCCGATGCTGATGACCGGTCAGGCCGGTACGATCGTCGCCCTGTTGCTGATCGGTGTCTTCTCCCTGGTGCTGCCCTCGGGAGACGCGCGGGCCTTCGCGGTGCTCGCCATGACGGTCACGTTCCTCGCCTTCCAGCAGGGCGCGATCTCGCCGGTGACCTGGCTGATGCTGTCGGAGATCTTCCCGATGCGGATGCGCGGCTTCGGCATGGGGATCGCGGCCGTGGTGCTGTGGCTGACCAACTTCGTGATCGGGCTGGTCTTCCCGTCCCTGGTCTCCGGGATCGGGATCTCCAACACCTTCTTCCTGTTCGTGGTGGCGGGCGTGCTGTCCCTCACGTTCGTCAAGCTCTACGTCCCCGAGACCAAGGGCCGCACCCTCGAATCCCTCGAAGCCGAGCTCCGGACGCGTTTCTCCTGACCTTCCCCCTGAGCTTCTCCTGTTTCTTCTCCAAGGAGTTCACCATGACCGTACGTGTAGGCGTCATCGGCGCCGGAATGATCGGCCAGGACCACATCCGGCGGCTCACCGAGGTCGTCACCAGGGCCGCCGTCACGGCCGTGACCGACATCGACACCGACCGCGCCGCCGAGGTGGCGGCCCGGGCCGGTGCCACCGCGCAGCCCACCGGCGCGGATCTGATCGCCTCCCCGGACGTGGACGCCGTCCTCGTCACCTCCTGGGGGCCCACCCACGCCGAGCACGTCCTGGGCGCGATCGCGGCCGGCAAGCCGGTGTTCTGCGAGAAGCCCCTGGCCACGACCGCCGAGGACTGTCTGCGGATCGTCGAGGCCGAGCGGGCGCACGGCCGCCGCCTGGTCCAGGTCGGCTTCATGCGCCGCTTCGACGCCGGCTATCGCCAGATGAAGGAGGTCCTGTCGACCGGCTCGCTCGGGGCCCCGCTGATCGTGCACTGCGCCCACCGCAACCCGACCGTGCCGGAGTCGTACCACTCCGCCATGGCCGCCCAGGACACGGCCGTCCACGAGATCGACGTGCTGCGCTGGCTGCTCGACGACGAGATCGTCTGCGCCCAGGTGGTCACCCCGCGCGCCACGAGCAAGCGGTTCGCGCATCTGAAAGACCCGCAGATCATGGTCTTCGAGACCGCCGAGGGCGTCCGGATCGACCTGGAGGTCTTCGTCAACTGCCAGTACGGCTACGACATCCAGTGCGAGGTCGTCGGCGAGGACGGCCTGGTCCGGCTGCCCGACCCGGCGGCCGTCGGCATCCGCACCGCCGCCCGGCACGGCACAGGTGTGCTCCAGGACTGGAAGGACCGGTTCGCGCAGGCCTTCGACACCGAGTTCCGCGAGTGGGTCGCAGGCGTGGCCGCCGGCACCGAGCCCACCGGCCCGTCCGCCTGGGACGGTTACGCCGCCACCGTCATCACCGACGCCGCCGTCCGGTCCCTGGAGACCGGCGGCGAGAGCGTCACCGTCGACATGAAGCCCCGCCCCGCGTTCTACGGAGGGACCGCGTGAAGATCGCCCTCGACCCCTACATGTTCCGCGCCCTGCCGATCGACGACATGGTGCGCACGGTCGCCGAACTCGGCTACGAGTACATCGAGTTGTCGCCGCGCGCCGACTTCATGCCGTTCTTCCTGCACCCGCGTGCGGACGACGCGCGGGTGGCGGAGCTGAAGCAGTCGCTGCGCCGGCACGGTGTGCGGCTGTCCTCGGTGCTGCCGCTGTACAAGTGGTCCTCGCCGGACGAGACCGAGCGGCAGGCCGCCGTCCGCTACTGGAAGCGGATGATCGAGATCACCGTCGAGCTCGGATGCCCGCTGATGAACTCGGAGTTCAACGGCCGCCCCGAGCGCGCCGCCGAGAGCGAGGCCGCCTTCTGGCGCTCGCTGGAGGAACTGCTGCCGGTGTTCGAGCGCGAAGGCATCGCTCTGAACCTGGAGGCGCACCCGGACGACTTCTGCGAGGAGAACACGCCCGCCGTCGATCTCGTCCGTGCGATCAACAAGCCGTGGGTGAACTACCTGTACTGCGCCCCGCACTCCTTCCATCTCTCCGGGACCTCGGAGATCGGCGCCGACATCGCGGCGATGATGCGCTACGCCGGTGACAAGCTCCAGCACGTGCACATCGCGGACTCCTTCAACCACAAGGGTTCGTCCGGCCTGCGCTACATCCTCAACCCGCCGGGCACGCCGGCCCGGATCCACCAGCACCTCGACATCGGCCAGGGCGAGGTCGACTGGGACGCCTTCTTCGGCACGCTGCGCGAGCTGGGCTTCGACGGTGTCGCCACGTCCTGTGTCTTCGCCTGGGAGGAGCGGGCCCGGGAGTCGTCGGCGTTCATGCTGGACCGCATCCGCAAGGAGCTCGCCGCGTAGGACTGCTGCCCCGGGGCCCGCGCTGCGGGCCCCGGCAAAGTCCCGTCAGGAGCTCGTGAGGATGACGAGCTGCTGAGTCGCCCGGGTCATCGCGACATAGTGGTCGACCGCTCCTTCGATGCCCGTGCCGAAGTCCTGCGGGTCGACGAGGACGACCAGATCGAACTCGAGCCCCTTCGACAGCTCCGGGGTCAGCGAACGGACCCGGGGCGAAGCCGGCCGGAACGCGGAATCGCCGATCACACAGGCGATCCCGTCCGGATGGGCGTCGAGCCAGGTGTCGAGGACCGAGTGCAGCTCCGCAGTGGACCCGTGCACGACGGGGACGCCGCCGCTGCGGATGGAGGTCGGCACGTTGGCGTCCGGCAGGGCGGCCCGGATGACCGGCTCGGCCTCCGCCATGATCTCCTCCGGCGTCCGGTAGTTGACGCTCAGCGAGGCCAGGTCGATCCGGCCGAGCCCGACGCGCTCCAGCCGTTCCCGCCACGACTGCGTGAACCCGTGCCGGGCCTGGGCGCGGTCCCCGACGATGGTGAAGCTGCGGGACGGGCAGCGCAGCAGCAGCATCTGCCACTCCGCGTCGGTCAGTTCCTGGGCCTCGTCCACGACGATGTGCGCGAACGGGCCGGCGAGCCGGTCCGGGTCGGCGGTGGGCAGGGCGCTCTCGTCGACCAGGGAGTTCCGCATGTCCTGTCCGTGCAGCATGACCAGCACGCCTTCGCCGTCGTCATGGCTGTGGGCCGCCAGCAGGTCGTCGATGACCCTGCCCATGCGTTCGCGTTCGGTGGCGACGGCGGCGGCGTGCCGGCGCCCCCGCTGTGCCGCCGCCGGGTCGCCGAGCCGCTGCCGGGCCGCGTCCAGCAGCGGCAGGTCGGACACCGTCCAGGCGTGGGGATCCTCGCGCTGCAGCTTGCGTACCTCTTCGCGGCTGAGCCAGGGAGCGCACATCCGCAGGTAGGCCGGTACCGACCACAGATCGCCGACGAGGTCGGGCGCCTCGATCAGCGGCCAGGCGCGGTTGAAGGCCGTGAGCAGTTCCCTGTTCTGCGACAGCGACTTGCGGAGCAGGGCGGCCGACGTGTCGCCTTCGTGCTTGTCCTGCAGGATCGTGAGCAGTTCCTCCCAGACCTGGCCGCGCGCGTCGTTGTGCGGGGTGCCGGGCTCCGCCGCTTCGAACGCCACGGCCCAGTCGCCGGCGCTGAGGCGGATGTCGGACCAGTGAGTGGTGACCGTCATCCCCTCGGTGGGCGGCTCCTCGTAGAACGTGACGGCCTTCTCGATGGCCTTCACCATGTCCGCGGACGACTTCAGGCGCGCGACGTCCGGGTCGCTCTCGACCGCCGCTTCGGCTCCCTCGGGGACGAGGTCCCGCAGGATGCAGGTCTGCACGCCCTCCTCGCCGAGGCTGGGCAGGACGTCGGCGACGTAGGAGAGGTAGGGCCGGTGCGGGCCGACGAACAGCACGCCGCCCCGGCGGTGGCCGAGCCGGGGGTCGGAGTACAGGAGGTAGGCGGAGCGGTGCAGGGCGACGACCGTCTTGCCCGTGCCCGGACCGCCGTCGACGACGAGGGCGCCTCGGGAACCCGCGCGGATGATGGCGTCCTGGTCGGCCTGGATGGTGCCGAGCACGTCCCGCATCCGGGGTGAGCGGTTGCTGCCCAGACTGGCGATGAAGGCGGACTGGTCGTCGAGCGCGGCGTGCCCGACGACTCCGTCCGCGGTGAACACCTCGTCCCAGTAGTCGCTGATCCGGCCGCCGGTCCAGCGGTAGCGGCGGCGGCTGGCCAGGCCCATCGGGTTGGCGTGGGTGGCTCCGAAGAACGGCTCGGCCGCGGGGGAACGCCAGTCGACCAGCAGCCGGCGCCCCTCGCTGTCGGTGAGTCCGAGTCGTCCCACGTAGACGAGCTCGGCGTCGTCCGCGCCGACCATGTGCCCGAGGCACAGGTCCAGGCCGAAGCGCCGCAGTGCCCGCAGACGGGCGGTCAGCCGGTGGATCTCGGCGTCCCGGTCCATCGCCTGCCGCCCCTTCCCGCCGGGCGCCCTGCGCTCGGCGTCGAGGCGGTCGGACAGCTCGGCGATCGACAGTTCGAGACACGCGGCGACGGCAGCGAAGTGCCGCTCGTCTCCGGCGATCAACGCCGGGTCGTCCTTGTGCGAGAGGCGGTCGGGAAGATCGAACGCGCTGGTGGTCAGGGGGGTCACGTCATGCTCCCGTTTCCGCAGGTCCTGGGCTCAGGCCGGACAGTCTGCGGCACGCAGGGGGCCTTGCCGCAAGGCCCCCTGCGTGTTATAGCTTGAGAGTGGCGAGGAGAGGACTCCTCGCCTTTCTTGTTGAGGGCCGCTGTCCGGGGAAAGCCGTCCCACAACTGATACGTCGTCGGCTGGTGCCACGCTGCTGCCCTCCGAGGAGTTCAGAGTGGAACGACGGCCAGTCGGATGCCGAGTCCGATGAGTGCGGAACCCATGACCCCGTCGAGCACCGCCGAGAGTCTCGCGAGCCGGCGGCCCACCCGGGTGAGTAGATGACTCATCCCCGGATACCACGTCATGAGCACCGCGGTGTGAGCGGCGAGCAGCGCGGCGGCCGCCGGGACGACCGCATCGTCCGGCCCGATGAACTGGGGGAACACGGTGGTGTAGAAGATCCCCACTTTGGGGTTGAGCAGGTCGCCGACCAGACCGCGGCGGAACCCGCCGTACGCGGACAGCCCGGGCGCGAGACCCTCGGGCCGCTGGACCGCAGGCCGGCGCCGGGCCGAGCGCAGGGCCTGCACGCCCAGCCAGATCAGGTACGCCGCGCCCGCCAGGCGGAGTGTGTCGTACGCCACGCGCGAGGTCGCCAGCAGCGTGGCGAGCCCGAGCACGGAGCCTGCCGCCCAGAAGACCTTGCCGAGCGTCAAACCGACCGTGGCGGCGACCGCGGCACGCTGACCGCCCTGTCGCGCGCAGCCGAGCACGACCGTGAGATTGGCTCCCGGGGTTGCCGCGAGGACCAGGCACAGCGCGACGAAGGAGCCCAACTGGGCCCAGCTGAGCCCTAGCACGCCGGCTCACCGCCACCGGCTGCCCGTCCGGCCGCCGTCACCGGCGCTTCAGGTGACGGCCCGCGTGGTGGCGCAGGCCCGTCCTTGAGGACGTCCCCGGCCAGCAGCACACGCAGGCGTCCGCAGGCGCAGTGCTGGTAGCGCACCCAGCCCAGGGAGGTCGGGTGCTTCGACAAGGTGAGGAAGAGGCATGCGGTCATGCCGAGAGCGTGATGCAATGAGTAAATGCATTTCAACACTTACGGCGGCAACGCGGCCCTGCTGGCGGCGGCCCTGGCCAACCTCGACGACGGGTGCGACACCCACACGGTCGAGACGTTGCTGGCCGAGCACCGGGTGGCGCGTCCCCGGCTGACCGGCCGGCAGCTCCAGCTGCTGCTGGCCTGGCGCCTGCGCCTGTGGGAGGCGTTCGCGGCCCCCACCAAGCCGGAACAGGTCGGTGCCGTCAACCGGCTGCTGACCGATGCGGCGGCCCGCCCGTACGTGTCCACACACGACGGCCAGCCGCCGCACCTGCACTACGCCGACGAGAACGCCGACGTCGTCACGCGCGTGCGGGCCGCCACCGCGGCCGGGCTCGCCCTGGTACTCACCGAGACGGACCCCTGCCGTCTCGGGCAGTGCTCGGCACCGGGCTGCCGTGCCGTCTTCGTCGACGTGTCCCGCAACGGCCGCCGCGCATACTGCTCCCGCCTGTGCGCCACACGGGTCCACGTCTCCGCGCACCGCGACCGCAAGCGGCGGCGGTAAGGCCGACTTCGTGCCGACTGCCGATGCGGCGGCGGCGAAGCAGCCCGAAAGTCGGCCCGAGTCCGGCTGACCCCGGCAACGAAGGCGTTTTCCCGTCTCCCAGCAGCGGACCCCCCCAAGTCCCCTGCCTGGACTCCCCACGGCCGGTTCCGTATGACACGCTCTTCGGCGAGCGGGCGGCCGGGGCACGGCCGTCGGCTGTTCAGGGCACCGTGGAGAGGCGACGGCATGCGCATAGGACTGCTCGGCACCGGCCCGTGGGCGCAGATAGCCCACGCACCCGCACTGAGCGGGCACGACGAGCTCGACTTCGCCGGTGTGTGGGGACGCCGTCCCGAGGCGGCGAAGGAGCTGGCCGAGCGGCACGGTGTCCGGGCGTACGACGACGTCGACGAGCTGTTCGCCGACGTGGACGCGGTCGCCGTGGCACTGCCTCCGGACGTGCAGGCCGGGCTCGCCGCACGGGCGGCGCGGGCCGGGTGTCATCTGCTGCTCGACAAGCCCCTGGCGCCGACGGTGGAGCAGGGACGGGCCGTGGTCGAGGCCGCCGAGGAGGCCGGGGTCGCCTCGGTCGTGTTCTTCACGGCCCGCTTCCAGCCCGGGCCGCAGGCGTGGATCACCGAGCAGGCGGCGGTGCCGGGCTGGTTCACGGGGCGTGCGCAGTGGCTCGGGGCGGTGTTCACCAGCGAGAGCCCCTTCGCGACGCCATGGCGGCGGGAAAAGGGCGCCCTGTGGGACGTCGGCCCGCACGCCCTGTCCGTGCTGCTGCCGGTGCTCGGCGACGTGCGACGCGTGACAGCGGCCGCGTACGGCCCCGGGGACACGGCCCATGTCGTCCTCGACCACACCGGCGGTGCGTCGAGCACCCTCACCCTGAGCCTGACGGCACCGCCCGCCGCGTCGGGTGCCGCCGTCGAGCTCCGAGGGGAGGCCGGGGTCGCGGTGCTGCCGGACAGCTCCGACGGAGCGGTCCCCGCCCTCAAGCGGGCCGCGGACGCCCTGCTCGCCGCCGCCCGGACCGGCCGCCCGCACGCTTGCGACGCGGCGTTCGGCCTCCGGGTCACCGAGATCCTCACAGCGGCCCAGGACCTGCTGAACGGCGGCGCGCGCTAGGGGGTGTCCGCAAAGTCCTCGTCGGGCTCGTCACTCCAGCGGAACCAGGCCTCGTCGCCCTCGATATGCAGCAGGAACGCGGGGACCGGGCCGTCCGGGGAGGAGAGGGAGACGCGTCGGATGATCTCGGCGTAGACGCGCTCCCATGCCTCCCAGAGCCGGTCGTGGTCCTGTCTGGCCAGGGCGAGTTCCTGTGCGAACAGGTCGCGGACGGAGTCGAAGGCCGGGCCGGGGGTGAAGCGGCCGGAGAGCCAGGGGAAGTCGGCCGCCTCGATCAGGATCTCCCCGACCGCTCCGTCGGCTTCCTGCCCGGCACTGTGCACCTGCCACACCTGGCCCTTGAATCCCACGCCCGCCTCCGTCGCCCCGGTTGGATCACTGTCCGCCAGCTTGCCACCCGGCACTGACAGCGGCTGGTCGCGTCAGGCCGTACGGCCGTCCTGCGGCGGGTCGAAGTTGAGCCGTTCCTTCACCACCGGGAAACCGGCCTTCGTGAAGTTCGCGGCCATGGGGAAGTTGCCCTGGTCCGTGGCGGCGGCGATGAAGTCCGCGCCCTGACCGGCCAGGAAGTGCGTGCACTCGGCCAGGAGGTCGTAGGCGTAGCCGTGGCCGCGCTGGTCGGGCAGGACCCCGATGAAGCCGATGCACGGGCCCGTCGGATTGCGGGCCGGGATGTGGATGCCGACCGGTTCGCCCTGCGGTGTGTACGCGACCTGCCACCACTCGCGGGGCGAGGGGCACCAGTGGAAGAAGTCGAGTTCCTCCTGGGCCGCCTGGTCGAGTCCGCCCTGCTCGATGGCCTTCAGCGCATGGGCGTCCAGCGTGACGGAGTGGATGCGGCGCAGCGCGTCGAAGAACACGGCGTCGTCCGGTTCGGCGCGGAACACAAGGCGCCCGGGCCGCTCGGGCAGACCGTGGTCCGGGGTCCACCGGTACAACAGGCGTTCCACCAGGAGGTCGTAGCCGGCCTTCCGCGCGGCGGTGAAGCAGGTCTCGGCCGCGGTGCGCAGGGCGGGGTCGTCGCGCCAGTCAGCGGGCAGGTTCAGTTCCAGTTCCACCCGCCAGGGGGCGGAGCGCAGGAGGGCGGCGCCCGCTTCCTCCTCGCCTTCCGCCACGTCGAACCAGTTGAGGTTGACGGGCTCGGTGTCGTCGGGGCCGCCCCACCAGGCGCCGCGGGCCACGACCCGGCCGTCGCGCAGGGCCACCCGCTTCCAGTCGGGGCGGTGCCGGGTCAGCCGGTGGCCCTCACGGGCGCCCAGCGGATCGGGCAGGGCGTCGAAGAGATCGGCGTCGCTCGCGTCGAGCGCGCGGATGACCACATCGGTCACGGAATTCCTCCGGGATGCGTGCCGCGAAGAGCGCTCCCGGTGAGGTCAGTCGAGGCACGCCGGGACGAGGGGCAGGGAGCGCTGAATGTGTGTGAACTGCACGGCTCTGCCCTCCTTCCACGGGTCTCGGGGCGTGACGCCGACACGCTACGGGATCGCCGACGGACCGTCCATCGCTTTTCTGACGCGGCTCAAGTGGCCCTGCAAGAGGCGAAAGGCCGCGCCGAAAGCGGCGATTCCCCTCCCCCTCACGCTTGTCAACAACAGCGGATCCTTCGGCAACGCCAGCGTCCACGTCTACGTCGCGGCCAACGCGGACGACCGGCAGGTACGTCTCACGCCCGAGGGCACACAGGCCCCGGTGGCCCCGTCGGACAACGGGCCCGACGGCTTCACCGACTACGCGATCGCCCTGGTCGGCGGCGGCGAGACGCGGCTGTCCCTGCCCTACATGTCGGGCCGGATCCATGCGGCACCCCGTGGTTGGTGCTGCACGACTGTGCCGGCCGGCAACCGCTCGGCACTGGGGCTCCGCCGCCCGGCCGACGACCGATGCCGCGTTACGCCAAGGCCATGCACGCGGCCACACAGGACGGCAGGGCGTACGGCTTCGCCTTCGACGACGTGGCCGACTTCGCCTCGTACATCCAGGACACGGCGCCGACGGGGCTGCGCGCCCCTTCCGGCCGCCGCCTGCGGCCGTCCGTGGCGGCGCGGTCCCGGAGTGCGGCGCCGGGTGGGGCGTAGCAGCGTGGTGGTGTGAGCAGTGCGCGCGCCCGGCTGCCGCGTCGGGGCAGGGACCGGGATCTGGACCGGGAGCTGGACCGGGATCTGGACCGGCGGGGCTGGCTGCGCGGCGCACCGCCGCCGGTCTGGGCGCGGGTGCTGCCGTCCGTGCTGCTGGCGGGCGTGTGCACGGCGGAGCTGATCAGTCCGGAGCCGCTGGACATCGGCTTCCTGCTGGGTGCGATCCCGCCGCTGGCCGTGCTGGCGCACGGGCCGGTCGTGACGGCGGTGCTCGGCGCGCTGGCGGTGGTCGTGCTGACGGTGCCCGTCTTCCGTCTGGACAACCCCGGCAGCACCGATCTGCTGACCGTCTGCTTCGTGGCGGCGCTGAGCGTGCTGCTGTCGTTCGTGCGCAGCAGGCGTGACGCGCAGCTGGTCACCGAGCGGTCCGTCGCCGAGGTCGCGCAGCGGGCCGTGGTGCCGCCGCTGCCGGAGCGGGTCGGGCCGGTGCGGTGCGCGGGGCTGTACCGGGCCGCGCAGAGCGGGACGCTGGTCGGGGGCGACTTCTTCGACGTACGCGCGGGCCCCTACGGCGTACGGGCGGTCATGGGTGATGTGCAGGGGCACGGGCTGTCGGCGGTCGCCACGGTCGCGTCGCTGCTGGGGGCGTTCCGGGAGGCGGTGCTGGACCAGCCGGATCCGGAGGCGGTGGCGGCCCGGCTCGACCGGAGGCTGGCGGTGGACTCCGCGGGCGAGCCGCATTCCGAGTTGTTCGCGACGGCGGTGCTGCTGGACTTCTCCGCCGACGCGCGTGTGGTGCGGATCGTGGCGTGCGGGCAGGCCGGGCCACTGTTGCTGCGGGACGGGCTGGCCGTCGAGCTGGACGTCGAGCCGTGCACGCCGCTGGGGCTGGGACTCGCCGAGGTCACTCCGCCGAGGGTCGTCTCGGTGCGGCTGCGGGCGGGTGACCGGTTGTTCCTCGCGTCCGACGGTGTCACCGAGGCCAGGGACGCCGGCGGGGCCTTCTATCCCCTGGCCGAGCGGCTGCCGGGCCTCGCCGACGAGGACCCGGCCGCGCTGGCCGAGCGGGTGTGGACCGACCTGGTCCGGTACTGCCCGGACGTCCGGGACGACGTCACGATGCTCGTGCTCGCGCCCCGTCCGCGGGGCGGGCCGCCCTGACGGCGGCCGGGGGGGGGGGGGGGGGGGGGGGGGGGGGGCCCCCCCCGGGGGGGGGCCCCCCCCCGGGGGGGGGGGGCGGGGGGGCGGGGGCCCCCCCCCCCCGGGCGCGCCCCGCCCCCCGGCG
>NZ_JBITJK010000003.1:153001-292028 GCF_044459945.1 Streptomyces sp. NPDC050164
GGTTTGTTATCCCCACCACCGGCGGGTGGGCCGCCCCCCCCGGCGGGGGGGGGGGCCCCCGGGCGGGGGGGGGGGGGGGCCCGGGGGGGGGGGGGGGCCCCCCGCCGGCGGAGCCGTACGACCGTGCGTCAGTCCTTGATCGTGCACGCGTTGCCGACCACCGGGTTCAGCAGGCCGACCAGGTTGATCGAGTTGCCGCAGACCTTGGCGTTGACCGCGGACACGGAGACAGGCGCTCCCCGCGCACAAGCCACGTCCGACTTCCGGCCAGGACCGGCGAGCCTTCCGGCCGCCACCAGGCCAGCTTCCGGTCGGCTTCCGGGGGCTTCCAGTCGGATTCGGGTGAGCTTCCGGTGAGGGTCTCGGCAGGGCATCCGGCGAGCTGTCGGTGGGGGACCAGCGCAGCGGCCGGGGCTCTCCGGATGCACGCTGGGCTCCCGCGTTGAATGGTGATATCGGACCCGATTTTCCGCACCGGGGCCGCACCAGCGATCCGGACCCTAGGGAGCAGAGAACATGTCGACGTCACAGCCCCACGCGTCCCGGCCGCCCGAGGACAGTGCCACCCCGGACCGCCTGCTCCACGCCCGCACCGGCACCGACGTGTCGCCGGAGGACCTCGTCCTCGCCTCGGGCAAGGACATCACCCCGCGCAACCTGGAATGGGCCAAGCGCAAGCTGGCAGCGGAGGGCCCGGCCGCGCTGGAGAAGCTGCTGCCGTAGCCCTTCCCCGCAGGGCGTCGCGCGTCACACGGTTCTCCATGACGCGTGACGCCCTGCGGGTCACGCCCTGTCGTCGTCCTCCGGCAGGTCGCTGTCGTCCTCCACCACGTGTACCGCCGCCTCCTCCGCACCGGCCGCGCCCCCGTCGATGCCGACGTCCGTCGCGACGGTCTCCTTCGTCGTGTCGGGGTGGGCGCCCTCGTCCGGGGCGACCAGGCGGCCCGCACGGTCGGTGCCCGCTTCCGGGTCGACCGGTTCGCCGTCGCTGTCGGGGCTGTCGCCCAAGCCGTCCCCGGCGGGTTCGGCGGACACGTCGGGGACCTCCTGGGAGAGGCGTTCGTCGAGGGTCTCGCCGTCGTGCTGCTCGGCGGCGGTGGTGCCGCGCTTGGTGACGCCGAGCGGCTTCTCCGGCGGGGAGTAGCCCTCGTCGAGGGTGTCGTCGTAGGTCCGTTCGTCGACGGCGTCCTGGAGGTCCAGCGGCGCGGCGTCCTCCTGCTCCTCGTTGCTCCCGGTGGGCTGGTACGCGTCGTCCGCCATCGGTTCGGGGCGCATCGGTTCCGTGCCCATCACTTCTGCCTCCCTGTCGCGCTGCGTCGACTCGTTCGTCTCACGTGCCCGTTCCGCGTTTCCCGTTACGCGGTCTCTAACCTCGGCGGACGCATCACCCTGCGGTAGGTTCGCCGTCCGGGAGGGCGTCATGACCGATGAGGGCCTGTACGAGGACGACGACGTGGTCCGGCGGTCCGAGCGCGTGGCACGGGCCGGCTGGATCGCGATCGCCGCGATGACGGGGGTGCTCGGCTGTGCGGTGGCCGTCGCCCTCCTGGCGGTGGCCCTCGCGTTCGGGTACACCGTCGCCGTCATGGACTGACACCGCCTCCCGGCCGGGCCAGGTCCCCCGTCCACTTCTCCTCGATGCGCGCGAACCTCCACACCAGCAGCGCCACCACCCAGGTGGCGACGAAGAGCGCTACGACGACGTAACCGAGGACGTTGAGGTCGAGGCCTGCGATCCAGTCCCAGAAGGGGCCGTGCAGGCCGAGCCGCTCCACGAGCAGGCCGAGGAGTTCGACGGTCCCGATGAGCAGGGCCACGGCGACGGACAGGCCGGTGATCGTGAGGTTGTAGTAGACCTTGCGGACCGGCTTGGAGAAGGCCCAGCCGTAGGCGAAGTTCATGAACGAGCCGTCGATGGTGTCGAGGAGGCACATCCCGGCGGCGAACAGGACGGGCAGGCACAGGATCGCGTACCAGGGCAGGCCGGAGGCGGCGCCGGAGCCGGCCAGGACGAGCAAGGCGATCTCGGTGGCGGTGTCGAAGCCGAGGCCGAAGAGGACGCCCAGCGGGTACATCTGCCCGGGTTTGGAGACCGACTTCATGACACGGCCCAGGAGGCGGTTCATGAAGCCGCGGTTGTTCAGCTGCTCCTCCAGGGCGGCCTCGTCGTAGTGGCCCGAGCGCATGCCGCGGAACACCTTCCAGATGCCGCCGAGGACGACGAGGTTGACGGCCGCGATGAGGTAGAGGAACGTCCCGGAGACGGTCGTGCCGATCAAGCCGGTGACGTCGTGCAGCGCGGAGCCGTCGTCGCGCACCGGTCCGGCCAGGGTCTTCACGCCGAGGGTGAGCAGGAAGGCCAGGACGAAGACGACGCTGGAGTGGCCGAGGGAGAACCAGAAGCCGACCGACAGCGGGCGCTGCCCCTCGCCCATCAGCTTGCGGGTGGTGTTGTCGATGGCGGCGATGTGGTCGGCGTCGAAGGCGTGCCGCATGCCGAGCGTGTACGCGGTGACGCCGATGCCGACGCCGAAGGTCTGTGTGCCGATGCTGCGGTGCTCGGGGGCGACGATCGCGACGAGGGTGAACCAGCCGATCACGTGCAGGGCCACGATGACCGCGGCCATCCCCCCGACCCTGGTCCACTCCTGACGCGTCATGGAGGTGCGGACGCGGTGCCGGGCCGTGCGCTGGGCGGAAGCCGTGGCGGGGAGGGGCGGAGTGGACTCAGGGGCGGCCGTCATCGGGGGGAGGTCTTTCTGTCGGACGGACGGCTGCGGGAAACAGCCTCGCGCCATCCTCTGGTACCTGCAACACGTATGCAGTAAAGCCCGCGACAGGTCTTGTCCATGGAACCGAAAACTCCGCGGAACCGGGCGCCCCACGGTGGGGTGTCACACGCTCCCCGCGGCGGGGTGTCACATCGCGGCGTTCGGTCCGTCCGGCCGGCTGCGGCGCTGCTCGACCATCTCGCGACTGAGCTCCTCCGTCTCCGCCTCCGGCAGCCGCTCGAATCCGTCCTCGGTGATGACGGACACGACGGGGTAGATGCGGCGGGTGATGTCCGGGCCGCCGGTCGCGGAGTCGTCGTCGGCCGCGTCGTACAGCGCCTGGAGCGCGGCCAGGGCCGCCTCGCGCCGGGACATGCCCGGGCGGAACAGTTTCTTCAACGCGCCCCGGGCGTACGGCGAGCCGGAGCCCTCGGCGTGGAAGCCGAACTTCTCGTAGCGGCCGCCGGCGACGTCGAAGCCGAAGATGCGGCCGCGCCCGCCCTCGTCAGCCGCGGGGTCGTAGCCGGCGAGCAGCGGGACGACGGCGAGGCCCTGCATGGCCTGCCCCAGGTTGCCCCGGATCATCGTGGCCAGCCGGGTCGCCTTCGCGGCGAGGGTCATGGGGATGCCCTCGACCTTCTCGAAGTGCGTCAGCTCGACCTGATAGAGCTTCACCAGGTCCAGCGCGAGCCCGACGGAACCGGCGAAGGCCACCGCGGTGCGGTCGTCGGCGGGGTGCACCTTCTCCAGGTCCCGCTGGGCGATGAGATTCCCCATCGTCGCCCGCCGGTCGCCCGCGATCAGCACGCCGTCGCCGTAGGTGAGGGCCAGCACGGTGGTGCCGTGCGGGGCGCCCTCGGCGCGGACGCCGTCCGGGAGGATCCGGCGGGTGCTCAGCAGTTCGGGGCGGTGGGCCGCCAGGAACTCGGTGAAGGACGAGGAGCCGGGTGTGAAGAACTCCTCCCCCAGCCGGCCCTCGTGGTCGTTCCCCGCCATGGCGTTCCCCCCTCGTCCGTGACCGTCAACCGACTCCTACCTGAACGGGGCGGGCGGGAAACGCGAGTTGGGGCGGGAGCGCCGTGCGGCGTCAGGGGCCGGTCCGCTGTGCGGGCGGTGCGACGCGGACGTCCAGGTCCGAGATCCGGTGGACGGGCCAGGTGCGGGCGTAGCCCGGCGGTGTGCCGCCGGCCGGGGTGAGGTGGGCGACGGGGAGCCGCTGCGCGGTGCGCAGGACGGCCGCCGGGGTGGTGTTCTCGTTGTGTCCGGCGGTCGCGCCCGAGGAGCAGCCGGCGTAGTAGCCGATCGGGAGGGCGTTGTGGCCGGTGAGCAGGCAGGGCGGGCGGACGCCGAGGCGATGGAGCGCGCCGGCGGTGCGGTCCCAGTCGCGGCGGCTGTCGGTGTTGCGGGCCACGGTGCGTTCCAGGACGGCGACCTGCACCGCCAGATGCCCGGCCAGGCCGAGCGCGACCAGGGCGGCGGCCACCGGGCGCCACTTCCCGCCCGGGGCCCTGACCAGGTGCCACAGGGCGTCGGCGACCGGGATCGCGAGCAGCGCGTAGGTCGGCTGGAGGAAGCGGGGCGCTGCGTAGCCGATCATGAACAGGTACGGGAGGGCTGCCGTGGCGGCGCAGGTCAGCGGGACGAGGGTCCGTCCCAGGCGCCGGGCCCGGGCCGCGACCACGAGACCGAGGCCGGCCAGCACCGGCAGGACGAACCACCAGACGGTGACCAGGGGATGGGGCATCGAGCCGGTGCACGGTCGGCACAGGGCCCGTCCTCCCAGGCTGCGCAGCTGGTCGTCGACGGCGATCTGCCAGCCCAGTCCGCCCTGGATACGGGAGGCGTCGGACAGCCGCTGCCCGAGGCCGCCGTGCCCGACGTAGGCCTCGATCACCCACGGGACGGCGCCCGCCGCGAGGCCTGCCACGAGCACGAGCAGGAGCCGCCAGTGGCGGCGCACCAGGGTGATGGCGAGCAGCGGCACGGTCACCCAGACCGCGTCGGTGGGCCGCATCCACGCCATGAGGGCGGCGCCCGCCGCGATGCCCCACAGCGCCGCTCGGGCGGAACGCTGCGCCCGGGCCCGCAGGAAGCAGCCCACGCTGATCAGGGCGCCGATCGCGACCCAGTAGTTGGGCATGGCCTGCGGACCGTAGAAGAGGGTCACCCACAGGGAGGCGAAAAGGGCGCCGCCGACGACCAGGACCCGGGTCGGGAACAGGCCCCGCCAGGCGCGCAGGGCCAGGAAGAGGGCGAGGCCGGAGAGCAGGGCGAGGTAGACGCGCAGCAGCGGGATCGACGACGACCAGGACGCGACGGGCGCCACGAGCAGAGAGACGCCCCGGGAGCGCGGTGCGCTGAAGAAGGCCGCCGGGGTGTGGGAGGTGACCTGGCTGACGTAGACGATCTCGTCCCAGCCGAGGCCGAGGACGGGCCGGACGAGGACGAGCTGGGCGACGGTGAAGACGGCGGCCACCGCGGCGAGCGGTCCGTCGACGCGAGTCCCGCGAGTGGCGCCCGACGCGGCCGCCTGTTCGCGTCTTCGCATACGAACGAGGATGGCGTTCGCGCCGTCGGACATCGTCCACCCCTTACCCCCTACGCGTCGTAGGGCCGCTGGGACCTCCGCGGCCCGCGGGCCGGACGCGGAGGTCCGATTATCGGAAAACACGGCCAAGCTAACCCGCGGGGTGGGGACGTGCAGAGCGGATTACGGCCAAGTGGCTGACGCGATCCGGGGGTCAGTGGGCGTTCGGGGCGCGGTGCGGTGGCTGGCTCGGGGCCGGACGCTGCGTCAACGGGGGAACGGGGCGGGTGACGGGGGCTTCCTCACGCACCGTCACCTCGGTGCCGTGGTGACGAATCGTCAGGGGCGGGCCGGAGCGCAGCGTGTACGTGGCCTGCCCGGCGGTCAGCTCCACCCGCAGGCACCGGCCGAGGAACCCCACCGTGAAGGCCAGCCGGCTGTACCTCTCGGGCAGGCGGGGCGCGAACCGCAGGCCGCCGTCGACGCACCGCATACCGCCGAACCCGGCCACCAGCGCCATCCAGGTGCCGGCCAGCGAGGCGATGTGCAGCCCGTCGCGGGTGTTGTGCTCCAGGTCCCCGAGGTCCATCAGGGCGGCCTCGGCCGTGTAGGCGCAGGCCAGGTCCAGGTGGCCGGTCCGGGCGGCCATGACGGCCTGGACGCAGGCCGACAGGGAGGAGTCCCGTACGGTCAGCGGCTCGTAGTAGGCGAAGTTGCGGGCGATCTGCTCCTCGTCGAAGTACTCCTCGAAGAAGCTGCCGCAGGTGTACATCGCCAGCACCAGGTCCGCCTGCTTGATCACCTGCTTGCGGTAGAGGTCGAAGTACGGGAAGTGGAGCATCAGCGGGTACTGGTCCGGGCCGGTGCGGTCGAAGTCCCAGCGCTGGTAGCGGGTGAAGCCGGCGTGCTGTTCGTGCACGCCGAGCTCCTCGTTGTAGGGGACGTGCACGGCCTCGGCGGCGTCCCGCCAGGCGGCCATCTCCTCCTCGTCGGCGCCGAGCCGGGCCGCCTCGTCGGGGTGGCGTTTGCAGGCGTCGGCGGCGGCCAGCAGGTTCGCCCGGGCCATGAGGTTGGTGTACGTGTTGTCGTCGGCGATCGCGCTGTACTCGTCCGGTCCGGTGACGCCGTCGATGTGGAAGACGCCCCGGTCGTCGTGGTGGCCGAGGGAGCGCCACAGGCGGGCGGTCTCCACCAGCAGCTCCACGCCCACCTCGCGCTCGAACTCCTCGTCGCCGGTGGCCGCCACGTACCGCACCACGGCGTCCGCGATGTCGGCGCCGACGTGGAAGGCGGCCGTGCCCGCCGGCCAGTACGCGGAGCCTTCCGAGCCCTCGATGGTGCGCCAGGGGAACGCGGCGCCGCGCAGGCCGAGTTGGGCCGCGCGCTCGCGGGCGGCGGGCAGGGTGTCGAGGCGCCAGCGCAGGGCCTCGGCGGCCGCGGCCGGCGCGGTGTAGGTCAGCAGCGGCAGCACGAACGCCTCGGTGTCCCAGAAGGCGTGGCCGTCGTAGCCGGAGCCGGTGAGTCCCTTGGCGGGGATGGCGCGCTGTTCGGCGCGGGCACCGGCCTGCAGGACGTGGAAGAGGGCGAAGCGGACGGCCTGCTGGATCTCCTCGTCGCCGTCGATCTCGACGTCGGCGCGCGCCCAGAAGTCGTCGAGGTAGGCCCGCTGGTCCTTCAGGAGCCCCCACCAGCCGCTGTGCGCGGCCGCCGCCAGGGCGGCCTCGACCTGATCGCTCATCGCGGGCCGGGAGCGGGCGCCGGACCAGCCGTGCGCGACCAGTTTCTCCACCCGCAGCCGCTCCCCCGGCTCCAGGACGGAGGTGACGGTCAGCCGGGCCACGTCCACGTTGCTCTCGCTGCTGGTCGTGGTCCGTTCCGGGCCGGTGACGAGGTGGTCGGCGGCCACGGCGACCCTGAGGCCGCTGCGCCGGGTGCGGTGGACCAGGCGCAGCCGGCTGCCCGAGGCGAGGTCCTCCTCCGGTTCCAGCGGCGACTTCAGCGCCCGTGCGGCGCGCGGGTCGCCGTCCGGCCCGGGCAGGCTCTCGTTGGCGACGAGCTCCGACTGGACGACCACGCGGGTACGGCTGTCGACGGGCTCCACCTCGTACGCCACGGCGGCGATCGCCCGCTGGGTCAGGGACACCAGGCGCGTGGAGCGCACCCGGACCGTCGAGCCGGCCGGGGAGGTCCACTCGCAGACCCGTTCCAGCACGCCGCGCCGCAGGTCCAAGGTCCGTTCGTGGGTGACGAGGCGCCCGTAGCGCAGGTCGAACGGCTCGTCGTCGACCAGCAGCCGCAGCACCTTGCCGTTGGTGACGTCGATGGAGGTCTGGCCGGACTCGGGATAGCCGTATCCGGCCTCGGCGTACGGCAGCGGGTGCAGTTCGTGGACGCCGTTGAGGTAGGAGCCTGGCAGCCCGTGCGGTTCGCCCTCGTCGAGGTTGCCGCGCCAGCCGACGTGGCCGTTGGACAGGGCGAACACGGACTCGCTCTGTGCCAGGAGGTCGAGGTTGAGCTCCGTCTCGCGCACCGTCCAGGGTTCGACGTTGTACGCCCGCTGTGTGATCACTGCGAGTCCCCCAGTTCGGCGAGGTCCCTCACCACGACGTCGGCGCCGTGTGTGTACAGCGCGTCGGTCTGTCCCACGCGGTCGACGCCGACGACGTACCCGAAACGGCCCGCGCGGCCCGCGTCCATGCCGGCCAGGGCGTCCTCGAAGACGGCTGCCTCGGCCGGTTCGACGCCGAGGTCCTCGGCGGCGGCCAGGAACGTGTCGGGGTGCGGTTTGCCGGGCAGCTTGCGCTCGGCGGCGACCACGCCGTCGATCCGTACGTCGAAGAAGTGCTCGGCGCCGATCGAGCGCAGCACGTCCCGGCAGTTGGCGCTGGAGGAGACGATGGCGGTGCTCAGGCCGAGGGCGCGGACGGCCTCCAGATAGCGCAGGGTGCCGTCGTAGGCCTCGACGCCTTCGGTGCGGATCTTGTCGAGGACCAGTTCGTTCTTGCGGTTGCCGAGGCCGTGCACGGTCTGTGCTCCGGGTGGGTCGTCGGGGTCGCCGTCGGGCAGGTCGATGCCGCGGGACGCGAGGAAGGCGCGCACGCCGTCGGCCCGTGGCAGGCCGTCGACGTACTCGTCGTAGTCGGACGCGTCGAACGGCCGGAAGTCCGCGCCGTCGCGCTCGCGCAGGAAGGCGTCGAACATCTCCTTCCAGGCGGCCGCGTGCACGACGGCCGTCTTGGTGACGACACCGTCGAGGTCGAAGAGGCAGGCGTGGATGTCTTCGGGGAGACCGAGCTGCGTCATACAGGTCCGGTTCCCCGACCCGCGATGTCCAGTGAGTGGCGCACGCCACACTGTTGGGGGCGCGCGGAGTGCGGGACTCTCGACGCCCGAGCCCGGACGCCGGTGACACACTCTCCTCTGTGCCAATCACCTTCGACGACCTCGTCCGCCGTGCCCGGGTCCTGCCTCAGGCCGGCCGGCGCGCGATCCTCGGTATCACCGGCAGCCCCGGCGCGGGCAAGTCGACGCTCGCCGAGCGACTGGTGCGGGAACTGAACGGATCCGGCGACCCGTGGGTGGCGCACGTCCCCATGGACGGCTTCCATCTCGCCGACGCCGAACTGGAGCGGCTCGGCCGCCGGGACCGCAAGGGCGCGCCCGACACGTTCGACGCGGCCGGCTACGCCGCCCTGCTGCGGCGGCTGCGCGAGGAAACGCACGACGTCGTGTACGCGCCCGGCTTCGAACGCGTCCTGGAGCAGCCGATCGCGGGGGCGATCCCGGTGCCGCCGACGGCCCGGCTCGTCGTGACCGAGGGCAACTACCTCCTGCTGGAGACCGGCGCCTGGGCCCGGGTGCGCCCCCGGCTCGACGAGGTGTGGTTCTGCGAACTCCCCGAGCCGGAGCGGACCCGGCGACTGGTCGCCCGGCACGAGGAGTTCGGCAAGGGCCACGAGGAGGCCGTGGCGTGGGTGATGCGCTCGGACCAGCGCAACGCCGAACTGGTCGCCACGACCCGGGACCGGGCCGACCTCGTCGTGCCTCAGTTGGCGCTGCCGTGTGTGGACGCGCAGGCGTGACCGGCCGGCGGCGTCAGCGCCCGAGTGTGAGCTCCGGTTCCGCGTCCGCGCCGCCCGCCGCGTCGCCGATCACGGCCGTGAACGCCTCGGTGCGGACCGTCAGGGCCGTTCCGTCGCGCTCGAACGTGGGCGTGAACGCGCTGTCGTCCCGGCCGTAGCGCACGGCGAAGACGTGCAGGTCCTCGGGTGCGCCGGGGGCCGGTCCGGCTTCCAGGGCGGTCGAGGCGACCAGGTGGCGCCAGCCCTCGTCGGGGTTGCCGTAGCCGCGCGGGTCGGCGGCCAGGGCGAAGGCGGCCTGCTCCTGGGTGGTGTCCGTGCGGGCGTCGAAGTGGTGCGGGTCGTCCGGGCCCGGGTGGGTCAGCCGCAGTGGGCCCGCCGACGTCGCCCGGGGCTGTGACGTCCGGCGCACCCGGTCGCCGTCGTCGGCTGCGTAGGGCAGGCCGGCGAGCAGGTACGGCGTGCCCGGGAGCCGTTCCACGGCGACCGTCGTCCACAGGCTGGTGCCGTCGGTGACGTACAGGGACCGGACGTGGCGCAGGACGTGGTCGCGGCCGACGACCGGCTTGGTGACCAGCTTGGCCGTCAGTCCGTCGGCGGTCACGTCCCGGACGCGGACCTCGCCCATCGGGCGGGACAGCAGGAAGCCGTCGGTCACGGGGCCGAAGCCGTGCTGGCGGTTGACGGCGGCCGGGAGGTAGTAGGTGCCGGCGGCCTCGACCAGCGAGGGCGTCATGCGGTCGTCGAAGGCCACCGACACCGAGCCGGCGCGCAGTTGGTGCCGGGCGGCGACCGTGGCCGGGGCGCGGTGCCAGCGCGTGGTGTCCTGGATCTGCCAGACCAGCATCCACGCGAAGTGCCCGTCGACCCCGCCGTCCGCCTTGCACGCGTGCCGGGCCCAGCGGCTGTCGCCCCGGTAGCGGCCCAGGTCCGAGCCGATGCGGGCGCTGAAGTAGCGCAGCCCCAGCACCGACTCGAAGGCGGAGTGCTGCTCGCTGTAGCGCGGACCGCCGTTGTCGAAGCCGCCGCTCGTCAGGCGGGCGTCGATGTAGCGGGCGAGCGCGTCGCCGTCCTCGGCGAAGATCTCCTCGCCGCTGACCCGATGGGCCTGGGCGAGGAAGGACAGGGAGATCGGGCCGTAGTTGTTGTCGTAGGCGCCGCCGTGCTCGGGCGGCAGGAGCGCGCCGCGGTCGCGGACCCGGTGGGCGCGGATCTCGTCCTCGTACAGCCGCATGGCCTCCCGGCGCACCGGGTCGCCCTCGGCCGGCGGCAGGTGCCGGGCCAGCATCAGGCCGCCGACCACGCAGCCGATCGCCTGGTTGCCGGCCTCCTGCGGGTTGAAGAACGTCACCTCCGTCAGCCAGCGCCAGTAGCCGTGTGCCACCTCGACGAGTCGGGCGCGCTGTGCGTCGTCGACCAGTCCGTCCGCCGCGTCCAGCACGTTCACCGCCTGGAGCAGGGCCCACACCGTGCTCGGCCAGTCGCCGATGGGGTGCGCGCCGGCCGCCAGGGTGTAACGGGCGTACGGCAGGCCGGAGTTACGTGCCTTCAGGTTGGGGTAGCCGGGGTTGTCCTCGGTGTAGACGCGCTCGTCGAGGTGGAAGGCGAGGCTGCGGCGCACCGCCTCCGGCAGGCGAGGGTCCTTGGTGCGCTGCCAGGCCAGGGCGAGCAGCGAGGTGACGCCGAGGGACGTGTCGCCGATGTCGTCGACGCAGTCGGGGTGTTCGAGGTTGCCCTCCGGCGTCATGCGGGCCAGGGCCTGCTCGGTGACGTCGGCGAGGACGGCGTCGTACGCCTGAGGGGTGTCGGGGAGGTCGTGCAACGGGCCGCGCTGGTGAGGGAGGTGCACGGGTGGGTCAGTCCTTCAGTCCGGCGTTGATGTCGGCGTTCATGACGTAGCGCTGGAACACCAGGAAGACGACGATCAGAGGGATCATGGAGATGACCGATCCGCCGAGCACCACCGACCAGTTGATGTTCTGCGCCCCGACGAGGCTCTGGATGCCGATCTGCACGGTGAACTTTCCGGGGTCGTTGAGCATCAGCAGCGGCCAGATGTAGTCGTTCCACCGCCACTGGAACGACAGGATGGCGAGCGTCAGCATGATGGGCCGGGAGATCGGCACCATGATCCGCAGGAAGATCGACAGTTCGCGGGCGCCGTCGATGCGGGCGGCCTCGATGAGCTCGTCGGGGACCGTCAGGAAGAACTGGCGGAACATGAAGCATCCGGTCGCGGTGAGCACGGCCGGGAGGATGATGCCGGCGAGCGAGTTGTAGAGGCCGAGGTCGCGGACCACCAGGAACTGCGGGGCGAGCATGACCTCGCCCGGCAGCATCGTGGTGGCCAGGATGCCGACGAAGAAGACCTTGAGCCACTTGTTGTCGTACTTGGCCAGCGCGTATCCGGTGCAGCAGCTGACGCCCACCGTGAGGATCGTCGCGATCACGCTCACGATGGTCGTGTTGATGAAGTACTGGGAGAAGTTGGCGCTGTCCCACGCCGTCTTGTAACCCGACAGGGTGGGGTCGTGCGGAAGCAGCGTCAGCGGAAGGGAGAACAGGTCTCCCGCCGGCTTGAAGGAGCTGAGTACGAACCACACCACCGGCAGCCCGTAGAGGGCCGCCAGGACCCAGAGCAGTGTCGTCGCGGGCACCGCGCGCCGAAGCCGGCCGCCGCCCCCACTGCGGGACCGCTTTGCGGAAAGGGCCCTTCCGGAGTCGGCGTCGACCTTATGCGGCGTGTCTGTGGTTGTCATCGGTTCTCCACCCGTCGGTTGACGATCAGCTGGATGATCGCGACGGCCATCAGGATGAGCATGAGCACGAACGACGCGGCGCTCGCGTAGCCGATCTGGCCCGACTTGAAGCCGGTCTGGTAGATGTACTGGACAAGCAGGTTGTTCGACGTTCCGGGTCCGCCGTTGTTGAGGGAGGCGAACAGCGGGTATTCCTTCATCCCGTGGATCGTGTTGAGCAGGATGACGATGAAGGAAGTGGGCGCGATACTCGGCAGTGTGATGCTGATGAACTGGCGCCACGCACCGGCGCCGTCGAGCGCGGCCGCCTCGTAGTACGACTGCGGTACGTTCTTGATCGCCGCGATGAACAGCAGCATGGAGAAGCCCGTCCAGGCCCAGGATGCCGCCACCACGACCACCATCAGCGACAGGTCCGCGTTCGACTGCCACGGAACGGCACTTCCGCCGAACTTCTCGATGAAGTAGTTGACCAGTCCGAAGTTCTCACCGAACAGCCACCGCCACAGGACGCCCACGACGATGGGCGACAGAAGCCACGGGATGAAGAAGAAGACGCGGGCGACCGACACGCCCTTGGCGTGCTTGCTCACCAGCACGTTGGCGATGAGCAGTGAGAACACGAAGTTCAGCGGAACGAAGAGCACGGTGTACAGCAGTGTCCGGGTCAGCGCGTCGAAGAAGGTGGAGTCCCCGAACAGGTTGCTGTAGTTGTCCAGTCCGACGAACTGGAACGCCCCTACGCCCGTGTAGTTCGTGAAGGAGTAGACGAGCCCGATCACTGCCGGCCAGACGAAGAACAGCGCGAAGAGCACGGCGTTGGCCGCGATGAGGACGAGCGGCGCAAGAGTGTACTTACTGCGGCTCCTGGGCGGGCTCGCGGACACGTCCGGGGCGCGTTTGGTCATCTTCCTGACTCCGTGCTGGTGGAATGGGTTCCTGTGGGCTCAGGCCATGAGCCCGGCATCGCGTGGTCCCGAGGCCGGGCGGCGCGGTGTCTCCACCCCGCCGCCCGGGCCTGTCGGCCTGCGCTCAGCCGCCGACCTGCTGGTTGTAGCCGTCCACGATGTTCTGCAGGGCCTTGTCGGCCGACTGCTGGCCGTTGATCGCCTTGCCCAGCTCCGTCTTGGTCGGGTCCTCGGTGAGGCTCTTGCCCTTCAGCACCCACTTCGTCTGCGCGGAGTTGAAGTAGCCGGAGATCGGGGCGTAGAGCGGGATCGACTCGTTGTACAGCTTGAACGCCGCCTGCGCCGCCTCGGACTTGAAGGGGTACTTCGGGTTCAGACCGCTCTCGACGGGCAGGAACCCGGACGCCTCGCACAGCGCCTGGTAGTGGGCCGGCTCGTACAGCCAGGACAGGAACTTCGTCGCGGCGGCGGCCGCGTCGCCGTTGTTGTTGAAGCCCACCGTCATGCCGCCGCTGTTGACGTCGCTCGCCTGCACCGGTTCGGCGGGAGTCGGGACGCTCGCCCAGTCGAACTTCTTGATGCTCTCCGCGAAGGCGGGCACCTGCCACACGCCGGACCAGTAGGCGACCACGTCACCGCTCTGGAACATGGCGGACGGGTCGGCGCCGCTGGTCCACACCGACTTCGGCATGGTCTTGTCGTCGTTCATCTCGACGAAGCGCTTCACGGCCTTCTTGGTCGCGGCGTCCACCGAGAACTTGCCGGAGGAGTCCGCGTGGACGTACTTCCCGCCGAGCTCGTACACCATGGCGCGGAGCCGGGAGGGCGACTGGTCGAACGTGAGGGAGTACTTGGCGCCGGTCTTCTCCCGGACCTTGTCCGCCGCCTTGATGAATTCGGTCCAGGTCCAGGTCTTCTGGGGCGAGGTCGGGACGGAGACGCCGGCCTTCTTGAACAGCGTCTCGTTGATGAACAGGCCGGACGCGGTGATGTCCGAGGGGATGGACAGCACCTTCCCGGACGAGTCCTTGGCGACGAAGTTGCCGTTGATCTTGTTGCTCTTCTTGTTGGCGATGGAGCTGAGGTCGATCAGCTTGTTCGCCCAGATCGGGTCCAGCTTCGGCACTGCCGCCACGTCGGGCAGGGAGTTCGCCTGCGCGGCGTTGCGCAGCTTCGCGTCGTAGCCGTCGTAGGGAATGTTGACGAGGTTGATCTTGACGCCGGTTTCCTTCTTGTACTGCGTCACCATCTTCTTCCAGCCCGCGTCCTGTCCCGGAACCGTGGAGATCCAGAACGTCAGCGACTTGGAGGTCCCGCCCGAGCCGGATTCCGACCCGCAGGCGGAGAGCAGAAGGGCACCTGCCGTGGCCACGGCAGCGAGGGGAATCACGCGGCGTATGCCGCCGCGGCCGAGTCGGCGGGAGCGCCGCACACCCACACTGGTCATCTTCGATCCCTTTTCGTCGTAGCGGAGGAAGCACGGCGCCAGCCGAGGCGGCACGGGTGCATTTGCGGGGAAAATTCGCTTTCCGGGGGCACGGCCTCGCCCGGCCGCGACGCCTTGACGGGTGGGGTCCCCGGCCATGACGGCCGACGTCGCACAAGCACGCCCTCGTGCGGCTGCCGTACTTCTCGTACGGGCGGGAGGCTCACCCGGAGTCGGCGTCCCGGCCGACTCAGAAAGCGCTTGTCCGGACATTGGCAGACCGATGGCGCAGCCGTCAATGCTTCGCCCGCACAGCTCCGGTCACGGTTTGAATTCCATGGGCGACCGCGAGCCTGCTGGCGCCCGCCACCGTGCCGGTGTCGCCCACGACGCTGCTGACCACCTCGGTCGGCCAGCTCAGCCGGGCCAGTTCCGCCCGCACACCGGGCAGGAGCTGCGGGTCGGCGCCGGTGTCCCCGCCCAGCACGATCAGCCCGGGGTCCAGTACGGCCGCGACGGCGGCGGCGAGCCGGCCCACGTCGGCGGCGTGCGAGGCGACCACGGCACCGGCCGTGGCATGCCCCTGCCCGGCGAGCGCGAGGAGCCGCTCGGCGGTGCGCGGACGGGGCCCGTCGCCGTCCTGCCAGGCCTCGGCCGCCCGGCGCAGCAGGGTGCGCGAGCCCATGCGCTGTTCCAGGCCCTCGTGGCGCGGGGCGCGGTCGTCGTCCCACGGGTAGGGCAGCCGGGCCACCTCACCGGCGGCGCCGTTCGCGCCGCGCAGCACCCGCCCGCCGATGACGACGGCGAGACCGATGCCGACGCCGATGCGCAGGTAGCCGAAGGTGTCCCGGCCGACGGCGGCGCCCTCGTGGAGTTCGGCGAGGGCGGCGCAGTTGACGTTGTTCTCCAGGTGGACGGGGACTCCCTCGGGCAGCGCGACGGCCATCGCGTCGAAGGCGGGGCCGGCCTTGGCGGTCGCGGGGCGTTCCCCGGCGCCTTCCCGGTCCCGTGTGGTGACGTCGCCGACGGCGACGACGACGGCCCGCAGCGGGGCTCCGGCGGGCAGCGCGTCGAGGACCTTGCGGACGGTGTCGGCCGCGTCCGGGCGGGATCCGGTGCCCTCGGCGAACAGGGTGCCGTCCAGGGCGCAGCCGCGCACCCGGGTCACGGCGGGTCCCAGGTCGACCGCGAGCACGGCGCCGGCGGCCGGTCCGAGACGGTAGATGGCGGCGCTGCGGCCGGTGCCGCCGAAGGCCCTGCCGGAGTGGGCGGCGAGCTCGACGGCTTCGAGCTCGGCCACGGCGGAGGAGACGGTCGGCTTGGAAAGGCCCGCGCCGGCCGCCAGCTGGGGGCGGGTGGCCGTGCCCGTCCCGGCCAGTACGTCGAACACCACACGGGCACTCTCACTCAGGTGCATGGTCTCCCCAGGTCGTGCTGCGGCCGTGCAGGGCGGCGGCAGGGGTCGCGCGGCATCGGGATTCCGTGCCTCTTGACGCGCACCCTACTTCGTTAGTTAACTTCCTAACGAACTTCACGGTACTCGCCTGCCGTGGCCCGCAGAAGCCCGTCCCGGGGCTTCCCTACCTCTTCAACTGGCGTGGTCCGACGCACGGTTCGCCTGCCGTCGCCGTGACCGCGCAACGACGAAAGAGGACCCGTGCAGGACTCCGCGCCTTACGTGGTCGGTATCGACGTGGGCGGCACCAAGACGCATCTGCGTGCCCTCACGGGCGACGAAGGCGTCGTCGACCGTGTCCGCAGTAGTGCGGGCTGGCGGCCGCACGAGCCCGATGCCGCGGCCGGCCGGCTGGCCGCGCTTGTCCGTGACGCCCTGCCGGCCCACGCACGCCCGTCCGCCGTCGCCGTGGGCGCTCACGCCTGCGAGACGCCGCGCCAGTGTCAAGCCATCCGGGCCGCGCTTCAGGAGCGGCTCGGGGTGCCCGCGCTGGTCGTGGGCGACGCCGAACTGCTCGTCCCCGCCGCCGGGCTGGACAAGGGTGTCGGTCTGGTCGCCGGTACCGGTTCGGTCGCGGTGGGGCGGCTGCCCGACGGCGCTCTGGTCCAGGTCGGCGGCTGGGGCGCGGTGCTCGGCGACGAGGGCGGCGCTGCCGGACTCGTCCGCGAGGCCGCGCGGGCCGTCTGGGCGGCGCACGACCGCGGCGAGGAGCCCGACGCGCTGGCCGCGGGGCTGGTCGCCGCGTTCGGCGTGGCCGAGGTGCCGGCCCTCGGCGCCGCGCTGGAGGCCGCCACGGATGTCTCCGCTCAATGGGGCCGCCACTCCCCCGTGGTGTTCGCCGCCGCCGAGGCGGGCTCACCGCTCGCCCGGGCCGTGATCGCCGAGGGCGGCCGGGCACTCGCCGCGCTCGTCGTACGGCTCGCCGGGCGCGGGGTCGCGGTGGACGACGTGGTGGTGGCGGGCGGCACGGTGCTCGCCCAGCCCGCGCTGTACGCGGCGTTCACCTCCGCGCTCGCCGAGTCCCTGCCCGCGGCCCGGCCGCAGCCGCTGCGCGTGCCGCCGGTCGAGGGCGCGGTGGCGCTGGCCCGTTCGCTTCTGTGAGCCGGGCGGGCGTCGTTCACGTTCCGGACACCGGCTCGTGGCCGGACCCTCTCCGAAGGGTCACGACACGGCCGTAGATCTTCGCTCGTCACTCAACAGGTGCCCCACAAGCAGTCAAAGGCGCCAAGAGTCGCACACGATCGCACGACCTTCCCCGGCCGCACGGCTGGAAGAACCCGTCGCAGAACTCAAGAGAGGCACACGCATGCCGTCACCAGCCGGGCCCATCGCCACCGCGTCCGTCGACCGGCGGGGCTTCCTCAGGACGTCCCTGGGCGCCTCGGCCGGTCTGCTGGCCGCGCCCACCTTCGCCACGTGGCTCGCCGCCGCCGACGCGAAGGCCGCCACGGGCCCCGCCGCGTTCGTCGACGACTACAAGTCGAACGTCCTGACGAACCAGACCCCCGAGACCAACGCGGTCATCCGGATCCTGGGCGGCATGTCCCGGGTGTGGAAGACCGGCGGCGCCTGGGACACCGGCCGGGTCCTGGACCGCGAGGTGCTGCGCGCCAACATGCGCTACTGCGCCCGGGTCACGGCATCCCGCACCGAGGCGCAGGCCAAGGAGGCCTTCCTCTACGACCGCCAGCACCAGAGCTACGCCATGATCGGCGGCCTGGGTCCGCTCGCCGGCCTGTACAAGTCGGGTGCGAAGGCGGTCACGTCGATCACCGCCGCCCCGGACGGCACGCCCCCGGGGAAGATCAGCGACACCCTGCCCGCCGACGCCCCGGCCGGGTCCGCGCTCGGCGCGGGCTCCTACGACTCGGAGCTCGGCAAGGTGGCCAAGCTGGTCGACACCGTGCGCGGGCCGTTCGCCTCGGGCAACCCGGCCAAGTTCGCCTTCCAGTACCCGCGTCCGTGGCGGATGAACGAGGACAGCGAGGTCGTCGACACCGGCAGGAAGGACGCCCTCGGCTACCCGGTGTACGACTCGGACGTGGTCGTGGCCCCGCAGTTGCTGCGGCAGCGTTCCGAGGACCCGGAGGAGGACGGCGGGTTCCCCAGCGGCCACACCAACGCCTTCCATCTGGCCGGCCTGGCCTTCGCGTACGCGGTGCCCGAGCGTTTCCAGGAGCTGGTGACGCGGGCGTTCGAGCTCAGCCACACCCGGATCATGGCGGGCATGCACTCCACCGTCGACGTCATCGGCGGCCGGATCATGGCGACCGCCCTGACCGCGGCGGCGCTGGCCGACCCGGCGAACGCGGAGCTCAAGGCGGCGGCACGCGCCCAGGCCCTCGCCTACTTCACCCAGAAAACCGGCACGACGGCGGACACGCTGTACGACTACGCCCACTCGGACGCCGATGACGCCTACGCCGACCGCGAGGCGGGCGCCCGGGCAGTCGGGCCCCGGTTGACGTACGTCCTGCCCCGCCGCGGCCGCAAGGACCCGCTCACCGTGCCGAAGGGCGCGGAGGTCCTGCTGGAGACGCGGCTGCCGTACCTGAGCGCGGCCCAGCGCCGCGAGGTGCTGCGCACGACCGCGCTGCCCTCCGGGTACGTCCTGCTGGACGGCTTCGAGCAGTGGGGCCGGCTGAACCTGTTCGCGGCGGCGGACGGGTACGGCGCCTTCGACACCGACGTCACGGTGACGCTGGACGCGGCGGCCGGGGGCTTCCACGCTGCCGACAGCTGGCGCAACGACATCGAGGGCGAAGGCGGGCTGACCAAGCGCGGCACGGGCACGCTCACGCTGACCGGCCACAACCGGTACCACGGCGGGACCGTCGTCGAGGACGGCACACTGGTCGCCGCCTCACCGGGTGCCCTGGGGCAGGGCGACGTCCGGGTCACGGGCGGCACGCTGCGCGCGGACAAGGTCCTGCGGGTGCGCGGCTCGTACGTCCAGGAGGGCGAGTCGACGCTGGAGCTGCTGCTGCGCAAGAACCACGGCCCGGCCCTCGCGGTGAGCCGGCGCGTGCTGCTGGGCCGGGGCAGCGTGCTGTCGCTGCGGCTCGACGCCGAGCGGCCGCCCCTCGCGGGGACGACCGTCCCGGTCCTGTCGGCTCCGGGGCTGCGCGGCCGGTTCGACCGTGTCGAGCTGGACTCGACGACGCTGCGGGCCGTGCCCGTTCACACGGCTGACGGTCTGTCGGTGCGACTCGTGAAGCGGTGACGCCCCGAGCGGCGGGGGCTGATGCAAAGTTGGTCCATGAGGGACCTCTGGATCGCTCCCGCCGTGCCGCGACCGCGGTCGCTCCCGCCGCCGTCACCGGCGGGGGCCACGCGGCGGGCCGGCGGACGGTGGCCGCTGTCGCTCCTCGTGGCCGTGCTGCTCGCGCAGATGGCCTTCGCCATGGTCACCACCGCCGTGCGGCAGACCCCGACGATCGACGAACCGGTGTACGTGGGCGCGGCCGCCGAGTACACGCACCAGCACCGGCTGCGCCACAACCCCGAGCACCCGCCGCTCGGCAAGCTCGTCATCGGCGCCGGTGTGACCCTCGCGGATCCGCGTGTCGACTCCTCCTTCACCGGCGACCAGGGCGCGGTGGGGCGGCATCTGCTCTACGAGACGGGCAACGCCCCTTGGCGGCTGATGCTGTGGGCCCGCCTCCCCGTGATCGCGCTGACGCTGCTGTTCGGGCTGGTCGTCTTCGCCTTCGCCCGTGAACTGGCCGGGACGGCCGGGGCGTTGGCCGCGCTCGCCCTGTACTGCTTCTCCCCCGACGTCATCGCCCACGGCTCGCTCGCCACGCTCGACGTGCCGGCCGCCGGGTTCGTGCTGACGTCGGCGTGGCTGCTGTGGCGGGCCCGCCGCGGGCCCGGGCTGTACGTGCCGCTCGCCGGGGTGGCGCTGGGTGCGGCCCTGGCCACGAAGATGAGCACGCTCCCCGCCGTACCGGTGCTCATGGCTGTGGCCGCCGTGTCGGTGTGGCACGCGTCGGCAGGTGGCCGGGGGCGGGATGCGGCGGGGCAGGTTCTGGTGCGGGCGGTCGCGGGCGCGGGTGTTGTGGCGCTGGCCGCTGTCGCGGTCGTGTGGGTGACGTATCTGATGGTCGATCCGCGGCTGCTCTGGACCCCGGAGCAGCATGTACCGACCGTGCGGGGGCTGCGGGGGCTGCTGGTCGAGGCGCTGCCGTTCCCGGAGGCGTACCGGGACGGGATGCGGATCCAGTTCGGGCTGGAGTACCGGCCGTGGCAGGGGTTTCTGTTCGGCCGGTTGTACTCGGGTTCGCTCTGGTACTACCTGCCGGCCGCGCTGCTGGTGAAGACACCGCTCGGGATGCTCGCGCTGTGGGGCGCCGGGGCCGTCGTCGTGGTGGCGGTACGCCGCCTGCGGCCGGCCGCGTCCTATGTACTGGCCGCGCCTGTGGTGCTGCTGGCGGCGGCCATGCAGGGGGCGCGGGACCTGGGCACTCGGTACGCCGTCTTCCTGCCGCTGTTTCTCGCGGTGGCGGCCGGTTGCGTTCTCGTGGTGCGGCGGCGGTGGGTCTCCGTCGTGGTGGGGGCGCTGGTGGCGTTCGTCGCGGTCAGTTCCCTGCGTGCGTACCCCTACTACCTGCCGTACTCCAACGAGGCGTTCGGCGGGCCGGGCAGGACCCGGGAGTTCTTGCACGACTCCAACGTGGACTGGGGACAGGATCTGGGGCGGCTCGCGGAGCGGCTGCGGGAGCGGTATGCGGGTGAGCGGGTGTGGTTGGTCTACAAGGGCAGTGGGGTGCCGTCCTTCTATGGCATCCGGGCCCGTGATCCGCGTCGGGTGCCGGTCGGTGACGTGCGGGGTGTGCTGGTGGTGTCGGACTCCGCGGCTGCGAAAGCGACCGGGCGGCTGGCCGAGTTGCTCGGCGGCAGCCGCCCGGTCGACGACGTCGGGCACTCGATCACGATCTATCGCCGTTGAGCGTCGTCCAGTGTGCCGTGTGCGGGTCAATGAGTCGCGTGGAAGAAGCCGTCCGTGCTCACGTGCTGCATGACGCGACTGGCCACGCGATAGCGTCCGTTGGGCACGTCGGGGCACTTCGCGACGTGTACCGCGAGCGGGCCCGCGAACTCGTAGCCCTTGCGTTCCGCGTGGCGGGACAGGCTGTCGGTAAGGGCCTGGCCCACGCTGGTGCCCTGGCGCGTCAGTTGGTCGTGCACCTCGTCGGCGAGTTCCACGTCGTAGGCGTTGGGGACCATGACCCGGCCCGCCCGGCACACCACGGCGTTGTCGTCGCACTCGTGCCGCAGGGCGTCGAGGACCTCGACCGGCTCCTTGTCGAGGACCCGCGCCCACAGGGCCTCCCATCGGCTTTCCAGTGTCTCCTCCAGCGCACTCAGTGCGCCCATGCGGTCTCACCTGCCGGAAGCGTCGTCGGTTCGGTTGCGGTGGCCGGGGTGTGCTAATGCTCGTCGTAGTCGTCAGGCCGTACCTCGGCCTCCTCCAGGGCCTCGCGCATCGTGCGGCCGGTCGCGCCCGGCGGCCGGGACTGGTTCTCGTCCTGGCGTTCCAGGACCTCGTCCGTGGTCTCCGTCTTCGGCCGGTTCTCCTCGGGGACGGTCATGACGATGGCTCCTCGTCCGTCGTGTCGGGCTCTTCTGCCGCGGCGGGTTCCCGCCCGGCGTCCGGGTATCCACTCGCCGGGCACCTCATGTGCTGTGTGAAGAAGCCCTGGTCACCACGGTGCGTGAGCTATGTTGAACGTCCGTGGGAGACGAAGGAGGCGCACCGGTGCCATCGCCGCAGCAGGCACGCGCACAGGCATCCGCGATCACCTCGGGGAAGGCCGCCCCGGAAGTGGAGGTCTCCCCGTCCGCCCAGCTCAGGGCGCTCTTCGACCGGCCCCGGCTCTCCCCGGGCCAGCGGCGCATCGCCCAGTACCTGATCGAGAACATCACCGAGGCGGCGTTCCTGTCCATCACGGATCTCGCGGACCGGGTCGGCGTGAGCCAGCCCTCGGTGACGCGGTTCGCCTCGGCGGTCGGCTTCAGCGGTTACCCGGCTCTGCGGGAAAAGCTCCAGGCGATCGCGCTCGGCACCCTCGCGGGCGGCGGCCCGGCCGAGGAGAACCGGGGCAACGAGCTGCAGGCGGCGGTCGACGCCGAGATCGAGAACCTGGAGAACCTTCGGCGGGACTTCGCCGATCCGAACCTGGTGATCGACATCGGCCGCAAGCTGGCGTCCTCGGCCCCGCTGACGGTCCTCGGCCTGCGCATCTCCGTCTCTCTGGCCGAGTACTTCGCCTACGCCGCCCGCCGGATCCACCCGGACGTACGGCTCGTGACGCGGGGCGGCAGCGTCGCCTACGACGCCCTGCTCCAGTCGCGCGAGGCGGGCGGCACCTGGGCGCTGGCGTTCTCCATGCCCCGGCACGCCCAGGAGACCCTGACGGCCGTCCGGGTCGCGCGGGGCGCCGGGCTCAAGGTCGCCCTGATCACCGACCTGGCGCTCGGGCCGCTCGCGGACGAGGCCGACGTCGTCTTCTCCCTCGGGACCGGATCGCGCCTGGTCTTCGACTCCTACGCCGCCCCGGGCGTGATGTGCTCGGCGCTGCTCCAGGCCATGACGGACGCGGATCCGGAACGGACGCAGGCCCGGCTCGAGGAGTACGAACAGGTCGCCGACCAGCACCAGTTCTTCCTCCGGGACTGACCGCACGCACCAGATCACACATGGGGACCATCCACAACAAAGCGCCCATGAATGTTTTCATGCGCCTTGAAAACCGGATGGCATATATAAATACTGCTCACGGATCGCGACCCGGTCGTTTTTCCGGATCCGTTCCGCCACCCGAGGAGGCCGGCTCCTACCCGCTTCGGCGTCCCGGGTGTCCGTGGCGGCCCCGGTCATCCCCTAGGCCGGGGCCGCCACGACCCGTCGTCCACCCTCACGACGCCGCACACCCGGAAGCGATGATCATGCCTCTGACGTCCACGCGCATCAGCCCGGACTGGCCCTGCCAGGTCAAGGCCCCCGGGAGCTACGACTGGGAGCGCTCGGCGGCCAAGTGGCTGCGCGAGCTGGTGCCCGCGCGCTACGCCGGCTACCCCGTGTTCGTCCGCCACCCCGTCCTGCTCGCCCGGCACGCCCAGATCCAGGTCCAGCAGGAGATCAGGGTGGCCCGCACCGCCCTCCAGACCGCCCGCGCCGACCTGCCCGGACTCGGTCTGCACGAGGGCGTCATCGAGCACACGATCAAGCTGTACGCGGCCGAGGTCATGCAGTTGCAGCACATCGCGCGCAGCGTCCGGGCGGTCACCCAGGCTCTGGTGGAGGCCAACCGCCAGCCGTGAGTCTCAGGGCATGACCCGCGTCGTGCGTGGCACACGTGGGGGGATGAGCACCACCGAAGTCCGGCGCCGCGAGCCGGTGACCACGGTTCTGACCTGGCAGGTGCGTCCCGGCCGGGAGCGGCAGTTCGAGGAGTGGACGCACGGCATCACCCGCTGCGCCAGTCAGTTCCCGGGCAACGAGGGCGTCTCCTGGCTCACGCCCGAGGACGGCCACCGCTACCACGCCGTGCTGCGCTGGTCCGACCAGCACCGGCTGGCCGCCTGGCTGGAGTCCGAGGAGCGCGCGCACTGGCACCGGCGGATCGAGGACATCGCCACCGAGGTCAGCAGCGAACGTCAGTCGACGACCGGGATGGAGACCTGGTTCAGCCTGCCCGGCACCACCGTGCAGGCCCCTCCCCGGTGGAAGATGGTCCTCACGACGTTCCTCGGCGCCTACCCGTTCACCCTGCTCATCCAGTGGCTGGTGACGCCGCACACCACCGGCTGGCCGCTGCCGCTGCGGGCCGCCATGTTCCCGCTGGTGCTGCTGCCGGTGCTGACGTATCTGGTCATGCCGAGGCTCAGCCGGCTGCTGCGGCTGTGGCTGTATCCGCGCGACGGCCACTGACGGCTCGGGAGGCTGATGTGACCGGTGTGGCCCGCCGGATACGGCAGTGGCCAGTGCGCGCAAGGCCGTCTTGGAATCAGCCCGGGTGTGCGATGCTCAACGCGTGACGAGCGAGCCCGTGACACCGGCGGAGCCCGGTGCCGCACCGGACCTGGTCGAACTGGCCAAGATCGTCGCCCGGCAGCGTGCCGAGCTGGACCGGCTGCGCGACCAGGCGGCCACGTCGGCTGTCGTGGAGCGGGCCAAGGGCGCGGTGATGGCACTGACCGGGTGTTCCGCGGACGCTGCGGACGAGCGGTTGCTCCAGCGGGCCAAGGCGGCCCGTCACACCCTGCTGGAGGAGTGCTGGATCACGCTGGGATCCCTGGCGCCCACGGCACCCGGCCCGGGCGAGGCGACCGAGCCCATCGGCACCGCCACCCCCGGCTTCGGCTCCGACGTCCTGCCGGAGACAGCCGCGCCGGACGATGTCGCCACCGCCTTGGCCCGCCTCGGGCAGGCCTTCGTCCGGGTGATGACACCGCACGACCTCGCCCGGTGTCTGCTGGAGCATCTCGCGCCCGACATGGCCGCTGACGCGATCACGATCTACGCCCACAGGCCCGACGGCGGCCTCGAACTGATCGGGCACGCCGGCATCGACGACCAGCTGGCCGCCCAGTGGAGCCAGGTGCCGCCGCTGAGAGGGCTCGCGGCGCTGGACGCGCTGCGGACGGGCGAACCGCGCTGGCTGGAGGGCCTCGCCTCGGACGAGCGGCGGGACCTGCTGATCGGGGACCCGCCCGAGCGGTGGCGGTCGCGCGCCTGGCTGCCCGTGCCCGCCGCGGGCTCGGCCGAGGTCTGCATCGGCGTGCTGCGCGGCCGCGCCGGGTCGTTCACGCCCCGCGACCGCGCTCATCTGCGGGGCGTCACGGGGCTGTGCGCCGGGCGGCTGCGCGCCTTCGACGCACCGCCCGAGCGGCCCGACGACGCCGCCGCGGACGCCGTGCAGGCGCTGTTCGACGCGCTGCCGATCGCGGCGATGCTGCTCAGTCCGCTGAAGGCGGCGTCGGGAGAGACCGAGGACTTCCGGGTGGAGGCCGCGACCGCGCGGGCGGGTGACCTGCTGGGCCGCCCCGGTGAGGAACTGGCCGGGCGGCGGCTGCTGGAGTTCCGGCCGGCCCTGGCGGAGGAGCCGCTGTGGCAGGGCTGCCTGCACACGCTGACCACCGGGAAGCCGTACGAGAGTCAACCGTTCGCGCACGAGGAGGTCGTGGCGGGCATCGCGGCGCTGTCCACGTACTCGGCGCGGGTGGCGCAGCTGGACGGCACGCTGGTCGTCACCTGGATCCGGCACGGCTCCTCCGACCGGCAGGAGCAGCGGCTGGCGGATCTCCAGCGGCTGGGCAATCTCGGCTGGGCGAACTGGAACCTGGCCACGCAGGAGGCCTCCTGCTCGACCCAGGTGTTCGCCATCTTCAGCCGGGACCCCGCGCAGGGCCCGGTGCGGCTCACCGAGATGCCGGAACTCGCGCTGCCCGAGGACGCGCCCGCGCTGACCCGTGCCGTCCGCGCGCTCGTCCAGGAGGGGAGGGCGTTCGACCTGCCGTTCCGGGTGAGGACGAGCGGCGGCATCCGGCATCTGCGTCTCGTGGCGGAGGCCGTGGCCGACACGCACGGCACGCCCGTCGAGGTGCACGGTGTCGTCCAGGACATGACGGCCCGGCGGCGGGCGGAGCTGGCCCTGGTCGAGAGCGAGCAGGCGATCCTCACGCAGCACGACGTGCTCCAGGCCGAGCGGACCCTGGCGTCCCGGCTCCAGCACGCGCTGCTGCCGCTGGCCAACCGGCCCGTGCACCTGGCGGGACTGCGCGTCGAGGTCGCCTATCTGCCCGCCCAGTCGGGGGTGCATGTCGGCGGTGACTGGTTCAGCGCCGTGGAACTGCCCGAGGGGGACGCGCTGCTGGTGGTCGGCGACGTCGCCGGGCACGGTGTCGACGCCGTCGCCACGATGGCCCAGCTCCGCTTCACCGCGAAGGGCATGGTCATCACGGGCTCGTCGCTGACCGGCGCGCTGGCCCGGCTGAACACGCTGCTGCTGCACTCCCGTGATTCCCACGCGACGGCCACGATGGTGCTGGCCCGCTACGACCCCCGGCAGCGCCGTCTGGTCTGGGCCCAGGCGGGGCATCCCCCGCCCCTGCTGCTGCGGGACGGCGAGGTGCGGTATCTGAGCCGCCCCAGAGGCATGCTGCTCGGCGCGACCACGACGACGGTCTTCGAGGAGGCGGAGTGCCGTCTCGAACCGGGCGACCGGCTCATCCTGTTCACCGACGGTCTGGTCGAACACCCTCCGCAGAGCATCGACCGGGGCCTGGAACGTCTCGCCGAGGCCGTGGCGACTCCGCACGCCGACGGGCCGGGGTCACTGGGGCGGCTGCTCGCGCAGATGCTGCCGGACGAGCGGCGGGACGACGTGTGCGTCGTGGACGTCCGGGTTCCGAGGGTCCGAGAGGCGTAGGGGACGGCCCGTTCGCCGTTTCGGTCCGGGCGAGGGCCGGCTCGCTCAGTCGATCGGGTGACCGGGGTCGATGGTGTGGGCGCCGGAGAGGCGCAGCAGTGGTCCGTCGTACGCCTCGTCTCCGCCCCACTCGACCGGATCGAGGACGAAGCCGATGTGGTCGCCGCCGCCCGCGCGCGTGACGATCCGGCCGACGAACCAGGCCGGCGCGTCCTCCAGCACGACGGCCCCGCCGTACGACTCTCGCAGTCGAAGGCCCTCGAACTTGTCCGTCCGGTCGCCGGTCCGACCGCCGAACAGCTCGGCGAGGCCGTGCTGTTCACGGGCGAGCAGGTGCACGGCGAGCACGTCGGCGTCCCGGGCCACCCGGAAGGTGTGGTTCAGCTCGGACAGCCACACCACGAACCGCACGGGCCGAATCGAGCACTGCGAGGCGAATCCGACCAGGCATCCCGCCCGTTCACCGCCCGCGACGGCCGTGACCACGCACATGTCGGGATCCAGCCGCCCGATGAACGCGTCCATGCCCGCCATGCTCACACCACTCCCGCACCCTCGCAGCCGCTGTCGCCTCGGCATCACCTCACCATGTCGGGTGTGTGGGTGCCATACCGAGGGGGGTACCCCCGGGGTCGTTGTCGGCTGTGGGGCGACGCCGTCGGGTCGGCGGGTGACGATCTGGGGCGGTGCCGTCCGACTCCAGGCCAGGGGGCGATCGGGGGATCCGGCGGCCGGGCCGTGCGGCGCCCGGGTCAGTCGGGCGGCGGCGTCAGGCCGGTGGGTGCCTATCGGCGGGTGGTGTCGCCCGGCGGACGGTGCCGCCCGGCTCCCGGCCAACCCCACGACCGGGCGGTCCGACGAACGTGCCAGCCGACGACAGGGCCAACCGACGACCAGGCCGACGCCAGTGCCGTGCCGACGTGCGTGCCGTTCGACGCCCGTACTCTGCAGCACCCGGGCCAGCCGGACGGCGCCGTCAGGCCGGCGGGGCCTACCGGCGGGCAGTGCCGCCGGCTCCGGGCCAGCCCACGACCGGGCGGTGCCGCCCGTGCCGTGCGGCGCCAGTGGCAGCCGACGACCGGGCCGGCGCCAGTGCGGGCCAGCGTGCGTGCCGAGCAGCACCCGGGCCGGCCGACGACCAAGTCGGCGCCAGTGGCGGCCGACGTGCGTGGCGTCCGGCGCCCCGGTCGGCCGCGGGATTGTCCCCCTCGCGGGCGGTGCCGCCGGCGGGCGGGGCGGGTCAGTCGGTGCCCGGTGTCGTGCGGGATTCCAGGGCGAGGCGGGTGTCGTTGCCGTAGACGCCGGTTTCGTCGCCGCGGATGCCGTACCAGAGCTGGAAGCGGGCGACCGCCGCGGTCAGTGTGGGGTCGTAGCGGCCGCTGGTGGAGCCGTCCCGGTAGACGTCCGGGATGCGCAGGAGGCGTTCCTGGAGTTCGGTCACCTCGGGGCCGGTGGCTCCCTCGCGGAGGGTGCCGGGGCCGTCGGGGTCGGCGGCGGGCGGCGTGGGTGTGGGAGCAGGGGCGGCGGCCGACGTCGTGGGGCGGGGCGCGGGGGCCGCCTCGTCGGCGGTGTTCCCGCCGGGGAGCACGAGGGTGGCACCGCCGAAGCCGAGCACCGCGGCCGCGACGACGGCCACCGCGACGGCGGTGCGGCGCAGTGCTGATCCGGGCCCGGCACGGCCGTCGCCGTTCTCGCGGGCGGGGGGCGGGAGTTCCTGCGTCAGGTCCTCGGAGCCGGCCGGCCAGGGCAGTGCGACGGATTCGTAGCCGCGGGGCCCGTAGCCGCCGGGCTCGTTGCCGCCGGGCTCGTTGCCGCCAGGTTCGTTGCCGGCCGGTGCGGAGCCGATCTCCTCTCGGTACTCCCGCATCAGTTCCGCGAGTGCGTCGGTGCGGCGGGGCCGCAGGACGCGGATGGGTTCGAGGGCCGGGCCGTCGTGCGGCTGCCGGGGCTCGGACGGTGTCGACACGCTGCTCTCCTTCCGTCCGGGCTCGGGGGCGCCCGTCTTCGGGGATCGTCCTGCCGCTAGATACGCGGCTACCGCGCGAGGGGTTCAGAGGGAACTCGGTTCCTCCAAGGGGTGCACTGAGTGCCATGCGTACCCTTCCGGGTGCTACGTTCCCGCTCATGAGCTCCGAGAAAGCCGACCCCGGGACCGGAAAGCCGCCCATGCGGGACGCCCTGGTGGCGGCGGCCTTCCAGCTGTTCCTCGAGCGGGGTTACGAGCAGACCACCATCGACGACATCGTGGCGCTGGCCGGGGTCGGACGGCGCTCGTTCTTCCGCTACTTCCCGTCCAAGGAGGACGTGGTCTTCCCGGACCACGAGCGGTGCCTGGCCGATATGACGGCCTTCCTGGCGCAGGGCACCGACGACGAGGAACCCGTGCGGCGGGTCTGCGACGCTGCCCGGCTCGTGCTGCGGATGTACGCCGAGAACCCGACGTTCTCCGTGCAGCGCTACCACCTCACCAAGAAGGTCCCGGGCCTGCGCGCCTACGAGCTGTCGGTGGTGTGGCGCTACGAGCGCGCCCTCGCCGAGTATCTGCGCCGGCGTTTCGCGGCCCGCCGGGACGGCACCCTCCAGGCCGATGTGATCGCGGCGGCGGTGGTCGCGGCGCACAACAACGCGCTGCGCTCCTGGCTGCGTTCGGACGGGCAGGGCGAGGCGAGCGCCACGGTGGACCACGCGCTGGCGTACGTGCAGTCCGCGTTCGGCGGCACGCCGGTGCCTGAGGCCGGGGAGCAGCCCGAGGACGTGGTGATCGTGGTCGCGCGGCGCGGTGCGCCGTTGTGGCGGGTCGTGCAGGAGATCGAGTCGACGCTGGGGCGGGGCTGAGGGTCCACACATCGAGGGAACGGAGTGCCTTTACGAGTGGCACTCAGTGCCATACTCTGTGCTGCGTGCGCGGTGGCACGGCGAACCGGGCACACCTGTGCGCGGGCGACCGTGCACACGGGATTCCGGCCGAGTGCAGGGAGTTGACCAGCGTGTACCACCACTCAGGAAGCGTCGCTCAGCAGGCAGCCGGCTCCCCGACGGGTCTGCTCGACCCGAGGGGCCCGGCCATGGAGGCCATCCTCTTCCAGCGCTGCACCTGGTGCGGCACCGCCATGTACCACCGGGTGCTGTGTCCGGTCTGCCGGGGCAGCGACCTGCGGACGGAGCGCAGCGAGGGCACGGGCACGGTGCGCCACTCGACGGTGGTGCACCGCAACACGCCCGCGGCGCGCAATGTGTCCCTGATCGAGATGTCCGAGGGGTTCGTCGTGCGCGGCCGGGTGATGGGCCCGCCCATCGGCATCCACAGCGGGGACCGGGTGCGGCTGTCGACCGCCAAGGACCCCGTGCGGGGCGAGCCGGTCTTCCAGCTGGTCGACGAGCCGTACCGGGCCTGGACCTGACGGGCGGTCGGTTCACCGGATCCCGGGGAGCAGCTCGCCGGTGCGCACGGGCCGTCCCGTCTCGAAACTCCGGTTGGCCGCGAGACCGACCGCCAGGGCCAGTGCCCCGTCGCGTTCGGTGGCCGTCGGGTGGGCGGCCGCCGCGGTGTCCGCAGGGCGGGTGGGGTCGGCGGGGCCGAACAGCGCGTCGAGCATGCGCGGGTCGCCGCCTCCGTGGGCCTCGTGGGCGACCGCGAGCGGCACGTCGACCGGGGGCCGCCACAGCGGGCGCAGGGTGAGTCGGGCGCCGCCCGCGTGCTCCGCCGCCGTGTCCCCGTGCAGGGCTCCCGCGGCCGAGGTGACCCGGGTCAGGGGCGGCTGCCAGCGGCTCTCCTCGACCTCCAGTTCCAGCCGGCCCGCGCTGCCGTTGAACATCACCCGGTAGCCCTCCCACGGGGAGTAGGCGGTCAGGTGGTACGTCATCGTCGCGCCGCGCGCGTAGCGCACGAGAAGGGACATGTCGTCCTCGATGGTGATCGGCCCGTCGAAGACGTTCCGGTCGCGCAGGTAGCCGTCGTCGCGTTCGGCGTCCAGGTAGAGGGCGCGCAGGGTGTCGTTGGCGGCGACGTCCAGGGCGAAGGGGTCGTCGGCGGCCCGGTCGGCGCCGTGGGCGCGGTCGTAGTCCCGGCGCAGTCCGTGGCGCTCCCCCGCCTCGCGGCCGTAGAAGCCGAGCCGTCCGTAGCCGAAGGCCTCCCGGGGCTCGTCGGCGAGCCACCAGTTCACCAGGTCGAAGTGGTGCGACGACTTGTGCACCATCAGGCCGCCGCTGTTGTGCTTCTCGCGGTGCCAGCGGCGGAAGTAGTCGGCGCCGTGGCGTACGTCGAGCAGCCACTCGAAGTGGACCGACAGCACCTCGCCGATCGCGCCCTCGGCGAGCAGGGCGCGGACCTTCTCGTGCACGGGGTTGAAGCGGTAGTTGAAGGCGACGGTCAGGGAGTTGCCGGTCTCGCGGACGGTGTCGAGGATGCGGGCGCAGCGCTCGGCGTCGACGGTCATCGGTTTCTCGGTGACGACCCGGCAGCCCGCCTTCAGGGCCGGGACGATGTAGCGGTCGTGCTCGGCGTCGACGGTGGTGACGACGACCTCGTCGATGTCGTCCTTGGCGAGCAGGTCGGTGAAGCGGTCGGGCTCCCACGGGGTGGCGGCCGGCGCGCCGGTCTCGGCCAGCAGCCGGTTGTGGAAGGCCATCCGGGTCGGGCTGGGGTCGCACAGCGCGGCCACGAGGTGGCCGGGGCGTTCGGCGAGGCCCCGGGTGAACAGCTGGGCCCGGTGGCCCGTGCCGACGATGGCTGCGCGCAGGACGGGAGTTCGGCTCATGTCAGGTGGTCTGTCCCGGGGACGGGCCGTCCACTCCCCCGGCGCGAAAGCGCTTGCTGACGGCCAGGTCAGCGCGTGAGGGTGACGCGGATGCCCACGGTGCCGTCCAGGCCCCGGCGCAGCCGGCTGCCGAGCAGGGTGAGCCGGCCGGCGATGCCGTATTTGCGGGCGATCAGCTGCCGGTAGCGGGCGGTCGTGGCCGGGTCGCAGATCTCCGCCGTCGCGGGCACCTGCTCGCCGGTGGGGTTGCCGCGCAGGTCGCAGGGGCCGGCCAGGACGTCGGCGCGGTTGCGGATCCGCTTGACCTTCCAGGAGTCGGCCGGCGTCCAGGCGCCGAGCGCGTTGCCGTCGCGCACCACCCAGACGGGGGTGGCGACCGGCGTGCCGTTCCTGCGGTAGCTGGTGATCAGCAGGTACTTGCCCGCGCCCAGTTCGTCCAGCTCACTGCCGTCCATGGCGGGCAGTGTACGAGCACGGCCTGCGCGGCGTGCCCCCGGGTTTCAGCGCAGGGCGGCGGCCATTCTCCGCACCGCCTCCTCGATCACCTCGGGCGAGGTCGCCAGGTTGAAGCGGACGTGTCCGGCGCCGCCGGTGCCGAAGGGCAGGCCGGAGTTGAGGGCCACGCGGCCGCGGTGCAGGAAGGTGTCCGCCGGGTCGTCGCCGAGGCCGAGCGCGCGGCAGTCGAGCCAGGCGAGGTAGGTGGCGTCGCCCGGGCGGTAGCGGATCTCGGGCAGGTGCTCGGCCAGCAGGTCCGCGAGCAGCCGCCGGTTCGCGTCGAGGCCGGAGAGCAGGGCGTCCAGCCAGGCCACACCGTCGCGCAGGGCGGCGGTGTGGGCGATGATGCCGACGTGGCTCGGGCCGTGCCCGACCTCCTCGGGCATCCGGGCCAGGTCGGCTCCGGCCACGGGCCCGGCGATCGCGAGGGCGGCCTTGAGCCCGGCCAGGTTCCACGCCTTCGAGGCCGACATCAGCGACAGTCCGCGCTCGGCGCCCGGCACGCTCAGGTACGGCACGAAGTCCGTGCCGCCGACCACGAGCGGCGCGTGGATCTCGTCGGCGACGACACGGACGCCGTACCGCTCGGCGAGCGCGGCGACCGCGGACAGCTCCTCGCCCGTGTGCACGGTGCCGGTCGGGTTGTGGGGGCTGCACAGCAGATAGGCGGCCCGTCCTCCGCCCGCCGTCGCCTGCCGGAAAGTCTCCTCCAGGACACCGAGGCCGATGCGCCCGTCCGCCCCGAGCGGGGCCTCCACCACGCGCCGGTCCATGTGCTCGACGAACTGGTAGAACGGCGGGTACACCGGCGGGTTCACGACCACCGCGTCCCCGTATCCGGTGACCAGCTTGAGCATCTCGACGACGCCCAGCATGACGTCGGGCACGATCGCGGTGCGCTCCACGGCGAGCCCGCCCCAGTTCCACCGCTTCTCGGCGAAGGCGGCCAGCGCCTCCGCATAGGCCGTGCCGGCGGGGTAGCCGGTGTCGCCGAGGCCGAGCGCGCCGGTGACGGCGCGCACGACGGGCTCGGCGAGCGGCACGTCCATCTCGGCCACCCACAGGGGCAGCACGTCCTCGGGGTAGGTGCGCCACTTCATGCTCGTACGGCGGCGGAGACGGTCGAGAGTGAGGGCCTGCAGAGGATTCGGTTCACCGGAGGTCTCGTGCGGGATCCTGGTCATGGGCACACGATAGGGGGCTGTGCAGTGAGCGGGAATCGTGAGGACGGGGAGCGGGCAGGGACCGACGGCCCGTTCCTGGAGATCGCCTGCGACGAGTCCGGGTCGGACGGCGAGAACCTCACCGGCGGGAACACGGACGTGTTCGCGCACGCCAGTATGTCGCTGTCCGTGGCGACGGCTGCGGCGGCCGTACGGGAGATCCGGGACCGGATCCGCTCACCGGCCGAGGAGTACAAGGCGAACCACCTACTGCGGGAGAAGCACCGGGCCGTGCTGGAGTGGCTGCTCGCGCCGGACGGGCCGATCCACGGGCGGGCGCGGGTGCATCTCATGGAGAAGTCCTTCTTCGTGGTGGACCGGGCCGTCGGCCTGCTGCTGGGCGACCCGGGCCAGGCCGTGGCCCTGTTCCGCGAGGGCCGGCGGGCCTTCGGGGAGGACGGCTGGCGGGCGTTCCTGGAAGCGGCCAACCAACTCCTGCGGGTCCGCAACAACAGGGAGCCGGGCGCCCCCGTGGACGTCTTCTACGGCACGGTCGACGCCCTGCGGCACGCCCATCCTGATACCGACGCGACGGCGATCCTTGAGCGACTGGCCGCGACCCGCCCCCGCGCGGTGTCCTATCGGGCGGCGTTTTTGGACGGACCGCCCCTGATCCCGGTACTCAACCCGCTGCTTCCGGCGATCGTCCGGACGGCCGCGCTGTGGAGCGGTGACGGACTGCCGGTCCGTCTGGTGCACGACCGGCAGAACATGCTGACGCCGGACCGCATCGCCTGGATCGAGGAGGCGGCCCGGCGGGCGGGGGTCGGCCTGGCCGGGGTGCGGCTGGTCGTCGCGCGTGAGGACGCGCGGGTGCAGGTGGCGGACTTCCTCGCCGGGATCGCCCGCAAGATCGCCTCCGACGAGCTGAACGGACGCGGGGACCCGGCGCTCACCGCCCTGCTGCGGCCCTACGTCGATCCGGCCTCGGTGTGGGGCGACGCGCGCAGCCGGGCCCTGCTCGCCGCCCCGGCGGACCTCGGTCCGAGCGCCCCTGTGACCGGCCGGCGGTGAAGAGATCACGCGTGCGCTGAACACGGCGCGGCTGCGCCCCGTATGGGAGGAGGGCGCTCAACTCAAGGAGTGCCCTGCGGTGTTCACACTGTGATGTTCGGGTTCGGGAGCCATGCATGAGGCACGCACGACGACGGGTCGTCCGGCGAGTGACACGGCTGGCGGCCGTCGGCGGACTCCTCCTCGGAGGAGCGATGGTCACACGCGCCGTGGCGAGCGAGCCGCCCGCCCCGTCGATCGGAGTCCCGTACGCCGCGCAGCCGGCCACGAGCATGGGCACCGACCTCGTGTCCCGGCTCGGCACCTCCCGTACGGCGGGCAGCTGGGTCGACTCCGCCGGCCGGCCGGTCGTCGCGGTCACGAACGAGCAGGCCGCCGACGAGGTAGAGCGCGCCGGTGCGCAGGCGAAGATGGTGCGCCACAGCATGAGCGACCTCAAGTCCGCCACGGCGACGCTGCGTTCGGCACCCCGGGTGCCCGGCACCGCCTGGGCCCTGGACTACAAGAGCAACGAGGTGGTGGTACGGGGCGACAGCACCGTCTCCGCCTCCGACTGGTCCCGGCTGACCGAGGTCGCGGAGGACATCGGCGGCTTTGTGCGCATGGAGCGCACCGAGGGCACGTTCACGACGCGGGTCAACGGCGCGCAGCCGATCCTGTCGACCGCCGGGCGCTGTTCGGCGGGCTTCAACGTGACCGACGGGAAGACCGACTTCATCCTCACGGCCGGGCACTGCGGTCCCGACGGTTCCGTCTGGTTCGCCGACGACCGGGGCCGGGAACAGGTCGGCACGTCGCTCAGGGGGAGCTTCCCCGGCGACGACTACTCCCTGGTGAAGTACGACAGCGGTCGCGCGGGCGAGAGTGCGGACGTCGTGGCGGTCGGGGACGGCAAGGGCGTGCGGATCACGGGCGTGGCCGATCCGGAGGTCGGGCAGAAGATCTTCCGCAGCGGCAGCACGAGCGGGCTGCGCGAGGGGGAGGTGACCGCGCTGAACGCGACGGTCAACTACCCCGAGGGCACGGTCACCGGCCTCATCGAGACGAACGTGTGCGCCGAACCGGGTGACAGCGGCGGCCCGATGTTCGCCGACGGCATCGCGCTCGGTGTGACGTCGGGCGGCAGCGGGGACTGCGCGGCGGGCGGTACGACGTTCTTCCAGCCGGTGACGAAGGCGCTGACCGAGCTGGGGGTCAAGCTGATCGTGGCCAAGCAGGCCGGTGGCGGCACCGGCGCCGCCCCCGCGCCGTCGGCCTCGCAGGGCGCCGCCTCGCCGGGCTCGTCGGCGCCGGTCACGGGCGAGGACGTGTCGGGCCTGCTGACCCGCCTCACCGACCCGCGCAACGTGGGCCCCGGCCTGCTGGTCATCGCGGGCAGCATCGTCGCCCTGGTGGCGACCCGCTGGATCCGCGCGGAGCAGGACCGCAAGGCGTATCGGCAGTACTACTCGGCTACTTGGGGGTGATGCGGGTGGGTGAGGCCGGCGTCGGCGGGGGTCCCGCTCACCCCAGCGTGAGCAGTACCGTCGCCGCCCCGGCCCCCAGCAGCCCCAGTGCCTGGCGTCGGCTGATCCGCTCGTGCAGGAGGGCGAGGCCGAGGACGACGGGCAGGGCCGGGTAGAGGGAGGCGAGGACGACGGCGACGGCCAGCAACTGGCGCTGTGCGGCGAGCAGATACAGCACGAGGCCGAGGGCCGCACCGGCCCCGATGAGGAGGGCCTGGACGCAGCGGCCCGGCGGCAGCTTCAGCCGGCGGGCGTGGCGGGCGGCGTCCGGCAGGAGGACGAGGACCGCGGCGACACGGCCCGCGGCGACGGGCCACAGCCCGCTCGCGGGGCCGGCCTGGCCGAGGGCGAGGTACTGCACGGCCACGCCCGCGCTGGCGAGCAGTCCGTCCGCCGTCCCCTTGCCCGCGTCGCCCCCGCCCCCGCCTCCGCCTCCGGAGACGAACCACAGGGCGGGGACGGTCACGGCGATGCCCAGCCAGGCCAGGGTTCCCGGGCGGTCGCCGAGGACGAGCACCCCGCACAGCACCGACAGCGCGACGCCGGTGACGGCGCTCACGGGCACCACGACGCTCATCGCGCCGCGGCTCAGCCCGCGGTTGAGGAACCGCATGGCGACGCCGCTGCCGACGCCGGACAGCGCGCCCCACAGCAGGTCGGCGGTGTGGACGGCGTCGGCGGGCAGGAGGATCGCGGCGGCGCAGGCGAGCAGCAGCCCGCCGAGCTGGCCGAGGAAGGTGACGGCGGCGTGGTGGATGTGCCGGGACAGCAGGCCGCCGGCGAAGTCGACGATGCCGTAGACGACGGCCGAGGAAAGTGCGAGAAGGGCACCCATTGGATCAGGGGTGCCCCGGGACGAGGGTCCGATGCGTCAGCGGACCTGGCTGACGCTCAGGCCGCGGGCGCGGACTGCGGGACCGCGGCGGCCCACTCCAGGACGAGCCGCTGGTATTCCTCGCGCTGCTCGACGCTCAGTGTCCCGCCCGACCGGCGCCACAGGGCCCGGATCTCCTCGTTGACCTCGTCAGCCGTTCGCTGGGAAGAGGATTCAACAGTGGTGGACATGCTGTGAAGCATACGTCGCCGCAAGTGAAGACGATGTGAGTAATTGTGAGTTAAGCGGTCATTCCGGACAGTGTTGCTGATCACGTCCATCTCCCAGTAAACGTGAGCCTGTTCACGCTTCGGTCGATCCCAGCACCAGCACCTTGATGGCCAGGACGGCCGCGCCGCGCGCCCAGTCGTGAAAGTCGGACACTTTGGTCTCCAGCTCGACCGGGGCGGCCAGGGGGTGCCGGTTGTCGCGGACGGCATCCTCGACCGTCTTGCCCGCCACGTCCATCAACCCGACCCCCTCCCCCGCGAGCAGGATCTTCTGCGGCATCACGAAGTTGGAGATCTGCGCGACGAGTGTGCCCAGGGCGCGTGCGGCCTCGTCGACGACCCGGGCGGGCATCGGGTCCCCGGCGGCGGCCGCCGCGAGGATCTCCTCGTACGTCCGGTCGCGGCCGGTGGCGGCCTGGACCTGGTAGCGGATGTTGGGGATGGTCAGCAGCGAGACGGCGCTGCCGCGCCGGCCGTCCGGGGTGAGCGGGCCGGTGGGGTCCACGATCCAGTGGCGGCCGAAGCCGCGATCCTCCTCGGCACAGGGCACCCGCTTGCCGCCCAGGACGAGCCCGTAGCCGATGCCGGCACCGATGGTGAGGACGACGAAGCGGTCCAGGCCGCGTCCGGCGCCGAACCAGGTCTCGGCCTCGACCAGGGCGGCGACGTCGTTCTCGACGACCACGGGCAGCCCGGTGCGCTCCTCGACGAGTTCGGCCAGCGGCACGTCCCGCCACAGCAGGAAGGGGGACTCGCCGACGACGGCGCGGTCCTGGACGAAACCGCCGACCCCGATGCCGATCCCGGCGAGCCGAGGGTGGTCGCGGGTCAGCTCGGCGGTCATCTCCCCGAGCACATCGGCGACTTCGGCGGGGTCGTGGGTGGTGAGCGGACGATCGTGGCGGGCGACGATGTCGCTTCTGAGCGTGGTGACGACGCCGTAGACCATGTCCTCGGTGATCTTGAAGCCGAGAAAGGACCAGGAGTCGGCGACGACGTCCAGCGGTGTCGAGGGGCGGCCCTGACGGGCCTCCGCCGGCGCTCCCGCCTCGGCCACCTCGACCAGCAGGCCCGACTCGATCAGCGGCTTGGTCAGCCGGGTGAGACTGCCGGCCGACAGTGCCAGCCTGCGGGCGAGCTCGGTGCGCGACAACGGGCCGTGCACGAGCACCTCGATCGCCACCGAGCGCTCCCCCGGGCTCAGCGGCGGCCAGCTGGCGACGCCTGCGGTCATGTCGGTCCGACTCCCCTCGCCTTTTTTTCGCGCTGAAACCAACATGACCACTCTAAGGCGATGGTGGTTCCTGCGAAAAGATGTTTGCACCCCTCTTGACGCCGCAATTGTTTCGCACCAAAAGTAAGTCCCGCCAGAGGACGAGCCGCCGCAGCGAGGGAGTCTCCCGATGACCATCGCCTCCAGCAGCCCTCCGTCGCGCCTGCCCGCGGGCGGTGCGACGGAGGCCCGCAGCAAGCCGAGGAAACGACGGACCGAGGTGGGCGAGAGGCGGGGTGACGGACGGCTGGCCGCGGTCTTCATCGCGCCGGCGCTGCTCGGCTTCCTCGTCTTCCTGCTCTGGCCGACGCTGCGGGGCATCTACCTGAGCTTCACCCGCTTCAACCTGCTGACACCGGCGGAGTGGGTGGGCCTGGACAACTACGTCCGCATGGTCAACGACCCCATCTTCTGGGACTCGTTGACGGTCACCGTCGAGTACGTCGTCATCAACATCGGCGTCCAGACGGTCGCGGCCCTCGCCATCGCCGTCCTCCTCCAGCGGCTGACCCAGTCGGCGATGCTGCGCGGCATCGTGCTCACGCCGTACCTGATGTCGAACGTCGTCGCGGGTCTGGTCTGGCTCTGGATCCTCGACACCCAGCTCGGCATCGGCAACGAGATCATCAGCGCCCTCGGCGCCGACCGCATCCCGTTCCTCGCCGACGAGACCTGGGCGATCCCGACGATCGCGCTCATCAACGTGTGGCGGCACGTCGGATACACCGCGCTGCTGCTGTTCGCCGGTCTCCAGGCGATCCCGAACGACATGTACGAGGCGGCCAGGGTGGACGGCGCCAGCGAATGGCGGATGTTCTGGCGGATCACCATGCCGCTGCTGCGGCCGGTGCTCGCGGTCGTGCTGATCATGACGGTGATCGGGTCGTTCCAGGTGTTCGACACCGTGGCCGTGACCACCGCGGGCGGCCCGGCGAACGCGACCAACGTGCTCCAGTACTACATCTACGGCTCCGCCTTCGGGCGCTTCCAGTTCGGCTACGCCTCGGCCATGTCCGTCGCCCTGCTCATCGTGCTGAGCGCCATCACCATCCTCCAGTACCGGCTCACCCGGGCCGGCCGGACCGACCTCGGCTGACGAAGGGAGACACCGGCATGGCTGCCGTGACGACAACGACGTCGACGACCCTGCGACCGGTCCGGCGACGCAGGTTCCCCTTCGGGCGGGCCGCCGCCTGGACCGTGATGGGGCTGATCGTCCTCATCACCCTGCTGCCGTTCTACTGGATCCTGCGCACCGCCCTGTCCACCAACGCGGGACTCAACGCCGACCCGACCAACCCCCTGCCCGTGGACCTCACCACCAGCGGCTTCGAACGCGCCCTGGGCATGCAGTCGGCCGAGGAGGCCGTCGCGCAGGGCGGCGCGGGCGGCGGGCTCGACTTCTGGCGCTATCTGCTCAACTCGGTGCTGGTCTCGACCTTGATCACCGGCTGTCAGCTCTTCTTCTCCGCGATGGCCGCGTACGCCTTCTCGCGGTTGCGCTGGCGCGGCCGGGACGCGGTGTTCGGGCTGTTCCTGGCCGGGATGATGGTGCCGACCATCTTCACGCTGCTGCCGAACTTCGTGCTCATCAAGCAACTGCACCTGGTGGACACGCTCCTCGGCATCGCCCTGCCCACCATGTTCATGGCGCCGTTCGCGGTGTTCTTCCTGCGGCAGTTCTTCATGAACATCCCCCAGGAGGTCGAGGAGGCCGCGCTGCTGGACGGCGCCGGAAAGATCAAGATCTTCTTCCGGGTGGTGCTGCCGATGGCGTCCACGCCGATCCTCACGCTGGGCGTGCTGACGTACATCACCTCCTGGAACGACTACTTCTGGCCGCTGATGGTCTCCTACAGCGACAGCTCGCGCGTGCTGACCGTGGCGCTGGCGATCTTCCGGGCGCAGACCCCGGCGACCGGCGTCGACTGGTCCGGGCTCATGGCGGCGACGCTGATCGCCGCGCTGCCGATGCTGGTGCTGTTCGCCTGCTTCGCGCGCCGCATCGTCAGCTCCATCGGCTTCACCGGGATCAAGTAGAGGGACTGTGATGCTAATTCGTATGCGTACGCTCGTCGCGGCGACCGGCGCGCTGGCGCTGTCCCTGGTCAGCGGATGCGCGCAGCAGGGCGCCGCCGGATCCTCCGCGAACACGGTCACGTACTGGCTGTGGGACGCCAACCAGCTGCCCGCCTACCAGGCCTGCGCGAAGGGGTTCGAGAAGGAGAACCCCGGACTGAAGGTCAGGATCACGCAGTTGGGCTGGAGCGACTACTGGACCAAGCTCACCGCCGGGTTCATCGCGGGCACCCAGCCGGACGTCTTCACCGACCACATCCAGAACTTCGGCCAGTACGCCGACCTGAAGGTCCTCGAACCGCTCGACGACCTCGGCATCAAGGACTCCGACTACCAGCCGGGCCTCGCCGCCAACTGGATCGGGAAGGACGGCCACCGCTACGGCGCCCCCAAGGACTGGGACACCGTCGCGCTGTTCTACAACTCGAAGATGACGAAGGACGCCGGCCTCACCGCCGAGCAGCTGAACGACCTCTCCTGGAACCCGGAGGACGGCGGCACCTTCGAGAAGGCCATCGCCCACCTCACGATCGACCGGAACGGCAAGCGGGGCGACGAACCGGGCTTCGACAAGAACAACGTCAAGGTGTACGGCATGGCCACCAACGGCGGCGGGTTCGGCGACGGCCAGACCCAGTGGAGCAACTTCGCCGCCTCCGCCGGGTGGAGCTACCTGGACAAGCCGCGCTGGGGGACGAAGTACCAGTACGACAGCAAAACCTTCCAGTCGGTCGTCAAGTGGTACTTCGGCCTGGCGAAGAAGGGCTACATGCCGCCGCTGTCCGACTACAACGTCCAGTCCAACCAGGCGAACACCCAGGTCGCGGCGGGCAAGGCCGCCACCGCGTTCGACGGGGCCTGGATGATCTCCACGTACGCGGGCTTCAAGGGCCGGGACATCAAGACCGCCCTGACACCGGTCGGCCCGACCGGCAAGCGCGCCACGATGATGAACGGCCTCGCCGACTCCGTCACCAAGGCCTCCAAGAACAAGGAGGGCGCCAAGAAGTGGGTGGCGTATCTGGCCTCGGACAAGTGCCAGAAGGTAGTCGGTGGTTACGGCGTGGTCTTCCCCGCGACGAAGGCCGGGACCGAGGCCGCCGTCGCCGCGTACCGGAAGAAGGGCATCGACGTCTCGTCGTTCACGAAGCCCGTGGCCGACAAGAAGAACTTCCGGACCTTCTCGTACCCGATCGCCAGCTACTCGGCGGACATGACGGCGCTCATGTCGCCGGCGATGGAGGACATCTACGGCAACGGCAAGCCGGTCAACAGCCTCGACGAGACCAACGAACAGATCAACCTGATCCTCTCGCAGTGATCCCCCGACCAGTGAAGGGCACGCCTTACATGACGTTCTCCATCGGCATCGTCGGCGCCGGACAGTTCTCGGGCCAGTTCGCCACGCTGTTCCAGGCCCACCCCGGCGTCAGCGCCGTCTACGTCACCGACCTGCTGCCCGAGCGGGCCGAGCAACTCGCCTCCGCGCAGGGGCTGACGGGCACCTTCCCGTCGTACCAGGCCATGCTGGAATCGGAGGACGTCGACGCCGTCGCGATCTTCACGCAGCGCTGGACGCACGGGCCGCTGGTGCTCCAGGGCCTGGGCGCCGGCAAGCACGTGTACTCCGCGGTCCCCATGGCGATCAGCACGGAGGAGATCGCGGCGATCATCGACGCGGTCAAGGCCACCGGGCTGACGTACATGATGGGCGAGACCAGCGAGTACAACCCGGCGACGGTCCACGCCCGCAACCAGATCGCCGAGGGCGCCTTCGGGCGGCTGTTCTACGCCGAGGGCGACTACGTCCACGACATGGACCTGGGGTTCTACGAGGCCTACCAGTACAGCGGCGGCGAGAACTGGAAGGCCACCGCCAGCTATCCCCCGCTGCTGTACCCGACGCACGCGGTCGGCGGGGTGCTGGGCGCCTGGCAGACGCACGCTGTCAGCGTGTCGGCGATCGGTGTCGTCGACGACCGGGGCGACGGCGTCTTCGACAAGGAGGTCAGCCAGTTCGGCAACGACTTCTCCAACGCCACCGCGCTGTTCGAGGTGGCGGGCGGCGGCTCGTTCCGTACGAACGAGTTCCGGCGGGTCGGCTACCCCTCGCACATACGGGAGTCGCGTTTCCGCTTCTTCGGCACCGAGGCGAGCATGGAACAGCTCGCCACGGTCGCCCTGTGGCAGGACAAGCAGGGGGTGCAGGACATCAGCGAACTGCTGGAGCCCAAGCCCACCATGGCGCCCGACGACCCGTCGCTCCAGCACATCGCGCCGGAGCTGCGGGCCGCCTTCACCTCCGGGTCGGCTCCCGTGCACGACCGTGCGCGGCTGCCCAGGGAGTTCGACAACCTCCACAACGGCCACGAGGGCAGCCACCACTTCCTGGTGGACGACTTCGTGACCGCCGTCAACACGCGCACCCTGCCGTCGGTGAACGCGTGGGTGGCCGCCCGCTACACCCTGCCGGGCATCATCGCTCACGAGTCCGCGCGGCAGGGCGGGGTACGGCTGGAGATCCCGGACTTCGGGGACGCGCCCCTGTAGGGGCTCCGTGCGAGCCGGGTGCCTGGATCAGGTGCCCGGCTTGCGGCCGTACACGAAGACGTCGTCGTTCTTCTTCAGCAGCGACCAGTACTTCTTGGCGTCGGTCTTGGTCATGTTGACGCAACCGTGCGAGCCCGGCGGGTTCCACATGCTGACGCCGACCGAGTGGAAGGCCTGGCCGCCGTCGAAGAACTGGGCGTAGGGCATCGGCACGTCGTAGATGGACGAGACGTGGTCGATGTTGCGCCAGTAGATCTTCTTCAGGCCGGTGCGGGTCTCGTAGCCGTCGCGGCCCGTGCGGACCGGGACCGGGCCGTAGACGAGCTTCTTGCCGTCCTGGATCCAGCTCAGCTGGAGGCTCAGGTTCACGCAGGCGATCCGGCCCTTGTTCACCGGGCACTTGCCGTCCTTGTTCGGGTTCTTCCCGACGGCCTTCTGCTTCTGCATCAGGTCCATCACTCCCCAGGTGACGGGCCCGGCGTAGCCGGCGTTCGGGGAGATGCCGTGCTTGGTCTGGAAGGCGCGGATCGCCTTGCAGTCGGCGGCGGACTGCTTGCCGTCGACCGGACGGCCCAGGAACTTCTCCACCTGCTTCTGGTACGGGCCGGTCTTCGCGGTGCAGCTCGCGGCCGCGGCCGGCGTGGCGCCGAGCGCGAGCGTGAGCGGTGCCACCAGTCCGGTGATCCCGAGTACGACGGCGCCCCGTCTGCGTACGTCCCCCATGGTTGGTCCTGCCCTTTCGCGGAAGTGGTCACATGGTCTGCGATCCCTGCCAGCTAGACGGGCACACGGGGGGTTCGGTTGTACGGACTTTCAGCCTGCGACGAAACGGTGACATAACTCTCCACTCAGCCGGCCGGGCGGCAGACGCCGGCCGAAGGTGGCCAGCAGGAGGTCCTGCGCCGTGCCGTGCAGGGGTGTGCCGGTGCCGAAGGTCCAGTCGAGGTCGTCGGCCCGCAGCCGCACGCCGTCAGTGCCGCAGTCCGTGGCGCTCAGCGGTAGCCCGTCGTGTCGGCCGGCTTGCCCGCGTCCTGCACCTCGACGAGGTAGCGCCAGGCGTCCGGGCGACTGCCGTCGAGGTCGGTGAAGCCGTACACCTTTGCGAGGCCGCCGCTGGAGAGGGACCGGCCGTTCCATCGCACCACGTCCGGGTCGGCGGCCAGCGCGGCCACGGCCCGGCCCACGTAGCGCGGGGTCTCCGAGATGGCGAAGTGGGGTACGCGCTCCAGGGCGTCGCGCCAGTTGTCCTCGCGGACCCCGTAGGTGTCCAGCATGAGTTCCGAGCGCAGCCAGCCGGGGGTGAGGGCGACGGCGGTGGCGCCGAGCGGGCCGAGTTCGTGGCCGAGGGCGAAGGCCATGCGCAGGACGGAGGCCTTGGCGAGGTCGTAGAAGAAGTTCACGCGGTAGTGGTCGCCGTTGTAGTCGGCGGTGCCGTCGGTGACCTCGACGACCAGGCCGCCGGGGTTGCGCAGCAGCAGGGGCAGGGCGTGGTGGCCGGTGATCGCGTGGGTCTCGACCGCGAGCCGGAGCAGGCGCAGGCCGTTGTCGAGGTCGTGCTCCCACAGCGGGGTGTCCCACTCGAAGAGCTTCTCGCCGCCCCAGATGTCGTTGACGAGGACGTCGAGGCGGCCCTGTTCGTCCGCGATCCGGTCCACCAGGGCGCGGACCTGAGCGGCGTCGAGGTGGTCGGTGGGTACGGCGATGCCCTGCCCGCCGGCCTCGGTGACCAGGTCGGCGGTGTCCTCGATGGTCTCGGGCCGGTCGTACTCCGAGCGGCGGGCGCGTGTGGTGCGTCCGGTGACGTAGACGGTGGCGCCGGCCGCGCCGAGCTCCACCGCGATTCCCCGTCCGGCGCCCCGGGTCGCACCGGCGACCAGTGCGACCTTGCCCTTCAGCGGAGCTGACATGTCCGACCTCCCGTGACCGTGGCTGCTTGTCGCCTCCAGGGTGACGGGGAAGCCGGACATCTTCTGTCGTCTTTTCCTGACGACACGCCGTCAGTGGCCGCGGGCGATCCACTCCTGAAGGTGCGGGGCCTCCGCGCCGATGGTCGTGGAGTCTCCGTGGCCGGTGAGGACCTTCGTCTCGGGCGGCAGTGTGAGGAGGCGGTCGCGGATCGAGTCGATGATCGTCGGGAAGTGCGAGAAGGACCGGCCGGTGGCGCCGGGGCCGCCCTGGAAGAGGGTGTCCCCGGTGAAGACGGTGGCGAGCCCGGGGTCGTACAGGCACACCGCGCCGGGCGCGTGCCCCGGGGTGTGCAGGACCCGCAGGCCGGCGCCGCCGGCCTCGATCACCTGGCCGTCGACCAGCCAGGCGTCGGGCTCGCGGTCCGGGTGGGTCTGCTTCCACAGCGGCAGGTCGTCGTGGTGCAGCCAGATGGTGGCCCCGGTGCGCTCGGCGAGTGCGGGGGCGGCGTCGATGTGGTCGTTGTGGGCGTGGGTGCACACGATGGCCGTGAGCCGGCGGTCTCCGACGGCCTCGGCGATCGCGTCGGCGTCGTGGGCGGCGTCGATGACGATCGCCTCGTGGTCGTCGCCGACGATCCAGACGTTGTTGTCGACGTCCCAGGTGCCGCCGTCGAGGCTGAACTGCCCGGAGGTGACGAGGTGTTCGACACGCGGGGTCATCACAGCACCACCACCGAGCGCAGCACGTCGCCGTGGTGCATCCGCTCGAACGCCTTCTCCACCTCGTCGAGCTGGATGGTCTCGGTGACGAACGCCCCGAGGTCCAGGCGGCCTTGCAGGTGCAGGTCGATCAGCATGGGGAAGTCGCGGGAGGGCAGGCAGTCGCCGTACCACGACGACTTCAGCGCCCCGCCCCGCCCGAACACGTCCAGCAGCGGCAGTTCGAGTTTCATCTCGGGGGTGGGCACGCCGACCAGGACGACCGTACCGGCGAGGTCGCGGGCGTAGAAGGCCTGCTTGTACGTCTCCGGGCGGCCGACGGCCTCGATGACGACGTCGGCGCCGAAGCCGCCGGTGAGTTCGCGGATCGCCTCGACCGGGTCGGTCTCGCGCGAGTTGACGGTGTGGGTGGCGCCCATGCTCCGAGCGGTCTCCAGCTTGCGGTCGTCGATGTCGACGGCGATGATCTTCGCCGCTCCGGCGAGGTGCGAGCCGGCGACGGCCGCGTCGCCGACGCCACCGCAGCCGATGACGGCGACCGTGTCGCCCCGGCCGACGTTCCCGGTGTTGATCGCGGCGCCGATGCCGGCCATGACGCCGCAGCCGAGCAGCCCGGCCACCTGCGCGGCGACGGCCGGGTCGACCTTGGTGCACTGCCCGGCCGCGACCAGCGTCTTCTCGGCGAAGGCGCCGATACCGAGGGCCGGGGAGAGCTCCTGGCCGGTCGAGGCGAGGGTCATCTTCTGCTCGGCGTTGTGCGTGTCGAAGCAGTACCAGGGCCGCCCGCGCAGACAGGCCCGGCACTTCCCGCACACCGCACGCCAGTTGAGGATCACGAAGTCACCGGGCTCCACGTCGGTGACGCCGTCGCCGACCGCCTCGACCACGCCCGCGGCCTCGTGGCCGAGCAGGAAGGGGAAGTCGTCGCTGATGCCGCCCTGCTTGTAGTGCAGATCGGTGTGGCACACCCCGCAGGCCTGGACGCGCACGACCGCCTCCCCCGGGCCGGGATCGGGCACGACGATGGTCTCGATCCGTACCGGCTCGTCCTTGCCCGGTGCGATCACACCGCGTACTTCCTGCGTCATGCTGACTCCTTCGTCGGCTTCGTCGGCCGGGATGCCTTCCTTCCCGACCCTACGCGCGACTGATCGGCAAGGGATGCGGATCGGCCACCCGCGGCGCTGTATCACCAGCTCACACACTGTTCGAAAACGCCGGGCACCGCACCCCGCGGCCCCCGTAATCTGAACGCTCCGCCCGACGCCGAAGGAGTGATGTGAGCATCGCGGAGACCGATACCGGTACGCCCGCCTGGCGGCTGCTGCTCGGATACGTACGGCCGCACCGCCGGTCCCTGTTCGCCGGTGCGGTGCTCTCGCTGGTCACCGGGGCGACCGGGCTGATGCTGCCGCTGGTGGCGCAGGACCTGATCGACGATCTGGCGCACGACCGGGCCATCACCGGGGCGCTGCTGGTGATGTCGGCCCTGATCGTGGCCAACGCGGCGGTCGGCGCGCTGGGTTCGTACGTGTTGCAGCGCACCGCCGAGTCGGTGGTGCTCGGCGCGCGGCGCGCCCTGTCGTCGTATCTGCTGCGGCTGCGCATCCCGGCCGTGGACCGCAGCGAACCCGGGGACCTGATGGCCCGCATCACCTCGGACACCACCCTGCTGCGCGCGGTCACCACCGACTCGCTGGTCGGCCTGGGCACGGGCGGCCTCACGCTCGTCGCGACGGTGGTGATGATGGGCCTGGTGGACGCCGTGCTGCTGGGCGTCACCCTGGCCGTGATCCTGGGCGCGGGCGTGATCCTCGGCGTGATCGTGCCGCGTATCAACAAGGCGAGCCGGCAGGCGCAGGACGCGGTGGGTGTCATGGGTGCCTCGCTGGAGCGGATCCTCGGCGCCCTGCGCACCGTGAAGGCGTCCGGTGCCGAGCACCGGGAGGAACGCACGCTGCACGAGGCGGCGCAGGAGTCGTGGCGCCAGAGTGTGCGGGCCGCCAAGTGGTCGGCGGCCGCGGGCAACACGGCGGGGCTCGCCATGCAGATCGCCTTCATCACGGTGCTCGCGGTGGGTGGCGCGCGCGTGGCGACCGGCGCGATCGACGTGGGCACGCTGGTCGCGTTCCTGCTGTTCGTCTTCTATCTGATGTCCCCGATACAGCAGGTCGTCGGCGCCGTCACGCAGTACCAGACGGGCGCCGCGGCCCTCACCCGCATCCAGGAGGCGCTGCGTCTGCCCGCCGAGCCGGCGGCCGCGGCCGCCCCGCTCCCCTCCCCCTGCGCGCAGCCCGCCACCCTGGCCTTCCACGACGTCCGCTTCCGCTACGCCGACGACCTGCCGTACGTCCACCACGGGGTGACGTTCGCCGTTCCCGCGCAGGGCATGACGGCGTTCGTGGGCCCGTCCGGCGCCGGCAAGACCACCGTCTTCTCGCTGATCGAGCGGTTCTACGAGCCGGACTCCGGGGCGATCACGTTCGACGGGCGCGACCTCGCCGACTGGGAGCTGACGCAACTGCGCGCCGCCATCGGCTACGTGGAGCAGGACGCGCCGGTCCTGTCGGGCTCCCTGCGGGACAACCTGCTGCTGGGCAATCCGGAGGCGGACGACGACGCCCTCGCGCGGGTACTGAAGACGACCCGTCTCGACGGTCTGGTCGCCCGGCTGCCCGGCGGTCTCGACACGCTCGTCGGGCATCGTGGCACCAAGCTGTCGGGCGGTGAACGGCAGCGGGTCGCCATCGCCCGGGCTCTGCTGCGCCGCCCCCGGCTGCTGCTGCTCGACGAGGCGACCTCGCAGCTGGACGCGGTCAACGAGGCGGCGCTGCGCGACACCGTCGCGGACGTGGCCCGTACGACGACGGTCCTCGTGGTGGCGCACCGGCTGTCCACGGTGACGATGGCCGACCGGATCGTGGTGATGGACGCGGGTCGTGTCCGGGCGGTCGGCACTCATCGCGAGCTGGTGACCGCCGACCCGCTCTACGCGGAGCTGGCGGCGACCCAGTTCCTGGCCGCGGCGGACTGAGCCCGGCCGGCTGGGAGGAGGGCCGTGGGATCTCGTCCTCGTGCTCGGCGGGGATGTCACTCACGGTCAGCGAGTCGAGCGTGGCGACCGGGCTGAGCGGGCTCCGGGACTCCGCGTCGGCCGCGTTCGCCATCGGCGCGGCGAGGCCGGTGACACCCGCGGCGAGACCAACGGCGGCGACGATACGTCGTGTTGAGAGCATGCGTATCGCAGCGCGAGCGGGTCCCCGGCGGATACGGGCGGGCGGTGGCGCTCGCCCGTCAGGCCCAGTGGTCCGGCTGCGTTTGCCGAGCTCGCCGGACGGGAGGAGGCTCGACAGGAGAGGCCCCTCGCGGCCCGGTCCCGACCGGGTCGCGGCCCTTCGAAGGAGGTCATCATGGGAACCGCGGCAGACCCCGCCTTCGACCGAGAGACGCTGCGCCGGGCCGTGGAAGGACAGAGCCCGGACATCTTCCTCTCGCTCTACGCCGACGACGCGGAGTTCCGCATCGTCGACCGCACGACCCAGCCCAGCCACCCCAAGGTCCTGCACGGCCGGGACGAGATCAGCCGGATGCTGGAGGACGTCTACAGCCGCGACATGACGCACAAGCTGGAGCGGTGCGTCATCCAGGGCGACGAGGCCGCCTACAGCGAGAGCTGCGAGTACTCGGACGGGGTGCGTGTCCTGTCCGAGTCCATGCTCTCGCTGCGGGACGGCAAGATCGCCGAGCAGACTCTGGTCCAGGCCTGGGACGAGTAGGAGGAACGACGCCGACGAGCCCCGCAGCGTGGACACCCCGCAGGCCCTCAAGGCACTGGTGGGGAGGACGAACGCTGCTGCTCGCCCGGGACGCGACGCTCACCCGCGGTGGGACGGCCCCGGCTGATCCGCGGCCGGGACGGCAAGCCCGGCGCCGTCGTGATCGACGCCGGGTACAACCCCGGCAACGTCGGCGACGTCGACTTCGGCTACGCCGTGGAGCGGGCCTCGCTGATACCGTGCCGGGCGGCGTCGGCCCGACGACCATCGCCACGCCGCTGGAGCAGACCGTGGACGCCGCCGCCCGGCGGGCCGAGTACGAGGCGGTGTACCGCGGGCTCCGCGCACGGCTGCTGGCCGGTCTGCTGCCGGGATGCGCGCTGCTGGTGGCGGCGAATCTCGTGGTGCTGGTGTCGGTCTAGCCGATGTCAGGCCTCGCTGTCGGCGGGGTTCCTCAGGACCTCGATGAGGCTCGCGTAACTGTCCTGTCCGTGGCCGGCGGCGGCGGCCTTCTCCATGGCGGCCTTCAGGAGCTCGGGCAGGGCGTTGTCGATGCCGCGGGCCGCCGCCGCGTGGATGAGGTGGTCGATGGTCGCGATCTGCACGTCGACGGTGGCGTCGTCGCCCGGGTAGCGGCCGGCGTCCACCTGGGGCGCGTACGTGGTGAGGAAGCCCGCCACCGCGCTCAGCCAGCGGATCGCGACCGGGGTGAAGTCGGTGGCCGATGTCCGCTCGGCGCCGACCAGCGCGGTGCCGTGCAGCCAGCCGGTCATGGTGGACCACATCAGGCCGAGCAGGGCGGCGTCGTAGAGGGAGGCGAGGCCGGGGTCGGTGCCCAGGTGGAGGGGGTCGCCGAGGGTCGCCAGGGTGGGGCGGTGGGCGTCGAAGACCTCCCGGGAGCCGCTGTAGAGGAACATCATGGCGGGGTCGCCGACGCCGGGCGGGGTGGTCATGATGGCGCCGTCGAGGTAGTCGGCCCCGTGGGAATGGGCCCACTTGACGGCCTCCTGGGCCTGCTCGGGAGAGCCGGAGGAGAGGTTGACCAGGGTTCTGCCCGCCAGTTCGCCGGTGGCCGGGTCGAGGACGGTGTACATCGCCTCGTAGTCCAGCACACAGGCGATGGTCAGCGGGGAGGCGGCGATCGCCTCCTGGGGTGTGGCGGCCAGACGGGCACCCCGGTCGGCCAAGGGGCGGGCCTTGTCCGGGGAACGGTTCCAGACGGTGGTCGGGTGGCCCCGCTCCAGCAGCGTGGCGGCCAGTGCCGAGCCCATCGAGCCCAGTCCGACGACGGTGACCGGCCGGTGTCGTGCGTTCATGCCCAACTCCTCGTGCTCCATTGGAAAGTGACGTGTGATCACGTACGGCCAACGTTCGCAGGGCACGGAGATCGGGAAAAGTGACAGCAGTGACGGCCTCCACCAAATTCCTGCCATAGGCTGCGGAGCATGAGTGCCGGTTCTGTCGCCGTGGTCGTGACCGAGGAGATCGGGGTCCCCTCGTGGGATCTGTACGAACTGAGCATCCCGTGCACCGTGTTCGGCAAGCCGCAGCCCGATCTGGCCGATCCCTGGTACGACCTGCGGCTGTGCGGGACCGGGGCCGGGCCTGAGGGGGACGGTGCGGCGGACGGTCACGGCCTGAGCCTGCGCACCCGGTACGGGCTGGACGACCTGGTCGGTGCCGACACGGTCATCGTGCCCTCGGTGCCCGACCCGTGCGTCGAGGAGGGCAGGCCGCTGCCGCGGGAGCTGATCGCGGCCCTGCGCCGTGCTCATGACGCGGGCGCCCGCATGGTCTCCCTGTGCACCGGCGCCTTCGCGCTCGCCGAGGCGGGGCTGCTCGACGGACGGCGCGCCACCGCCCACTGGATGCACACCGCCCAGCTGGCCGAGCGCTACCCGAAGGTGCACGTCGACGCGTCGGTGCTGTACGTGGACGACGGCGACGTGCTCACCAGCGCGGGACTGACCGCCGGACTCGACCTGTGTCTGCACCTGGTGCGGCGCGATCTCGGCGCGCACGTCGCGAACCAGCTGGCGCGCCGCATGGTCGTGCCCGCCCACCGGCCGGGCGGGCAGGCGCAGTTCATCGAGCTGTCGGTGCCGGCCGGCGACGACCAGGGGCTGGCGCCCGTCCTCGAGTGGGCGCGGGCCAACCTGGACCGGCCGCTGACCGTGGCCGACCTGGCGAGGCGGGCCGCGATGAGCCCACGTACGTTCTACCGGCGGCTGCAGGCCGCCACCGGGACGACGCCTCTGCAGTGGCTTCTCGACCAGCGGCTCGGACGCGCCCGGTCACTGCTGGAGTCGACGGACCTGCCGATCGAGAAGGTCGGGGAGCTGAGCGGCCTCGGCACGGCCAACAATCTCCGCCACCACTTCCTCAGGCACCTCGGGGTGTCGCCCGGCGACTACCGGCGCGCCTTTCCCGGAGCCCGGGCGACCGGACGTGACCGTACGCGGGTCTGAGTCAGCCCCGCGGGCTCCACCCCGGCGGCCGCAGGATCCCCAGCAGCTGCCGGACCAGTTCGTCGACGACCTCGTCCAGCGTCGCGTCGACCCAGCCGGCGCTCCAGTCGTGCAGCAGGCCGTTGACGCTGCCGATGAAACCCGTCGCCGCGAGGCGGTAGTCGCGGGGTGCCGCCTCCCCGCGCGCGGCGGCCGCCCGGGCCTCGGCGCAGATGAGGTCGATCCAGCCGGCCCGGCGGGCGAGCCGCTGCTCCTCCAGGCGCGGGCTGACGCCGATGATCTCGACGAAGGTGATGCGGATCCGGCGCGGATCGGCGGCGACGTTCCCGGCGTAGGCGCGGAAGATCGCGGTCGCGCGTTCGACGAGCGGCAGGTCCGCCGCTCCGGCCGCCGCCTCCAGCACCGCCGCCTCGGCCCAGTCGTTGACCTGGAGGTGCAGCGCCGCGAGCACGTCCTCCAGGGTGCGGAACTCCTCGTAGAACTGACGGGTGGACAGCCCGGCCGCCTCGCTGAGCGCCGCGACGGTGGTGGCGCGGAAGCCGGGGTTGTCACCGAACAGCTGGAGCGCGGCGTCCAGGAACCGCCGGCGCCGCTCGGCCTGCCGCTCCTCGGCGGTCTTGCCGCCGTAGCGGCCGGTCGGCGCTCTGAGTCTGCCCGGCACCGGCTCTCCCTTCATCCGCTCGGACACCCATCTTCCCTCGAACGCGATTTTGTCGTGGACGCGGTCTTGTGAAGTAGGCCGCCCTTTCCTTACTTTGCAGTAAGTTGACTCTGAAAGTATGTGTGTTCAGATTCCTCACCCCCACCCGCAGAGGAGGGATCAGCCATGCCCGTCTTCCGACGACGGCACCTGTGCTCCCTGACCGCCGCCCTCGCCCTGACCGCCACCCTTCCCGCGACCGCCGCCCACGCGGACGCCCCTGACGCGCTGCGCCAGGTGCTGTTCGTGGGCAACAACTGGGAGGGCACCGCCGATGTCATCAAGTCCACCGGCGACTTGGCGAAGATCGGCCGGATCAACGTCATCCCCGACAAGGACGAGCGGATGGCGGAGATCAACGCCGATCCGATCAGATGGATCGCCTTCATGACGATCCGCAACAGCGTCGGCGAGGGACACGACCAGTTCGTCGACGACATGTACTCCACGCCGGACGGGAAGTCGGTGGTCGTCTCCCGGCCCAGCTTCGCCGACGTCGTCTCCATCGACCTCGCCTCCGGGCGGATCAACTGGCGCTTCCCGGTGTCCGGTTTCCGCTCCGACCACATGGCCGTCTCCCCCGACGGCAAACGGGTCGCCGTGTCGGCGTCCACCGGCAACACCGTGCACGTCCTGGACATCGAGACCGGCAAGCAGCTCGGCAAGGCCGCAACCGGCGACAAGCCGCACGAGAACATCTTCACCAAGGACGGCAAGTACATCTACAACATGTCGATCGGCGAGGTGAACACGCAGACCGACGCGTCCTGGCTGGACTGGACGAAGGGCGACCGCCGCATCACCGTCATCGACGCGACCACGTACCAGCAGGTCAAGGTCATCGACATGCGTCCGCGCCTGGACGCGATCGGCCTGAAGGACTTCTCCGACGCGGTCCGGCCGGCGGTGTTCTCGCCGGACGAGTCGAAGCTGTACTTCCAGGTGTCGTTCTTCAACGGCTTCTTCGAGTACGACCTGGCCACCGACAAGATCACCCGCACGAAGACCCTGCCGAAGAACCCGGCGACCAGTGACGACCGCACCACCTTCGTCAACGACTCACGCCACCACGGCCTCTCGATGAGCCCGGACGGCAAGAAGCTGTGCGTCGCGGGGACCATGGACGACTACGCGACGGTCGTCGACCGCGGCACCCTCCAGGAGGGCCCGCTCGTCACCGCCGCCAAGCCCTACTGGGCCACGGTCAGCGGTGACGGCAGGAGTTGTGTCGTCTCCGAGAGCGGCTCCGACCAGGTCACGGCCATCGACTTCGCCACCGGGAAGAAGGTCGCGTCCGTGCCGGTCGGAGACCACCCGCAGCGCGTCCGGCTCGGTCATGTCGAGGCCGGCTGGACGAGCCCGTCCGCTAGTTGACCTCCTTCGCCGCCCACGCCGCCAGCTCGGAGCGGGCCGCGTTCAGCAGATCCGCCGAGGGAGCCGTCGCCCCGTTGGTCACCAGCGCGTAGTGCAGGACGCCCGAGTCCGGCGCGGTGAGCAGCAGGCGGCGGCTTCCCGTGCCGCCGGGCTCCTGGGCCACGCCGATCGGGGTCGTCGAGGTGTACGCGGGCGGGGCGTGGGCCGTGCCCAGGTCGGAGACGACCGTGGTGGACGCGGTCGGGAAGCTCGCCGGCAGGTGCAGTTCGGTGGGCGCCCGGCCGCCGTCCGAGCGCCACAGCAGCAGCCCGTACTGTCCGGAGCCCACCAACTGCCGCACCTTCGGCAAGGAGTTGGGCACCGGGTTCCAGGTCAGGGTCGTCGAGCCGTCCCGGGAGCGGTCCTCGTAGGTGAAGCCGACGGTCGTACCGGCCGTGGCGCTCGGGTAGAGGCGGTCCAGGAGCCGGGCGTCCTGGCGCAGCACCGGCTTGCCCGAGTCGTCGAGGCGTACGGCGGACAGGTCCTCGTCGTTCCAGGCGTCACCGGCGGTGAGCACCTTGTCGGGGTTGCCGTTCATCAGCTCGCGGTGGCGGCCGTTGTAGATGTCCCACTGCCATTGCGAGCCGGAGAGCACCGGTCCCGAGGCCGCCGGGTCGGACCACCAGTCGGCGCCCTTCAGGCGGGAGTCGAGGGCCTGGTACATCGCCTTGAGGACGGTCGGCGCCTTGTCGGAGACGTTGCCCGCCAGGGGATGCCCGAACTCGCTGACCACGGCGGCGGTCTGCGCGGCGGCCGCCCGGTCGCGGACCGTGCGGAAGTCCTTCGCGTACTGGCCGTCGGCCGCCTTGCCCCACATGAAGACGCCGGAGATGGCCTTCTGGTCGTAGAAGTGGGTGTTGAACACATAGCGCGGTCCGAGCTTTCCGGCATCCAGCAGGCCGCCCTCCTGCCTCTGGAAGTCGAGGCCCGCGTTCCAGAAGAGGTTCGGCTCCACGAAGGCGGGCTTGTCCCGCCAGCCGGCCGCGTCCATGCGGGCCCGGAACTTCTCGAAGAACGGCCACAGCACGTCCTTCTCCCAGGCGCGGCTGGTCTGCCCGGAGTCGTAGACGCCCGCGTGCGGCTCGTTGTAGGGGTCGAAGCCGGCGACGCCCTCGAACTGGTCGGCGCTCAAGTGCTGTTGGACGTACGCCATGGTCTTCTCGGCGGTGGCGAGGAAGGCGTCCTGCACGCCGTGCGCGTTGTGCCAGAAGTCGTACGACGCCCGCTTCACGGCCTCGTTCTGGGTGATGTTCTGCCCCCAGAACAGGCAGATCCCACAGGACTCGTCCGGGTAGTTCCCGGCGTCCACCGCCCACTTGGGCGCGCCGTCGCCCGTGTACCAGCTGTCGGCGTCGAAGAGGTGCCGGGAGTAGAGGTCCTGGTGGAAGTCGGGGTAGACGCGGATGCCGGCGTCGAGGAAGGCCTTCATCTGGTCGGTGGCGGCGGCCAGGTAGGCGGTGTCCACTTTGCCGCGCTCGGGCTCGGCGTACGCCCAGGAGAGCAGGAAGCGGACGGTGTTGCCGCCGCCGAGGGCGCGCAGGGCGGTCGCCGACTTGCGGGCGTCGGCGACGGAGGCGAAGGGCAGGCCCTTGTTCTCCGCGAGCTTGGTCTCACCGGAGACGTTGTAGCCGCGCAGTACGACCTCGCGGCCGGAGGCGTCGGTGAAGCGGCCGTTGTTCACGGTGACGGCCGGGTCGTCGAACCAGAGGGAGCCGGAAGGGGGCGCGGCGGTGGCGGGCGGGACGCCCGCCACCGACAGGGAGCCGAAGAGGACAGCCAGGACAACCAGCAGACGTACTCGGATAGTCGGCATGTCCACTACAGTCCGGTGATATCAGGACACCGTCAACACCCCTGACTCTGGAGTAAGTTCCCTCTCGGACAGCTCCCACACCTCAACCACCCACCCTTCGTGTCACGTTCAACAAGTACTCCTTCCTGTTCAGCGGGTTGTGGTCGGTGCGCGGACGCTCGGGAATCGTGCCGTGCGTGACTGGCGCATAGTGGTCGAAGGCGCTCTCCAGTTCCCCCTCACCGCGGGTCAGCCCCGGCAGCAGTTGCCCGAGAGTGTGCACCCGGGCCGCCGGCACGGTGCCTTCGATGACGCAGAGGTCGCCCCGGTTCCGCGTCGCCTCCGGTACGGCCGCGAGCCCGGCGAGGACCGGCAGCAGGGCGCCGAGGGTGTCGGCCGGGGCCTCGATACGGAAGCGGTGCATCGGCTCGTGCACCCGTGTCCCGGCCCGCCGCAGCGCCTCGACGAGCACCAGCGGGGTGACGCCGCGGAAGTCGGCTCCGGTGCTCGACATGCTCTTGTCGAAGCCCTGGTGGGCGTGGCTCTGGCGGGGTGAGTAGCCGCTGCGGGTCATGGTGACCGTGCAGTCGGTGACCTGCCAGCCGTACAGCCCCTGATCGAGGGTCTCGCGCACGGTGTCCTCGACGGCCTTGAAGAAGGCGTACGGCATGGAGCCGAGCTCCACCTCCAGCCGGAAGGCGACGCCCGAGCCGACGGGTGCGGGATCGACCCGCAGGCCGACCGTCGCCAGGAACGGGTTCGAGTCCTTCTTGTTGAACTCCACGGCATGCCCGGTGCCGACGAGCCGTTCGACGCACAGCGGGGTGGTCTCGCGGAAGGTGACGTGGAGACCGTACTCGTCGGCGAGGGTGGCCTGGACGACCTCCTTCTGCACCTCGCCGTAGAGGGAGACGGAGGTCTCCTGCCGGCGTTCGTCGTGGCGCAGGCCGATCAGCGGGTCCTGTTCGGCGAGTTGGGTGAGCGCGAGGTGCAGTGCGCCTCGGTTCACACCGGGCCCCGGAACGACGACCGTCTCCAGGGTGGGCGGGGCGAAGAAGTGCTCGTACGCCTTGCGGGGTTCGCCGATCGCGTCGCCGATCCTGATGTCGGCAAGCCCCCACAGCCGGGCGATCTCCCCGGCGGCGACGGCGTCCGCACGGGTGTCCGTGCCGTGGCCGAAGACGCTGATTCCGGTGATCCTGCCTTCGGCGCAGTCCGCTCCGAAGGGGATCCGGTCGCGGGTGCGCAGGGTGCCGGAGAACATCCGGGCGTAGGCGACCTTCTCCCCCGCCGGGCCCCGCTCGACCTTGAACACGGTGCCGGAGACCGGCCCGTCCGCGTCCCCGTCGGCGGCCGGCAGCAATTCCTCGATGCCGGACAGGAGCGCGTCCACGCCCGCGCCTGTGGCGGCGGAGCCGAAGTAGACCGGGTGGACCAGGGCCTCCCGGGTCTGCGCGACGAGGGACCTGCGCAGGAGGGCGTCCGTGACGGTGTCCTCGACGTAGGCGGACAGCAGGGTGTCGTCGTGGTCGGCGAGGACGTCGAGGGCGGCGGCCGGACCGGGCCCCGGGACGAAACGGGCCGCGCGCGTGCCGAGGCCGGTGGCGGTTCCCATCGGCACGATCGCGGGTGTCAGGCGGGCCGAGACCGACCGCAGCACCTCCTCGTCCCGCGCCCCGCGCCGGTCGATCTTGTTGACGAAGAGCAGGGTCGGGATGCGCAGCCGCTGGAGCGTGCGCATCAGCACCCGCGTCTGCGCCTGCACCCCTTCGACGGCGGAGATCACGAGGACGGCGCCGTCCAGCACGCCGAGCACCCGCTCCACCTCGGCGATGAAATCCGGGTGACCGGGTGTGTCGATGAGGTTGACCGTCACACCGTCGAGCGGGAACGAGACGACGGCGGACTTGATGGTGATGCCACGCTGCCGCTCCAGCGCGAGGGTGTCGGTACGGGTGTTCCCGTCGTCGACGCGGCCGACCTCGTCGATCACCCCGGCCGAATGGAGCAGCCGCTCGGTCAGGCTGGTCTTACCTGCGTCGACATGGGCGAGAATTCCAAGGTTGAGCAACTGCACGAAGCGTCATGTCCTTCGGAGAGAGAGCCGTTCCTGTCTGGGGGGACATGGACGCAGTGCGCATCTGAGGCTCCTGAAGGACTCGGTGACGTCGTCGACCCGTGCAGTGCAGCAGACCGTCCCGGTGGGCCACAACGGAATTAATCGCCGGTTGGGTACCCGGTGGGCTGTGTGGAAGGAGCCGGTCGTGCGTGACATCCTCCCGGTGCTCGGCCGCTGGTACGCGGCCCGGATCCCGTTCGGCCTCGCGACGGTCGTCGAGGTCAGCCGCAGCGCGCCGCGCGACCCGGGCGCGGCGATGGCGGTGGGGCCGGACGAGGAGGTCGTGGGCAGTGTGTCCGGGGGCTGTGTCGAGGGTGCGGTGTTCGAGCTCGCGCAGGAGGTCGTGGCGAGCGGCGAGGCCCGGCTGGAGACCTTCGGCTACAGCGACGAGGACGCCTTCGCCGTCGGCCTGACCTGCGGCGGTGAGATCACGCTGCTCGTGCGTCCCGTCACGTCCGAGGTGGATCCGGCCTTCGGCGAGGTCGTGGAGTGCGTCGCGTCCGGAGAGCCGGTGACCGTGGCGACGGTGACCGGCGGCCCGGCGCCGCGCGGAGCGACGCTCGCCGTCCGGCCGGACCGGGTGTCGGGCACGCTGGGCGCGAGCGGCCTGGACGCGGCCGTCACCGCCGACGCGCGCGGCGAGCTCGCTCTCGGTGCCACCGGCCTGCGGCACTACGGGCCCGAGGGGCAGCGCCGCGAGGACTCCGTCAGCGTGTTCCTGCAGTCCTTCGCACCGCCGCCGCGGATGCTGGTCTTCGGCGCGATCGACTACGCGGCGGCCGTCGCCCGCATCGGGGACTTCCTCGGCTACCGGGTCACGGTCTGTGACGCCCGCCCCGTCTTCGCCACGCCCCGGCGCTTCCCCGAGGGCGTCGAGGTGGTCGCCGAGTGGCCGCACCGCTACCTGCGGGAGACGGACACCGACGAGCGCACGGTCGTCTGCGTCCTCACGCACGACCCCAAGTTCGACGTGCCTCTGCTCCAGGAGGCACTGCGCCGGCCCGCCGCCTACGTCGGGGCGATGGGCAGCCGCCGTACCCACGCCGACCGGGCGAAGCGGCTGGCCGAGGCCGGGCTCACCGAGCGGGAGCTGTCCCGGCTGCGCTCACCGGTCGGTCTCGACCTCGGGGCCCGTACGCCCGAGGAGGTGGCGGTGTCGGTCGCGGCCGAGATCGTGGCGCTGCGGTGGGGCGGTACCGGCGCCCCACTGACCCTGACCGAGGGAGCGGTGCATCCGCCCCGTCGACGGTGAGTCAGGCGCCGGGCCGACGGCCCCAGGCCGAGATCATCGGTGAGGTGGCGAGGTCCAGGCACCCCGCCTCCACGTTGGCGAGGTGCCGCTCGATCTCCTCGTCCGTGGTGAGGCCCTCGGCGACGAGGTGGTCCCGCACCTGCCGGACGGTGGCCGCCTCCAGGACGTCGCACGCGGGCGAGGTGACCGGGAAGTAGGCGTCGGCCTCGACGTCGGCGAGGCCGGCCTCGCGCAGCAGCCGCGGCAGCCTGCGTCCGTAGGCCAGGTCGGCACCCCGTTGCCGCAGCAGCCGGCGGAAGCCGGTGCGGAGCCGGTTGGCCAGCTCCTGCTCGGGGCCGTACTCGTCGGGGCAGATCAGCGGCTGGAGCGCGGGATCGGCGTCCTCGACGAGCAACCAGCCGCCGGGGCGCAACGCCTGGACCATGGTGCGCAGCGCGGCGTCGCGCTCGGCCACGTGGACCAGGACGAGGCGGGCGTGGACCAGGTCGAAGGGCCCGGCCGGGGGCTCGTCGCGGCCGACGTCGTGGCGGAGCACCTCGACTCCGTCGGTGGCGGCCGCCTCCGTCCAGGAGACGTCGATGTCGGTGGCGAGCACGCGCCCGCGCGGCCCGACGCGCTCGCGGAGCCACGCGGCGACGCTCGGCCCGCCGGCCCCGACCTCCCAGCACCGCCACGCCTCGGCGACACCGACCGTCTCGAAGTGCCGGAACGTCGAGGCGTCGAAGAGGGCGGCCAGCGCGTCGAAGCGCGTACCGGCCTCGGCCTGCCGGTTGTCCAGGAGGTATCCCTTGTCCCGCGCCATGCGCCGATCATGTCATGGCGGTTCCCGCAGCGGCCGGACAGGCCCTAGCTGGGTGTGCGGGGCGGCAGCCGGTGCAGTTCCACCTCGGTGAGGCGGCCGTCGGCGACGGTGGCGGTCATGTACGTGCAGTGGGGCTGGCGGCGGCGGTCCGTCGGGGAACCCGGGTTGAGCAGGCGCAGGCCGGTGGGGGCCGTGGTGTCCCAGGGGATGTGGCTGTGGCCGAAGACCAGCACGTCGAGGTCGGGGAAGCGGGCGGCGCAGCGCTTCTCGCGGCCCTGGGCGGGGCCCGTCTCGTGGATCACTCCGAAGCGCAGCCCGCCCAGTTCCACGGACGCCACCTCGGGCAGCCGGGCGCGCAGGTCCGGTCCGTCGTTGTTGCCGTACACGGCGACGAGCCTGCGGCAGCGGCCCTCCAGCAGGTCGAGGGTGGCCGTGTCGACCCAGTCCCCGGCGTGGAACACGACGTCGGCGTGCGGGAGTTCGGCGAGCAGGGGAGTCGGCAGGACCTTGGCCCGCTTGGGCAGGTGAGTATCGGACATGAAAAGCAGGCGCACATTCTCACCCTAGAGGCTTCCGGTCGCCCCGCCCGGGAACCCGATCGGTCTTCAAACAGACAGACCGCGCAGCTCAGTTGCCCCGTGGCCGAAGATGATCACGGCCCGGTCTCGAAAGGTGGGGCGACATCGCCGACCGGGTTAGCATCGGGCAACGCGCAGTACAACAGGACGTCTACGGCAAGCGACCCGAAGGGGCCCGGAAACCCGATGCCGGTCAAGGTCAGCGTCATCGTCCCCGTCTACAACCCGGGGATCTACATCGAGGACTGCATCGCCTCGCTCAAGAGGCAGTCGCTGCCTCCCGACGAGTACGAGGTGATCTTCGTCGACGACGGCTCGACCGACGAGACACCGGCCCGGCTCGACGCGCTCGCCGCCGAGGACCCCCGGATGAAGGTCATCCACCAGGAGAACTCCGGCTGGTCGGGCAAGCCCCGCAACGTCGGCATCGAGGCCTCCCGCGGCGAGTTCGTCATGTTCGTCGACAACGACGACTACCTGGGCGACGAGGCCCTGGAGCGGATGTACGACTACGGCGTGGCCAACGGCGCCGACGTCGTCGTGGGCAAGATGGCCGGCAAGGGCCGCGCGGTGCCGGTGGAGCTGTTCCGCCGCAACCATCCGCGCGCCACCGTCGACAACGCCCCGCTCATCGACAGCCTCACCCCGCACAAGATGTTCCGCCGCGCCTTCCTGGACCGCATCGGCCTGCGCTTCCCCGAGGGCAGACGGCGCCTGGAGGACCACGTCTTCATCGCCGAGGCGTATCTGCGCGCGGAGAACGTCTCCGTGATCAGCGACTACGTCTGCTACTACCACCTCCGGCGGGACGACGGCTCCAACGCCGGCTTCGAGCGCTTCGATCCGGTCGGCTACTTCAAGAACCTGCGTGAGGCCCTCGACGTCGTCGAGCGGTACACCGAGCCCGGACCGGTGCGCGACAAGCTCTTCCGGCGCTGGCTGCGCGTGGAGATGGTCGAGCGGCTGCGGGCCCGGCGCCTGCTGAAGCTGCCCGACGACTACCGCAGGGAGCTGTTCGCCGAGATCCACGAGGTCGTCGTCGAGCGGTTCGGTCCCGGCGTCGCGGCCGGGCTTCAGCCGACGCAACAGGTCGTCGCGGCGCTGACCGCGGCCGACCGGTACGACGACGTCGTGTCCTTCGCCCGCTGGGAGGCCGGTGTCGCACCCAAGGCGGCCCCCTCCCACGTGGAGTGGCGGGACGGCTGCCTCAGCGTCGGTTTCACGGCCGAGTACACGTCCGGCGGCGAGCCGATGACCTTCCCGGCCGACGCCGAGGCGACGCCGCTGAACGACGCGCCCAAGGACGTCGCGGAAGCGGTGGAGTGGGTGGCCTCGCAGACCGCCGCGCGCTTCGGCCAGGCCACCGCGGACCTGCTGCTGCGGGAGCGGTCCAGTGCCGCGCAGTACTTCCAGCCCGTGCGGTTCACCCGCGAGACGGTGCCGGTCGGGGACGACGGGGAGGTCCGGCTGGTGCTGCGGGCGACCGCCACCGTCGATCCGGCCGACCTGCCGAAGGACGGCGTCTGGGACGCGCTCGTCCGGGTCAAGCTGGGCGGCTGGACCAAGGAATGCCGGCTGGGCCCGGCCCCGCGGGCGAACCGGCCCACGCCGGGCGTGGGGATCGTCGGAGGCCGTCCGGCGCTGCCGTACTGGACGGAGCCGCACGGCAACCTCTCCCTGGAACTCGGCGTGCGGGGCAAGCGGCTCGGGCTGGGCCGCGTGCGGCAGTCCGACGTCACCGTCTCCGGCGACCGTGTCCGTGCGCTGCTTGCGCTGCACGTCCCCGGCGACACCGAGGTGCGGCTGCGGTTCATCTCCGCCCAGCAGATCTTCGAGGCGCCCGGCACGCTCTCCCCCGCCGCGGACGGGACGGGGGCGGTGCTGGCGGCGGCCCCGCCCGCGGAGAGCCTCTCGCGCGGCGTCTGGCGGGTGGCCCTGTGCCTGGCCCCGGACGCCGACCGGCCGCAGTACACCGGGCTGCCGTTCGCGCTGCGCGCGGCGGGCGGGCGTGTACAGGTGGCGCCGGTGCCGCAGCCCGGCGTGGCACTGCGGGTGGCGCGGCGTGCGCGACGCGTGCTCGCTGCCGTGCGTCGGAAGGTTTCCCGTATCAGGATCGGAGGGCAGTGACGGCATGCGACCACTGGGGATAGAGGGCGCCTGGGTTCTGGAGCCCAAGGTCTTCCCGGACGAACGGGGAAGCTTCCACGAGTGGTACCGGGGCGCGGAGTTCCGCGAGGCCACGGGCTACGACCTGTCGCTGGCCCAGGCCAACTGCTCGGTCTCCCGGCGGGGCGTGCTGCGGGGTGTGCACTTCGCGGATGTGCCGCCCAGCCAGGCCAAGTACGTCACGTGTGTGCGCGGTGCCGTCCTGGACGTGGTGATCGACATCCGCGTGGGCTCCCCCACCTACGGGCGGTGGGAGGCCGTACGGCTCGACGAGGACACCCGGCACGCGGTGTTCCTCGCGGAGGGGCTGGGCCACGCGTTCATGGCCCTGACCGACGACGCGACGGTGGTGTACCTGTGCTCCGCGGGCTACGCCCCGGAACGCGAACACGGCATCCACCCGCTCGACCCGGCCCTGGGCATCGAGTGGCCCGCCGGAATCGAGCCGCTCCTCTCCCCGAAGGACGACCAGGCCCCGACCCTGGCCGAGGCGGAACGCCAGGGCTTGCTGCCGTCGTACGAGGCCTGCCTGGCGTATTACGAGGAGCTGCGGGGTGGCCGGGAGGACGGCTGACGTCTTCTCCGGCATGCGGGGCGTGCCAGGCCGCGGGGAGATCGAGGTCGTGCGGTCGCAGCCCGGTGGGGCTGCGCCGCAGCATCCGTGCGAGCGCGAGGTTCCCGGCGTGGCGTGCGAGCGCCACGCGTCCCGGCCCTGCGGACGCCGTCGGCCGAGGACCAGGTCAGGCTCGCCGTCGGGCACCTCGCGCTGCGCGTAGTGCCCGAGGCTGACCCGACGGACCGTACGGGACGCGTGCGGGGTCGGGCGCGCAGTACTGGAGCCCCGACACCCGCCGCAGCCCGGAGAGGCTCACGCCCCCGACACGCCGTAGGGCCGGTCCGCGCGGCGTCCCGCCCCACGCCGGAAAGGCCGGGCCACGTCACCCTGGCACGCCTCGGGCCCGGGCGCACGCAGCGCCCGGGCCCGAGGGACGTCGAGCAGGCCGACGTCGGTGGTCAGCGGCTGACGCCCACCTGTTCCAGGGCCTTGCGCAGGGGCTCCCAGCCGATGGAGCGGGGCAGGCCGCGGTTGCGGGCCTGGGTGAGGGGGCGCCAGAAGCCGGCTTCCAGCAGGGCCTCGGGGCGTACCGCACCGGCCCGTTCCAGGATCGCCTCGGGGACCTTCTGGGGGTCGGGCACCTTGTACTCGGCCATGATCTCGTCGTACTTGTCGTGCAGGACCCGGTTGTTCGGGTCGGCACCGAAGACGACGAGCTGGCCGGTGGGTGCGGTGTCCACCTGGACCGCGACCAGGTCGGGGCGGTAGCGCGTCAGGACCTCGGCGATCTTGTAGACGTCGCCGGTCCAGGCGTTGGTGTGCCGGTCCCGGGCCGCCTCGTCCACGCTGCGCGGCAGCATGTCGTCGAAGACGATCACGCTGGACCAGTCCGAGTGCTTCTCGACGTTCATGAAGTCACGCAGCGCGTACTCGAACAGGTGCATGCCGTCGATGAACGACAGGTCCACAGTCGTGCGGCGCCAGTAGCCGATGGGGCTGCGGCCTCTGCGCAGGTTGCGCAGCGGGTGACGACCGCCCTTGAGGTGCTGCAAGGGGTTGTCACGGGCGAAGAAGTCGTCACTGGTGGCCTTCACCAGGTGGACGTCGCACTTCAGCTCCGAGACCACCTTGAAGGCGGGGTCGATCGCAATGCTTGGGACGCGGGACAGACGCAGGCTGCGACCGTCGTTGACGCCGATCTCCAGGTAGTTGCGATTGGCGCTGACCTTGTGCAGTTCCCGGAGGAACTCATGGCGTTTCACGAAGGGGACCTTCCTTGCGGATATGGGGCAGTGCTTCGTGCAGGGCGGAGCGCCAGTCGCGCGGCAGCGGCAGGCCGATCTCCTGCCACCGGCGGTGCGCGAGGGCGCTGTACGCCGGGCGGGGCGCGGGCCGGGGGAAGGCCGCGCTGCTGGTGGGGCGCACCCGGTCCGGGTCGGCGCCGATGAGGGAGAACACCTCGCGGGCCAGCTCGTACCAGGTGGCCTCGCCCGAGTTGGTGGCGTGGAAGACGCCGTGCGCGTCGGGTCCGATCCGGGGGCCGAGGTCGGCGATCCGTTCGGCGACGTCCGCGCTCCAGGTGGGCTGCCCGCGCTGGTCGTCGACGACGTCGAGGGTGTCGCGGCGGGCTTCGAGACCGATCATGGTCCGCACGAAGTTAGTGCCGCCCGCCCCGTAGAGCCAAGCCGTGCGCACGATCGCGCTCGCCCCGGGGAGTTCCTCCAGCACGGCCCGCTCGCCGGCCAGCTTGGTGCGGCCGTAGGCGGTGCGGGGGGCGGGCGGGTGGTCCTCCGGGTAGGGGGCGGTGCGGTCCTCGCCGGAGAAGACGTAGTCGGTGGAGAGGTGGATCAGCCGGGCGTCGTACGCGGCGCAGGCCCGGGCGAGCAGGCGCGGGCCGTCGCCGTTGATCTGCAGGGCGCGGGCCTCGTCGCTCTCGGCGTCGTCGACGGCCGTGTATCCGGCGCAGTTGACCACGAGGTCGGGGCGGTGCTCGCCGAGAGCGGTGTCGACGGCCTCGGGCGCGGTGATGTCCAGGGCGGCGCGGTCGAGGCCCACGACGTTCTCGCCGCGCCGGGTGAGCTCTTCGACGACGTCCCGGCCGAGCATCCCGCCCGCCCCGGTGACCAGCCACTTCATGCGCGCTCCTGGGCGACTCGCTGCTTCAGGGGCTCCCACCAGACGCGGTTGTCGCGGTACCAGGCGACGGTCTCGGCGAGGCCGGTGGTGAAGTCGTGGCGGGGGCGGTAGCCGAGTTGGTCGCGGGCCTTGGACCAGTCGACGCAGTAGCGCAGGTCGTGGCCCTTGCGGTCCTCGACGTACTCCACGCGGTCCCAGTCCGCGCCGCAGGCCTGAAGGAGCAGGCCGGTGAGTTCCTTGTTGGTGAGCTCGGTGCCGCCGCCGATGTTGTAGACCTCGCCGGGCCGGCCCTTGGTGCGGACGAGGTCGATCCCCTGGCAGTGGTCGTCCACGTGCAGCCAGTCGCGGACGTTGCGGCCCTCGCCGTACAGCGGCACCTTGTGGCCGTCGAGGAGGTTGGTGACGAACAGCGGGATGACCTTCTCGGGGAACTGGTGCGGGCCGTAGTTGTTGGAGCAACGGGTGACGCGCACGTCCAGGCCGTGGGTGCGGTGGTAGGCCAGGGCGAGCAGGTCGGAGGAGGCCTTGGAGGCCGAGTACGGGGAGTTCGGCTGCAGCGGGTGGTCCTCCGGCCACGAGCCGGTCTCGATGGAGCCGTAGACCTCGTCGGTGGAGACGTGCACGAAGGGGCCCACGCCGTGGCGCAGGGCGGCGTCCAGCAGGGTCTGGGTGCCCAGCACGTTGGTGCGGACGAAGTCGGCCGCGCCGCTGATCGAGCGGTCCACATGGGACTCGGCCGCGAAGTGCACGACCTGGTCCGCGTCGGCCATGAGCTTGTCGACCAGCTCGGCGTCGCAGATGTCGCCCTGCACGAACTCCAGCCGGGGATGGCCGAGTTCGAGGTTGTCGAGGGTGCCGGCGTAGGTGAGCTTGTCCAGCACGGTGATGCGCGGCGCGTCGGGCGCGTCCGAGGCGAGAGTTGCGCGCACGTAGCGGGAGCCGATGAACCCGGCGGCGCCGGTGACGAGGAGGTTCATGAAGTGATCTGCACCTTGCTGTGGTCTCCGAGGACGAAGCGGTGGGCGCTGGGGACGCTGGGGGCCGGCGTCACCTCGACGTGCCGGCCTATCAGCGAGGCCTCGATCCGGCCGACGCCCTGGATCGAGGAGTCCCGCAGCACGATGGAGAACTCCAGTTCACTGTCGGTGATCCGGCAGTTCTCCGCGATGGAGGTGAAGGGACCCACGTAGGAGTTGCTGATGACGGTTCCGGAACCGATGACGGCGGGGCCGACGATGCGGGAGTTGACGATCCGCGCGCCCTCCTCCACCGCCACTCGCCCGATGGTCTCCGACGCGGTGTCCACGTCGCCGTCGATCCGGCGGTCCATGCCCTCGAGGACCATGCGGTTCACCTCGAGCATGTCGCCGACGTTGCCGGTGTCCTTCCAGTAGCCCGTGATGACCGTGGAGCGCACGTCGGCGCGGGAGTCGATCAGGTGCTGGATGGCGTGGGTGATCTCCAGTTCGCCGCGCCAGGAGGGTTCGATGGCGCGTACCGCTTCGTGAATCAGGGGTGTGAACAGGTAGACGCCGACCAGGGCCAGATCGCTCTTGGGCTGGTCGGGTTTCTCCTCCAGGCCGATGACCTGGCCGGAGGGGTCGAGTTCGGCGACGCCGAAGGCGCGTGGGTCGGCCACGCGCGTGAGCAGGATCTGGGCGTCGGGCCGGTTGCTGCGGAACTCGTCGACGAGTCCGGTGATGCCGCCGACGATGAAGTTGTCGCCGAGGTACATCACGAAGTCGTCGTCGCCCAGGTAGTCCCGGGCGATCAGTACCGCGTGGGCCAGCCCCAGGGGCCGCTCCTGGGGGATGTAGGTGACCTTCAGGCCGAACTGCGACCCGTCGCCCACCGCTTCCTCGATCTCCGCGGCCGTGTCCCCGACGATCATTCCCACGTCGGTGATGCCGGCCTCGGCGATCGACTCCAACCCATAGAAAAGCACGGCCTTGTTGGCCACTGGCACCAGTTGTTTGGCCGACGTGTGTGTGATCGGCCTCAGTCTTGTTCCTGCGCCGCCGGACAGCACGAGAGCCTTCATTCGGTTCACCATAGTCGTGATCCGGCGGATGTGAACATCACTTCTTCGGGTTGTCGATGCGCGCCGTTACCCGGATCGTCACCGCGCGGCCTCCTGGGGAGCGGTCAGTCCTCGCCCCTGACGATGTTCCAGTCCGGCTCGGAGCGCGCGGTTCGGGTGGTGGCCCGGTCCTCCACGGCGGGGAGGCAGGTCCGCAGCGCGGCCTTGTCGCGCAGGCGGCGTGCCTTCGACCAGCCGGTCTCGGGCCGACGGACGACGGGCTTGTCACTGGTGTCCATGGAGGTCACGACTCATCATCTTCCTTCTGCATCCGCTGCCGTTCGAGTCCCCATGAACAAACCGAACAAACACGGGTCGTGACGTCTCGGCCGGGCGCTGAACTCCCCCTCACCTCAAGGTTGTTCCCCGCACGTACGCCGGTCCCGCGCACCGCGTGTGCGCGGGACCGGCCGGCCGGGGGCTGTTGTCACGTGTTGGGACGCGCGGCGCTGATGTCGCCCAGCGCCGAGTCAGGGTCGCGCTCCATGGCCATGTCGCCCAGGGACACGATGCCCACGGGATGGCCGTGGTCGACGACCGGGATGCGGCGCACGGAGTGCTCGCGCATCAGCTCCACCGCGTGCCCCAGGTTCTCGTCGGGGCTGACGGTGACCAGGTCGTCACTGCACGCGCCGGCCACGGTGGTCTGCTCCGGGTCACCGCCCTGGCTGATCGACCGGACCACCAGATCACGGTCGGTGACCACACCGCGCAGATCGTCGCCGTCCGTCACCAGGACGACGCCGACGTCCTCGTCGCGCATGATGCGGGCCACCTCGGCGACGGAGGTCTGCGGCTCGACCGTGGCCGGATCGCTGGTCATGATGTCGCGGACATGCTGAGCCATGACGTTCCTCTTCCTTCGGCTCCTTGCGGGTTCTCCGTCTTGCGCCGCCCGGGTACCCGGCCAACCGGCCCGGTCACCAGGTGATCGTGGAACGGTTCACCGTCCCAGCACCAGCTCCGCCCACACCTGCTTCCCGCCGCTGACCGGCAAAGTCCCCCATGTCGCCGACACGGCCTCGACGAGGAGGATGCCCCGGCCGCCCGTGGCCTCCCAGCCGATGCTGGTCGGCCGGACCGGGCTGCGCGGGGAGGCGTCGGCGACGGCGACACGCAGGCGGTTGTTGATGAGCGTGAGGTCCATGCGGACCCGGCCGTCGGTGTGGACGAGGGCGTTGGTGACGAGTTCGGAGACGACGAGGAGGACGGCGTCGAAGTCCTCGGTGACGCCCCAGGAGCGCAGGGTGCGCCGGGCGAAGCGGCGGGCGTGCCCGACTGCCTGCGGGACGCGCCACACCGTCCAGCTCTCCCGCAGCGGGCGCAGGTCCATGCCGTCGTAGCGCATGAGGAGCAGCGCGACGTCGTCGCTGCGCGGGGCGTTGCCGAGGAGGGCGTCGGCGACGAGCCCCAGGTCGGCGGGGGCGGCTGCGGCCAGCCGGCCGGCGAGGCGGTCCATGCCCTCGTCGATGTCGGTGCCGGGGGTCTCCACGAGGCCGTCCGTGGCCAGGGCGATCACGGTGCCGGGCGGCAGCCGGAGCGGACTCATGGGAAAGTCGGCCTGGGTGACCACCCCGAGGGGCGGGCCGCCCTCGGCCTCCGCGATCTCGGTCCGGCCGTCCGGGTACCGCAGCACCGGCGGCAGGTGCCCGGCGCGCACGCACCAGGCGGAGCCCTCCTCCAGGTCGATGTCGACGTAGGCGCAGGTGGCGAAGAGGTCGCTCTCCATGTCCATGAGCAGTCGGTTGGCGTGCGAGACCACGACATCCGGCGGGTGCCCTTCGACGGCGTAGGCGCGCAGGGCGGTGCGCATCTGGCCCATGAGGGTGGCGGCGCCCGCGCTGTGTCCCTGGACGTCGCCGATGATCAGGGCGACGTGGTGGTCGGGCAGCGGGATGACGTCGTACCAGTCGCCGCCGAGTTCGAGTCCGGCCGTGCTGGGCAGATAGCGGGCGACGGCCACCGCGCCCGGCAGCCGTGGCAGGCGGCGCGGCAGCAGCTGGCGCTGGAGCATGCCGACGAGTTCGTGTTCGGCGTCGAATGCCCGGGCCCGCATCAGGGCCTGCCCGGCGAGGCCGGCGCAGGCGGTGAGCAGGGCGCGTTCGTCGGTGCCGAAGTCGTGCGGGGCGTCCCAGCCGATCAGGCAGGCTCCGGCCATGCGGTTCCCGGCGGGCAGCGGCAGGACGGCGAGGCCGCCGGGGCCGACCTCGGCCAGGGCGCCTTCCAGAGGGCTGCCGGCGGGCCAGATCCGGGCCCGGCCCTCGCGCAGCGCGGCGGCGAGGGTGGGCATGGCGCGCACGGGCGCGTCGGGCCACTCGCCGCGCCACTCCGTGCGCCACAGCTCGGGCCAGGCCTCGGGGTCGGGTGGGTCGAGGACGGTGACGACGAGCCGGTCGCTCTCCAGCTCGGCGAGGGCGATCCGGTCCGCCCTCAGCGGTCGGCGCAAGGCGGCGACCACGGCGTTGCCGACGTCGCGGACGGTGACGGCGGTGGCCAGCGCGCTGGCCAGGCGCTGGACGCGGGCCACGTCGGTGACGTCGGAGCGCAGCGTGGAGGCGTCGGCGACGGTACCCACGAGCCGCGCCGGGTGGCCGTCGCCGCCGGGCAGGAGCCGCCCGCTCAGCCGGAGCCACTTCGGCGGCCCGGTGGGCTGGAGCACGCGGAATTCCAGCTCCCGGTCGCCGATGGACATGTGGTCCGCCTCCACGACGGACATCAGCGAGGGCAGGTCCTCCGGCACGGTCAGGCCGAGCAGGGTCTCGACCCGGCCGTCGAACTCCACGGGGTCCAGGCCGAACAGGTCCAGCAGCTCGTCGCCGACCCGGACGCGGCCGGTGTCCATGGCGAGGCTGAAGGCGCCCGGGGGCAGTTCACCGCCCTCGGCAAGCACGGCCGGGGCGGTGAAGGCGACCGCCTCGGAGATGAGCTCCAGGCACTTGCGGTCGTCGGTGTCGAACCCGGCGGGGCGCTCGCTCACGGCGAGCAGGCAGCCGCCGCCGTTCCCGGGCACGGGCAGGGCGACCAGGTGGAAGTCCCGGGACGGCACGCGCCGGGCCTCGGCGTGCTCGGCGAGTTCGGCCGGGCCCAGCGAGACCGGCCGTCCACCGCGGTGGGCCTCGGCGACCGGGGACCGCCCGGCGCGTGGGTAGCTGTCGCGCAGCCCGTACAGCGTCCTGGGCACCCCGGCCGACTCGACGAGGCAGAGCAGTTCGCCGTCCTGACCGGGCGCGTACACGGCGACGAACGCCGCACCGGCGAAGACGAGCGCCTGTTCGAGAGCGCGGTGCACGCGTTCGGGCGACCCCTGATCGACCGCGATCGCTTTGAGGGCACCTTCGGCACGCAGCGTTCGCGTTCCGCGCTCTTGGGCGCCCTCACTGACCACGTTGGCCATTACAGCGCTTATGAGATACCTGCGCAGCCCCTGTGACCGTTCCGTGGAGCCGAGCTGGCGCCGGCGCTCGAAAGCCACCGAACGTGTCTTTACCCGTGCGTTCCACACGTGTTCTCGTGACAGGCGTGACTGTCCGGGCCCGTCGCGTGGCCGGAAGGCTCGGTGCCCGTCACGACAGGGGGACGCACGGACAAGCGCTACGAGGTGTACGCGCTCGCCGACCGGCATTTCCACGGGACGCCGGACCCGGCTGGCGCCGGGCGGGCAGGAGGCCGCGCAGGGGGCGGCCGGGCGCCTCTACGAGACGGCCCGCCGGCCGGTGCCCGAGGGCTGGGAGGCGGCTCGGACCGGCGACTGGCTGACGATGACACCGCTCGGCCCGGACGGCGAGCCGCCGGCGGGTCCGGCACAGGGCTGGAAGATCCACGCCTCTGCGACCCGGGCGAACGCGGAACAGATCGCCGGGATCGTGTGGGACTACTGCGTCACTGCCGCCCCCTACCGCTCGCCGTACGTCCCGTCGTCGTGTCGAGCGCGTGCCCCCTTGTTCGCGACCATGACCCTGCGTGAGCGCGGAGAACCGGACATCAGGCTGCGTGGGGGCGCACGCGCGACGCCCGCACACCGGCCGCGCTTCGACTTCGGCGGCATGGGTCGCGGCGGTCGGGCTCCTTCGACGGGGCCATGCGTCTGTGACCGACAGTAACCAGGTCCGTCCCCCGGGGCCGCTCGTCGTGCGCGACGGGCCGCCAGGGAGGAGATTTGTTCCTGAGCCCGGCGCGCGGCCGTGCGAGGAGGTGGTCGGCGTGTCCGACGGGCAGTCGTTCGCGCAGGCGCCGGCAGCCGCCAGGACGCCGGTCGGCCGTCCCCTGCTGTCCTTGGCGCTGGCCTCGATGATGGACGAGGTGCATGCCCACTCCGGCGCCGTGTACCTGCTGGCGCAGGACCGGCCGGTGCTGGAGATGGCGGTGATGGCGGGGCTGCCCCGGGCCTTCGCGGCGCCCTGGGAGCGGGTGGGGCTGAGCGCGCCGATCCCGGTCGCCGACGCGGCGCGCGAGCGCAAGCTGGTGTGGGTCGGCGGCGAGGAGGAGATGGCCCGCCGCTATCCGCGGATCGCCGTGGTACTGCCCTATCCGTTCGCCCTGGCCGCGGTGCCGGTGGCCACCGAGTCGACCGTGTACGGCGCGGTGTTCGTGACCTGGCCGGGCGCGCATCCGCCGGAGCTGTCCGACCATGAGCGCGAGCATCTGACCGCGGCCTGCGGCCGGCTGGCGGTCCGGCTGGAGCGAGCCGCCGAGCACAGCATCCCGCCGCACCCCGAGACCGATCTGGTCGCCTCGCCCCTGGTGGGCGGGATGGCCGGCACGCTCGGCACGGTCGAGGCGGCCCGGATGGTGAGCCGGCTGCCGTACGGGCTGGTCTCGCTGGATCTGCACGGACGGATCGGCTTCGTCAACGCGGCGGCGGCCGAGCTGCTGAACGTCCCGGTCAGCCGGCTGCTCGGCACACAGCTGTGGGCGTCGGTGCCGTGGCTCAACGACCCGGTGTACGAGGACCGTTACCGGGCCGCGCTGATGAGCCAGCACACCGCCTCCTTCGTGGCGCTGCGCCCGCCCGGCGAGTGGCTGTCGTTCCGGCTGTATCCGAGCACGACGGGGCTGAGCGTCCGGATCACCCGGGCCCGGGCCGTGGCGGAGATGAACCGGGCCGCACCGCCGCCCGACGGGACGCCGTCCCGGCTGGTCACCATCTCGCAGGTGCTGAACCTGGCCGGTGCGCTCACCGAGGCGGTGGGGGTGCAGGACGTGGTGCAGCTGGTCGCGGACGAGATCGCCCCGGCCGTGGGCAGCCAGGCGCTGGTCGTGCTGGGCTCGCGGGCGAACCGGCTGCGGGTGCTCGGGCATCGCGGGTATCCGGACGCGCACGTCGTGGAGCGGTTCGACGGGATGCCGCTGACCGAGTCGACCCCCGGCACGCAGGTGCTGCGGACGGGCGTGCCCGCCTTCTTCGAGTCGCAGGAACATCTGGAGCGCCTCTACCCGGCGCGGCTCTCGACGCCCGACGGGTTCGCGGCCTGGGCGTATCTGCCCCTGATCGCCCAGGGCCGGCCGGTGGGGACGTGCGTGCTCTCCTACGCCGAGCCGCACCCCTTCCCGACGGAGGAGCGGGCGGTGATGACCAGCCTGGCCGGGCTGATCGCCCAGGCGCTGGAGCGGGCGCTGCTCTACGACGCCAAGCACCGGCTGGCGCACGGCCTCCAGGAGGCGCTGCTGCCGCACTCCCTGCCGTCGCTGCCCGGCATCGAGGCGGCCGCCCGCTATGTGCCGGCCACCCAGGGCATGGACATCGGCGGCGACTTCTACGACCTGGTGCGCACCCAGGGGATGGCGGCGGCGGTGATCGGGGACGTGCAGGGGCACAACGTCACGGCGGCCGGGCTGATGGGGCAGGTCCGCACCGCGGTGCGCGCGTACACGGCCGTGGGCCAGGCGCCCGAGGAGGTCATGCGCAGCACCAACCGGCTGCTGCTCGACCTGGAGGCCGACCTGTTCGCCAGCTGTCTGTACCTGCGCCTCGACCCGGCGCACGGCCGGGCCGTGATGTCCCGGGCGGGTCATCCGCCGCCGCTGCTGAGACGCCCGGACGGGCGGGTGCGCGTGCTCGACCTGGCCGGTGGCCCGCTGCTGGGCATCGACGCCTGCGCGGTGTACCCGACGACGGAGGTCGCCCTCGCCCCCGGCTCCCTGCTCGTCCTCTACACCGACGGGCTGGTCGAGTCCCCCGGCACCGACTTCGAGGAGGCCCTCGCCGGCCTGGGCCGCCGTCTGGCCGACGCCGGGGACCAGCCGCTGGACGAACTGGCCGACAGCCTAGTCCGCCAGGAGCCCCACCGCACGGAGGGCGAGGAACGGCTAGACGACATCGCCCTGTTGCTGCTCAGGGCGGTCGGGTAGGGCAGGTCGCCGCCGTGCACGAGGCCGGGCCGGTCCTCCCGCCGGAGGACCGGCCCGGCCCACCGCCGGCCGGAACCACGGCTCAGGCCGGTCGGTGGCTGGGAACGCCGGTGGGCCGGCCCGGTCCCGCCAGGAAGGGGGCGGAACCGGGCCGGCAGCGTCGGACCGGCTGCCGACGGTTTCGGGTCAGCGGGACTCGGTCAGACCGGAGTTGTCCTCGACACCCTGGCCCGTGTCCTGACCAGCACCCTCGCCGGCTCCGGCGCCCGCGTCCTCGCCTCCGGCCTGCTCACCGGCACCTGCACCAGCGCCGGCCTCTTCACCGGCACCGGCTTCCTCGCCCGCACCAGCACCGGCGTCGCCACCGGCCCCGGCCTCCTCACCGGCACCGGCACCAGCACCGGCGCCGGCGTCCTCGCCCGCACCGGCGTCCTCGCCGGCACCGGCCTCTTCACCCGCGCCACCGGCCGCGCCGCCCGCGCCGAGGGTCGCGCCGACCGCCTCCAGGGCGGTGGTCACCGGCTGGAAGAACGTCTCGCCGCCGACCGTGCAGTCGCCGCTGCCGCCCGAGGTCAGGCCGATCGCGAGACCGTCCTGGGTGAACAGCGAACCGCCACTGTCGCCGGGCTCGGCGCAGACGTTGGTCTGGATGAGGCCGGTGACGGTGCCCTCCGGGTAGTTCACCGTGGCGTCGAGTCCGAGGACCTGGCCGTCGGCGAGCCCGGTGGTGCTGCCCATCCGGAAGACCTCCTGGCCGACGGTCGCCTCCGCGGCCTCGGTGATCTGGACGGTCTGGTCTCCGGTGTTGACCTCGCTGGGCGCCTCGGTCGCGGGGTCGTCGTACTTCACGAGCGCGAAGTCGCCGTCGCCGGGGAAGGTGGACTGGTCGACGGTGGCGATCGGCTGGCCGCCCTGCGTGTCCGACCACTCGTTGCCGCCGAGGGTGCAGTGACCGGCCGTCAGGAAGGCCGGCGAGCCGTCGCCCGCGGTGACGTTGAAGCCGAGGGAGCAGCGCGAGCCGCCCGCGAAGATGGCGTCGCCGCCCGAGACGAACGGCTTGAAGGTGCCCGCGGACTTCTTGATGGTCGCCATGCCGGAGCCGAGGCTCTGCACGGTGGACTCCAGTCTGTCCCACTTGGCACCGGTGACGGTGCTGTCGGCCGTCACCAGGAGCTTGTTCGTGCGCGGGTCGATCGACCACGAGGTGCCCGCGATGGTCGCGTCCGACTTCAGGGTCTGCGCCCCGCTCTGGAGCTCCGACCAGCTGTTGTCGACCTCGCGGACCTTCGCGCCCGCCGCCTTCGCCTGCACGATCACGTTGTTGTTGTCGCCCGGTACGACGTTGACGACGAGCTGCTGGCTGTCGCTGTCGTAGTAGGAGCCGCCGAACGCCTCACCGAGGAGCCCGGAGAGCTGCGAGGCGAGATCCGAGGCGTCGCCCGCCTTCAGGGTCTTCGGCGCGGCCGCCGCGTCGTCGGACGAACCGTCCTGCGAGGCGTTGGCGTTGGGGAGCAGGATCGCGGCCGCGCCGAGCGCCACCACGCTGCCCGCCGCTATCGCGGCCTTGCGCTTCGGAATTCGCTTGTGACTCAAACTTCTCTCCTCCTGGGGAACGGAGTAGGTGCCGCCGTCCGGCAGCTTCTGGGGGGCGCCTGGATGGCTGTTGGTACGCACGGGCCGCCCGGGGCGTTCAATTCCGTTTGCAAGCGATCCGTTCGCACCGTGAAATCAGCCAACTGGCCGGATGACGGTGTTTCAGTCACGGGCTTCAGGACGGCATACCGAACGAACACGATCCGTATCCGACCGGAAACCGTCTGTTGCGATCGCAGAGTGGAATCTCACCTTCAGCGAATCTGCACATCGAATGCTCAACCCGGTCACCGAGTCGAGGGTTATCCGCGCGCCGACCGCGTCGGCCACGCCTTTGGGGCGGGAGTGCCGGATTCGCCGCCCCACGGAACAAGGGGTCCGATGAGCCGATGCCGTGGCGCGTGTGAAGAAGTCGCCACCAAGGCGTGCACACACCTGCACTCTTCGGTGCGGCTGGGGCGCAAGTTGCCTGGTGGGACAGCTGGTTGATTGGAAGCGCGCGCCCGCAGCGTGCTTTGATCCATCGCACCGCGGGGGCCGCACAGGGCACTCGGAAACGGGAGTCCGGCACTCGCGGTCGCGGCCGTCATCTGTCCCCAGAGGGGGCCGCTCCCCCCTTGTGAGATATCCATATGAAGGGAAGTTCCATCATGAACTCCACCCCCCAGGTTGAGACCGTCGAGATCGCTGACGCCCAGCTCGACGCCATCTCCGGCGGCCTGTCCGTGAACGCCGTGAACACCGTCACCGACACGGTCGACGGCATCGCCCCGGTTTCCGGCCTGGTCAACACGGCCGTCGGCACCGTCGAGGGCGCCACCGGCCTGAACACGGCCCCGGTCACCAACCTGGTCTCCGGCCTCTGATCTGGCCCCATTGCCGTTGACTCCCGGAGCCGCAGCCGGCGGTTCCGGGATCTTCGGGTGCCGTAACAGCCTCTGTTGCGGCCGTAAGAACCTCTTCTACGGGTGAGGGAAGTTCCTTGCAGTTCCGCCAACAGGCCCTCGCCAAGCTCCAGTCACCGGAGGAACTCGACCTTCCGGTGCGCTTCGCCCGCCCGCAGGGCTGGCTGGTGCTCTCGGTGACGGTGGTCGCGATGGCGGCCGCCTCGGTATGGGCGGTGACCGGCTCGGTGACCTCCACCGTCAGCGCACCCGCCATCCTCACGCACGGGCAGGGCAGCTATCTCCTCCAGAGCCCGGTCGCGGGCCAGGTCACCGCGGTGCTCGCGCAGCAGGGCGAGCGGTTGCCGGCCGACTCCCCCGTGCTCAAGGTCCGTACGCCCAAGGGCGAAACCGTCGTCCGCACGCTCGACGCGGGCCGTGTCTCCGCGCTCGCCGCGACCGTCGGGCAGATCATCCAGACCGGCGCGAACGTCGCCGCCGTCGAGAAGGTCGCCCACACCAAGGACGCGTTGTACGCGACGGTCTACGTCCCCGCCGAGAACGCCGCCTCGATCCCCGACGACGCCGACGTCGACCTGACCGTGCAGTCGGTGCCGACCCAGGAGTACGGCGTGCTGCGCGGCCACGTGAAGTCGGTGGACCGCTCGGCCCAGTCTCCGCAGCAGATCGCCGCGTTCCTCGGGGACAGCCAGCTGGGCGAGCAGTTCACGAAGAAGGGCAGGCCGGTGGCCGTGACGGTCCGGCTGGACAAGTCGTCCGCCACGAAGAGCGGTTACAAGTGGTCGTCCGCGGACGGGCCGCCGTTCAAGCTGAACTCCATGACGCTGGCCTCGGGGTCGATCCGGCTGGCCGACCAGCATCCCGTCGACTGGCTGCTGCCGTGACCGCGACCGCACCGGACACCCGGGGCCGACGCCGCGCCGCCCCGCCGAAGCGCAAGGTGCCCAAGGCCGGCGCGAAGACCGTCCGCACGCCCACCGTGCTCCAGATGGAGGCCGTGGAGTGCGGCGCCGCCTCCCTGGCGATGGTGCTCGGCCACTACGGCAAGCATGTCCCGCTGGAGGAGCTGCGCATCGCCTGCGGCGTCTCCCGCGACGGCTCTCGCGCCAGCAACCTCCTCAAGGCGGCCCGCAGTTACGGCCTGACGGCCAAGGGCATGCAGATGGACCTGGCCGCCCTCGCCGAGGTGAAGTCGCCGGCCATCCTGTTCTGGGAGTTCAACCACTACGTCGTCTACGACGGCATGGGCCGCCGCTTCGGCCGCCGCGGCGTCTACATCAACGACCCCGGCAAGGGCCGCCGCTTCGTCCCCATGGAGGACTTCGACGGCAGCTTCACCGGTGTCGTGCTGGTCATGGAGCCCGGCGAGGACTTCACCCGGGGTGGCCGCAAGCCCGGCGTCCTGGGCGCGATGCCCGCCCGGCTGCGCGGCACCGCGGGCACGATGCCCGCCGCCGTCCTGGCGAGCCTGCTGCTGGTGGCGGTCGGCGCGGCGGTGCCCGCGCTCAGCCGCACCTACATCGACGAGTTCCTGATCGGGAACCACACCTCGCTGCTCGGCGTGCTGTTCGCGTCGATGGCGGCGTGCGTGCTGCTCACGGTCGTGCTCACCTGGCTCCAGCAGGCCAACCTGCTGCACGGCCGCATCATCTCCTCGACCCTCTCCAGCGCCCGCTTCCTGCGCCATCTGCTGCGGCTGCCGGTGACGTTCTTCTCCCAGCGCAGCCCGGCCGACCTGGTGCAGCGGCTCCAGTCCAACGACGCGGTCGCCGAGACGCTGTCCCGCGACCTCGCGGCGGCGGGCGTGGACGCGGTCGTCGTCGTCCTGTACGCGGTGCTGCTGTACACCTACGACCCGCAGCTGACGTTCGTCGGCATCGGCGTGGCGCTGCTGAACATCGTGGCCATGCGGGTGGTCATCCGGCTGCGGGCCACGCGCACGGCGAAGCTGCGCGCCGACACGGCCCGGCTGACCAACACCGCGTACACCGGTCTTCAGCTGATCGAGACGATGAAGGCGACCGGCGGTGAGGACGGCTACTTCCGCAAGTGGGCCGGGCAGCACGCCACCACGCTGGAGGAGCAGCAGCGGCTCGGTGTGCCGAGCGCCTGGCTGGGCGTGGTCGCGCCGACGCTGGCCACCCTCAACAGCGCGCTGATCCTCTGGATCGGCGGCATGCGGGCGGTCGAGGGCCACATCTCGGTCGGCCTGCTGGTCGCCTTCCAGGCCCTGGTCACCCGGTTCACCGCCCCGCTGACCCGGCTCAACGGCGTCGCGGGCCGCATCCAGGACTTCGCGGCCGACGTGGCGCGGCTGAAGGACGTGGAGAACTTCAAGGCCGACCCGCTCTACGGCCGCCCCGAGTCCGGCGAGTCGACGCGCCGCCTCCAGGGGCACGTCGAGCTGGAGAACATCACCTTCGGCTACAGCCCGCTCGACAAGCCCCTGCTCACCGGCTTCGACCTCACGGTCGGTCCCGGGCAGCAGGTCGCGCTGGTCGGCGGGTCCGGAAGCGGCAAGTCCACGGTGTCCAGGCTGATCTCCGGCCTGTACGCGCCGTGGGAGGGCGTGATCCGCATCGACGGACAGCGCATCGAGGACATCCCGCGCGGGGCGCTGGCCGCCTCCGTCTCCTTCGTCGACCAGGACGTGTTCCTCTTCGAGGGCACGGTCCGCGACAACGTGGCGCTGTGGGACCCGTCGATCCCGGACGAGGCGGTGGAGGACGCGCTGCGGGACGCCGCCCTGCACGACGTGATCACGCGGCGTCCCGGCGGTATCCACAGCAAGGTCGAGCAGGACGGGCGCAACTTCTCCGGCGGGCAGCGCCAGCGCCTGGAGATCGCGCGGGCGCTGGTGCGCCGGCCGAGCATCCTGGTCCTCGACGAGGTGACGAGCGCGCTGGACGCGGAGACCGAGCTGGTCGTGATGGACAACCTGCGCAGGCGCGGCTGTGCCTGTGTGGTGATCGCGCACCGGCTCAGCACGGTCCGCGACAGCGACGAGATCGTCGTCCTCCAGCACGGCACGGTCGTGGAGCGGGGACGGCACGAGGACCTGGTGGCGCGCGGCGGAGCGTACGCGGCACTGGTCAGGGAGCACTGAGATGACGGCCGTTCAGGGCCACGAGGGTGACCTCGTCCTCAACGCGTTCGGGCAGATGGGCTCGCGCATCGACTGCGCCGGGTTCAACCGCCTCGACCTGGAAGGCCCGCAGGTGCTGTGGCTGGTCGCGTCGGGTGCCGTCGACCTGTTCGCGGTGGACGCCGGCCAGCAGGGCCACTGGCACCACCTGGGCCGCCTGGAGGCGGGCTCGCTGGTGCTCGGACCGGTGGCGGGGCCCCAGCACACCCTGGTGGCCCGCCCGCTGCGGGACTGCGTGGTGCACCGCATCGGCCTGCGCGAGCTGTACCAGCCCGCCAGCACCGCGACCTGGTCGTACGACGAGTACGGCAACCCGCAGTACGTGCCGCCGACGACGAGTCCGCTGGAGTACGCCCTCGCCCTGGGGGTGGGCCGCAGCCTGTCCATCCTCTTCCAGGCGCCGATGGCCACCGAGCGGGCCGCCGCGCCCACGGACGACGACGTGTTCTGGATGCAGGTGCCACCGGGCAGCGTCCAGTACGGCTCGCTGTACGGCGCGGAGGCCGCGGCCGACCTGCTGATGGACCCGGCCCTGTGGCAGACCATGGTCGACCAGCAGTACCGGCTCCTGACCACGCTGGACCGCTGGATCGAGCAGCTGGAGCGCACCCACGAGTCGCGCACGGCCGAGGGCATCAAGGCCGGTGAGGCGGTGCGCGCCCAGGCCGACCAGACACTGCTCGCCTCCATCGGCAAGCGGTCGTCGAAGCGGACCACCGCGGCCGACGCCGACGCCACGTACGCGGCGTGCAAGCTCGTCGCGCAGGCGGCCGGGATCAGCCTCACCGAGCCCACCCAGAAGGGCATCGGCGGCGACCGTCTCGACCCGGTCGAGCAGGTCGCCCTGGCCTCCCGCGTCCGTACCCGGGCCGTGCGCCTGGACGGCCGCTGGTGGCGGGACGACGTCGGGCCGCTGGTCGGCCACCGGGCCCTGTCCGGAGCGCCGGTGGCGCTGCTGTGGCGGCGCGGCGGATATGTGGCGGTCCATCCGTCCACCGGTCGTGAGACACCGATCGAGAAGGCCAACGCCGACGAGTTCGAGCCGCGCGCGGTGATGTTCTACCGCCCGCTGCCCGAGCGGCGGCTCAGCCCACTCAGACTGCTGCGGTTCTGCATGCAGGGCACGCGCGGCGACCTGACGGGGCTGCTGCTCAGCGGGCTGGTCACGGTGGCGATCGGCGCGCTGGTGCCCATCGCGACCGGCAAGGTGCTCGGCGAGTTCGTGCCGAAGGCGCAGACGGACCTGATCGTGCAGGTGTGCCTGGCGGTGATGCTCAGCAGCGTGGTGGCGGCAGCCTTCATGCTGTTGCAGAACCTGACCATCCTGCGGCTGGAGGGCCGCATCGAGGCCACCCTCCAGCCGGCCGTGTGGGACCGGCTGCTCAGGCTGCCGACGAGGTTCTTCACCGAGCGCTCCACCGGCGAACTGGCCAGCGCTGCCATGGGCATCAGCTCGATCCGCAGGCTGCTGGCGGGAGTCGGGCCGACGGTGACCCAGTCGGTGACGGTCGGGGCGATGAACCTGGGGCTGCTGCTGTGGTTCAGCGTGCCGATGGCGATGGCCGCGATCGGCATGCTCGTCGTCATCGCGGCCGTGTTCCTGGGGCTCGGGTTGTGGCAGGTGCGGTGGCAGCGGCGGCTGGTGGTGCTCTCCAACAAGCTGAACAACCAGGCCTTCCAGACGCTGCGCGGTCTGCCCAAGCTGCGGGTGGCCGCCGCCGAGAACTACGCGTACGCCGCGTGGGCGTCCCAGTTCGCGCGCAGCCGGGAGCTCCAGCAGAAGGTCGGCCGCATCAAGAACCTCACGTCGGTGCTGGGCGCGGTGTATCTGCCGCTGTGCACGCTGCTGATGTTCATGCTGCTGGCGGGTCCGGCCCGGGGCTCGATGTCGGCGGCCGCGTTCCTCACCTTCAACACCTCGGTCACGATGGTGCTGACCTCGGTGACCCAGCTGACGAGCGCGTTCGTCTCGGCCGTGGCCGCGCTGCCGATGTTCGAGGAGATCAAACCGGTGCTGGACGCGACGCCGGAGGTACGCACGGCGAGCACGCGTCCGGGCCCGCTGTCCGGGGCGCTGGAGGCGCGGCGGCTGTCCTTCCGCTACTCGGACGACGGCCCGCTGGTCCTGGACGACGTGTCGTTCGAGGTGCGGCCGGGCGAGTTCGTCGCGGTCGTCGGCCCGAGCGGCTGCGGCAAGTCGACACTGCTGCGCCTGCTGATCGGCTTCGACCGCCCGGTGTCGGGCAGCGTCCTCTACGACGGTCAGGACCTGGCCGCGCTCGACCAGTCGGCGGTGCGCCGCCAGTGCGGTGTGGTGCTCCAGCACGCGCAGCCGTTCACCGGTTCGATCCTGGACGTCATCTGCGGCACGGAGCCGTACACGCCGGAGGAGGCGATGGCGGCGGCCGAGATGGCCGGTCTCGCCGAGGACATCAAGCGGATGCCGATGGGCCTGCACACCATCGTCTCGGGCAGCGGCGCCGTCTCCGGCGGCCAGCGCCAGCGGCTGATGATCGCCCAGGCGCTGATCCGCCGGCCGCGCATCCTCTTCTTCGACGAGGCGACCAGCGCCCTCGACAACGAGACCCAGCGCACGGTCATCGAGAGCACCAAGGCCCTCAACGCCACCCGGATCGTCATCGCCCACCGGCTGTCGACCGTGCTGGACGCCGACCGGGTCGTGGTGATGGAGGACGGCAAGGTCGTCCAGCAGGGCCCGCCCGCCCAGCTGCTCGCCGACACGAGCGGCCGGCTGCACGAGCTGGTGCGGCGCCAGATGGCGTGACGATCCCCGGCCTGCCCGGTGGCGTGTCTTCGCCGTACTCCGGGGGCCCGATCGTTGGCCTCTCCCAGAAGTGGGTACCCACGGCCCATGCGAATCAGCGTGGTGGACGTGGGATCGAACACGGTCAGACTGGTCGTCGCGGACGCGGACGGTGGCGTACCGCTTCCGGTGCACACCGCCAAGTGGCGGCTCAGGCTGTCCGAGCAGGTCACACCGGGGGGACCCATCCCGGAGCCGGCCGTGGAACAACTGGTGCACGCGGTCGCCGAGGCGAGCCGGACCGCCACCCGGTGGGGTGCGGCCTGCCCGCTGGCGTTCGCGACCGCCGTGGTGCGCAGCGCGCCGAACCGGCACGAGGTGCTGCACACCGTCCGGGCCCGTACCGGCGTGGACCTGTGCACGCTGCCGGGCGAGGTCGAGGCGGAACTGACGTTCCTCGGTGCCCGGCGCTGGATGGGCTGGCGGTCGGGGCCGCTCGCGCTGCTCGACATCGGCGGCGGCTCGCTCGAAGTCGCCTTCGGGCGCGGCCGGTTGCCCGACTTCGTGGCGTCGCTGCCGCTGGGCGCGGGGCGGCTCACCCACGAGTTCTTCAAGGACGAGGACCCGCCGTCGCCGGAGCGAGTGCGGGCGCTGCGCCGCAAGGTCCGCCACCAGCTGCGGGACGTCGCGGCGCGGATCCGCTGGGAGGGCCCGCGCACCGCGGTCGCCACCTCCCGCACCTTCCAGCAACTGGGACGGCTGTGCGGTACGCCGCCCGGACGCCACGGCCCGTTCGTGGACCGGCAGTTGCACCGCGCGGCGCTGCGCGAGGCGATCCCTCGGCTGGCCGCCCTGCCCGCGGCCGAACGCGCGCAGCTGCCCGGCATCTCAGCGCCGCGGGCCGCGCAGAGCCTGGCCGGAGCGGTGGTCGGGCACACCGCGATGAAACTGACCGGCATCAGGTCCGTCACGGTCTGCCCCTGGGCGATCCGCGAGGGCGTGCTGCTGCGGCACATCGAGGACGGCCCCGCCTGGTGGGCGGAAGTCACCCGCCGCAACGAGGAGGCGGCCCCGCCCGACCCGGTGCCGCTGCGCATCGCCTCCAGCTGAGCACCGGCAGACGACAAGGAACGCACCGAACGCAGGAAGGAGACCCCCGTGTCCCAGGACAAGAACCACGACGGCTCCGACAAGAAGCCCGAGACGGCGCTGGAGGAGGTCCTGCGCGAGATCGAGGACGCCGAGAACCACACCCAGGACTCCGCCGAGCAGCGACGCCACCGGGGCGAGGCCGCAGAGGCCATCACCCCGAACACGCGCGCCCAGGAGGAGTCCCAGGGGGACCGATAAGGAGGGGCCGGGCGGGCCCGGGCCACTGCGGCGGCGGGCCGAGCGGCCGCTGCGCCAGGGCCCGGGCCACGCCGAGCAGGTTGGCCGCCATGGCCCGCCCGGTCGACCGCGACCAGTCGCGGCCGCGCTCGGCGTCGATGAAGCCGGGCCCGGGCCCGGCCCCTGGTTCAGTAGGTCCACGCTTGGCCGGGGATCGTGCAGCCGATGTCCTCCAGGACGCCCGGGATCTCGTTGATCACATGATGCGCCCCGTCCTCGTTGCCGGTGCGACCACGCCCGCCACCTGGTCGTAGGCGACCGGCCGGCCCTCGTCGTCGGTCTCGGACATCATCGCGTCCATCCGCTCCAGCACCCGCTGGGCGACGGAGGACGCCCCGCCGAGCCAGGTCGGCGAGGCGATGACGAGGATCTCGGACTCCAGCAGCCGGTCGTGCACGCCCGGCCAGGCGTCGCCCTCGTGCACCGGCTCGCTGGTCACCCCCGGGGGTGCCGGAGTACCCCGCCGCGCCGGTGTTGCGCGAGTGGGTGACCCCACACGCCGGCCGGGTACCCGGCGCGCATGGAGCACCACCGTGATGAGCCAGGACTGCCCGCCCCGCGCGGCCCGCTGAGCAGGGCCGTCGCGGCATACCTGCGGGGCGCGGGCCGGCTGCCCGGCCTTGAGGAGGTCGTCCGTGCCTCGGTGTACGGCGAGGATCTCCAGCTCGCCCTGTACCTGTGCTACGAGCTGCACTACCGCGGGTTCGCGGGTGTGTCCCCCGATCGCGAGTGGGACCCCGACCTGTTGCGCACCCGGGCGGCCCTCGAGCACCGCTTCCTGTCCGCTCTGCGCACCGACGCCCGGGTCCACGACAGCGTGGACGAGGCACTGGCGGACCTCCTGGTCGAGCCCGTCGACGGCACGGGCGTCACCCACTTCCTGCGCGACGAGGGCGAGCTGTGGCACCTGCGCGAGTACGCGGCCCAGCGCTCCCTCTACCACCTCAAGGAGGCGGACCCGCACGCCTGGGTGCTGCCGCGGCTGTGGGGCCGGGCGAAGGCGGCGATGGCGGCGGTGGAGTTCGACGAGTGGGGCGGTGGCCGCGCCGACCGTGTGCACGCCCGGCTGTTCGCGGACCTGATGACGGACCTGGGCCTGGACACCACGTACGGCCGCTACCTCGACGCGGCGTGCGCCGAGGCCCTGGTCACGGTGAACCTCATGTCCCTCTTCGGCCTGCACCGGGCCCTCAGGGGCGCCCTGGTCGGCCACTTCGCGACGGTCGAGATCACCTCGTCACCGGGATCGCGGCGACTCGCCGAGGCGATGCGCCGCACCGGTGCCGGGCCCGCGGCCGAGCATTTCTACGACGAGCACGTCGAGGCCGACGCGGTCCACGAACAGGTGGTGCGCCACGACGTCATCGGCGGTCTGCTTCAGGCCGAACCGCACCTGGCCCCGGACGTCGCGCTCGGGATCGACGCCACCGGGTTCGTCGAGGACCGCTTCGGCGCCCGGCTGCTCGCCGACTGGCGTGCGTCACGTTCGTCACTACATGCCCCGCTTGCCCGCGAAGCAGCCCATATACCCTGAATACCCGGGTACCCGAGCGCCGTGAACCCACTGGTACCCCCGGGCGTCTACGCCCCGCAGGAGGACACCGAGCTGCTGGCCGGCGCCCTGTCCGACGAGCCGTTGCCGCCGGGCGCGGAGGTCCTGGACGTCGGCACCGGCACCGGTGCCCTGGCCTTGGAGGCCGCGCGCCGGGGCTTTCGTGCGACCGCCGTGGACGTGTCATGGAGGGCGGTGTGGGCCGCGCGGCTGAACGTTGCGCGGGCGGGACTCCCCGTCCGTATCCGGCACGGGAATCTCTTCGACCCGGTGCGCGGGGAGTCGTTCGACCTGATCCTGGCCAACCCGCCGTACGTGCCGGCGCCGGGCGGTGCCGGACGGGCGAGGGGCGCGGCCCGCGCCTGGGACGCGGGCGACGACGGACGGCTGGTCGTGGACCGGATCTGCCGGGAGGCGCCCGGCCTGCTGCGTCCGGGCGGGGTGCTGCTGGTGGTGCAGTCCGCGCTCAGCGGCCCGGAGCTGAGCGTCGGGCAGTTGCGCTCGTCCGGCCTGAAGGCCGCGGTGACGCGCCGGCGACGGATCGCGTTCGGCCCGGTGCTGCTCGGCCGGGAACGCTGGCTGCGGGAGCGGGGGCTGCTGCCCGCCGCCGAGGACAAGGAAGAGCTGGTGGTCGTCCGTGCCGAACTCCCCGTCTGACCGGTCCGCGGCGCCGCGCCGCATCACGGTCCAGCGCAAGGGCCCGCTGCTGGTGGAGGGCCCGGTGGAGGTGGAGCTGGAGGACGGTTCCGTCGTCACCTCGGACCGCTTCCGCGTGGCCCTGTGCACCTGCGGCCGCAGCCGCCGCTATCCGTGGTGCGACACGAGCCACCGCGACCGGGTCTGAGCCCGGTGCGCGGTGGCCGGTGAGTCCAGGGGCCGGCGGGCGGCCCCACACCGCCCGCCGGCCCCCTTGTACGAGATCGCAGGTCCCCGCGACAGCGGCCCGGCTCCCCAGCCTCGAGCCCCTGTGCCTCACGGGAACGGCGCGATCCCGGCCTATCAGAACGCGAAGACGCCGGAACCGTAGGCGTTCTTCACGCACTCGTTGGAGAACGTGCGCTCGTACGAGACCCTCTTGCCCTGCCAGACACCGTCGACGGTGACGACCACCGGGTCGTACTGCTTGGTGCACATCACGCCGTCCCTCGCGGTCAGGGCGTGGATGTCGCCGCCGACGCCGCGCAGCTGCGCGCAGGCGGAGCCAGCGACCGGGTGGGTGCCGGAGGACGTCGGGGCACAGGTCAGGGTGACCGCGCGTTCCGGAGTCGCGGCGGCCGCGCCCTCCCCGTGGCCCACCGTGAGAACGAGGGCCGACGGGGCGTAGAGCGCGGTGGGGGCCTGACCCGGACTGGCGAGCGCGGCCCCGGTGAGGGGTCCGCAGACGGCGGTGGCCGTCAGGCCGAGGGTCATGGCCCAGCGCGCGGTGTTCCGCATTGTGTGCATCCTTCCGCTCGATTACAGGGTGTGCCGGCCCGTGCTCGGTCGGTGCCCGGGACGGCGAGCGCGAGTCTGCCGAGTCCGCCACCGAAACACACATCGACCCCACCGGTTTCAGTAACATTGCGTATTGAATCAGTGGCGCGAAGTTACGGAATGCGCCCGCGTGAAGCCCGTAACTGCGCGGACTCCGAGGTCACGAAGCGGCCAGATGGCTGATTTCTGCGTGTTCGTCAATAGGCCTGAAACATTCCGATTCCGCTCTGGGCCGACTGCTTTGCGGCCCCTTGTGTTCATGCTCCGGGCGAGTAATCGTCATTACATGATTACGACAGAGCAGCGAGAGAAACTGCGCGGCTGGTTCGCCGGCCGTCTTCCCGACGACCTCTTCGAGGAGCTGACCGAGATCACGGTCGACCGCGAGGAGATCACCGTGATCGGCCGCATCCCCGAACCCCGGCTGGCCGAGGACGCCCCGGCCGCCGAGCGGGAGGCGGCCCTGGAGAGCCGGGTGCAGGAGTTCCGGGAACGAACGCGTGAGGACCGGATGGCCGTGGCCCGGGAGGCCGAGCACCGGTTCCGCCGGAAGGTGTCCTGGGGTGTGGAGTGCGGCGGGCGGCGCACCCTCTTCACGCACGTGGCCGCGCCCGTCATGACGCGGCTGCGCCAGCCGGAGCGCCAGGTCCTCGACACCCTGATCGCCGGCGGCGTCGCCCGCAGCCGCAGCGACGCGCTGGCCTGGTGCGTACGCCTGGTCCAGCGTCACACCGACGACTGGCTCACGGAGTTGCGCGACTCCCTCGAACACGTACAGCGGGTCCGGGCCCAGGGGCCGGACGCCGAGCCCGACCAAGCGGATCACGCCGAGCACACGGATGACGAGGAGTGACCGCCTCAGTGGAGGATTCGTCCACTGACAACACCGCGACTGGATGAACCGTCCTCTGGTGTCGTTCGCCAGCGGCCCCCTACCGTCGGCAGCACCCCAGAGGACGGGATCCGCACGCCGCCGCACACCCAGGCACCGGCGAGCGGCCGTCCGCCACGCCGCCGCGCCACCGCCCCGTCTCCGCTGGAGCCCTCTTGTCCTCGTCGGCCGAACGTCCCCCGGGCACCGACCTCCCCTCCCCCGCCCCGTCTCCCCCGTCCCTGACGGAGGTCGAGACCCGCGGTGTGGACCGCATCCCCGACGCCGAGCGCACCGCCACCCCGCTGGACCTGTTCCGGCTCGCCTTCGGCGGCGCCAACACCTTCTCCACCTGCGTCCTGGGCGCCTTCCCGATCCTGTTCGGCCTCTCCTTCCGGCAGGGCCTCGCGGCCACGCTCCTCGGGGTCGTCGCGGGCGCGCTGATCCTGGCCCCGATGGCGGTGTTCGGCCCGGTCAACGGCACCAACAACGCCGTGTCGTCGTCCGCGCACCTGGGTGTGCACGGCCGCGTGGTCGGCTCGTTTCTGTCCCTGCTGACGGCCGTGGCGTTCTTCTCCATCTCGGTATGGAGCTCCGGCGACGCCCTGGTCGGCGGCGCCCACCGGCTCTTCGGTCTCGCCCGGGAAGACCTGTCCTACGCCGTCGCGTACGCGCTGTTCGCGGTGCTGGTCCTCGCGGTGTGCGTCTACGGCTTCCGGTTCATGCTGTTCGTCAACAAGATCGCGGTGACCTCGGCGAGCGCGCTGTTCCTGCTCGGCGCCGCGGCGTTCGCGGATGACTTCGACCCCTCGTACGCGGGCGTCTTCACCGACTCGGCGGACGCGGCGACGACGGCACTGTTCTGGCCGTCGTTCATCGGGGCGGCGCTGATCGTGCTGTCGAACCCGGTGTCGTTCGGGGCGTTCCTCGGCGACTGGTCGCGCTACATCCCGGCGAGCACCCCGCGCCGGAAGGTGATCGGGGCCGCGTTCCTGTCGCAGCTCGCGACGCTGCTGCCGTTCCTGTTCGGCCTGACGACCGCGAGCATCATCGCGAACAAGGCGCCGCAGTACGTCGATCCGGCAGCCCCCGACTTCGTGGGCGGGCTGCTCGCGATCTCGCCGGGCTGGTTCTTCCTGCCGGTGTGCCTGCTCGCGCTGATCGGCGGCATGGCGACGGGCACGACGGCGCTCTACGGGACCGGGCTCGACTTCTCGTCGGTGTTCCCGAGGCTGTCCCGGGTCCGGGCGACGCTGCTGGTCGGCGCGTTGTCGATCGGGTTCGTCTTCGCGGGCCGGTTCGGGCTGGACCTCGTGCGGTCCATCTCGACCTTCGCCACGATGATCGTCACCTGCACCACTCCGTGGATGGTCGTGATGATGCTGGGCTACTGGACGCGGCGCGGCTGGTACGACCCGGAGGCGCTCCAGGTCTTCAACCGCCGTCAGCGCGGCGGCCGTTACTGGTTCGCGCACGGCTGGAACTGGCGGGGCATGACCGCCTGGTGGGTCTCGGCGCTGATCGGCGTCCTCTTCACCAACATGCCCGGGCAGTTCGTCGGGCCGCTCGGCGACCTCGCGAACGGCGTCGACATCGGTCTGCCCGTGTCGCTGGTGGCGGCGGCGGTGCTGTTCCTGACGCTGCTGCGGCTGTTCCCCGAACCCCGTGCGGTGTACGGGCCGCAGGGCGCGCGGCTGGCCCGGACGGCCGACGTGCCGGTGCCGCCGATCACCGGGCCCGGTGCCGAGGGGGCGTTGTCGGACCCCTCGGCTAAGTTGTCGGCATGACCAACTTCGTACTGGTGGCAGGGACGTGGCTCGGGGCGTGGGCGTGGGACGAGGTGGCCGCGGAGCTGCGCGGCGCCGGGCATGACGTCCATCCGCTGACGCTCTCGGGCCTCGCCGAGAAGCAGGGTGCGGCGGCCGGGCAGCAGACGCACGTGCGGGACATCGTCGACGAGGTGGAGCGCCTCGGCCTGCGCGATGTCGTCCTCGTGGGGCACAGCTACTCGGGCATACCGGTCGGGCAGGCCGCCGAGCGGATCGGGGAGCGGTTGCGGCGCGTGGTGTTCGTCGACGCGAACGTGCCGGTGGACGGCGAGTCGTTCCTGTCGGGCTGGCCGAGCGACCCCGTACGGCAGTCGATCGCCGAGCACGACGGGTTCTGGCCGCCGCTCGGCGCGCCGGACTACGCGGGGCAGGGGCTGACGGACGAGCAGATCGCCCGGATCGTCGGTTCGACCCCGCACCCGGGTGCCACGCTCACCGAACCGGCCGTGCTCGCCGGTTCCTTGGGCGAACTCCCGGCGACGTATGTGAAGTGCCTGCTCGACGGGGACGAGCCGATGCCGGCGGTGGCCGAACTCCTCAAGAGCGACAGCTGGGAGCTCGTGGAGCTGGACACCGGACACTGGCCGATGTTCTCGCAGCCGCACGCACTCGCCCGCCTCCTGGACGCGGCGGGGAGCCGCCCCTGATCCGCCGTCGCGCATACCGCTCGGTATCGTCGGCCGTGGGGCACGGTCTCAACGAAGAGACAGCGAGAGGCGGTTGCGTACGGTGGGCAAGCACTGGGCGGACTTCCAGTACGAGATCTATCTGAACGGGATGACGGGTGCCGTACCGCGGCTGCCCACCGATCTGACCCGGCTGGAGGAGCTGACCGAGCAGCGGCTCGGGCCCGGCCCGGTCGGCTATGTGGCGGGCAGCGCGGGCAACGGCAGCACGGCCCGCGCCAACCGGGCGGCCCTGGAGCGTCGTCGGATCGCGCCGCGCATGCTGCGGGACGTGCACGAACGGGACCTGTCGGTCGAGGTGCTGGGCCGCGCCCTGCCGGCTCCGCTGGCGCTGGCCCCGGTCGGCGTGCTGTCGATCATGCACCCGGACGCCGAGTCCGCCGCGGCCCGGGCCGCCGCCGCGCAGGGCGTGCCCTTCGTCCTGTCGTCCGCGTCGAGCACGCCCATGGAGCAGGTCGCCGAGGCGATGGGCGACGCCGAGCGGTGGTTCCAGCTGTACTGGCCCAGGGACCCCGAGGTGGCCCGCAGTTTCCTGAGCCGAGCGAGGGCGGCCGGGTTCAGCGTGCTCGTGGTCACCCTGGACACGCCGCTGCTGGCGTGGCGGCCGCGCGATCTCGACCAGGCGTATCTGCCGTTCCTGCACGGCGTCGGCACGGCCAACTACTTCTCGGACCCGGCATTCCAGGCGGGTCTGGCCAAGCCGGTGCACGAGGATCCGAACGCGGCCGTGATGCACTTCGTCGGGATGTTCGCCGACCCGGCGAAGAGCTGGCCGGACCTGGCGTTCCTGCGGGAGAACTGGGACGGCCCGATCGTCCTCAAGGGAGTGCTGCACCCGGACGACGCGGCAGGCCGCACAGGCGGGCATGGACGGTGTCGTCGTCTCCAACCACGGCGGGCGCCAGGTGGCCGGGTCCGTCGCGGCGGCCGACGCGCTGCCCCGCGTGGCTCAGGCCGTGGGCGACCGGCTCACCGTCCTCTTCGACAGCGGCATCCGCACCGGCGACGACATCTTCAAGGCACTCGCCCTCGGCGCCCGCGCCGTCCTCGTCGGGCGCCCGTACGTCTACGGTCTCGGTCTCGACGGCCGGCCGGGCGTCGAACACGTCATCCGGTGTCTGCTGGCCGAACTCGACCTCACTCTGGCCCTGTCGGGCCACGCCACGCCGGGCACAATCGGTCCGGGCGACCTCATCGAGGCTCCGGCCTGACAGGTGGGCTGCGCGACGCGTGCGCCGCGCAGCCCCGCTCAGGCCCCGGGACTCGTGGTCACACCGTACGGCCGTGGGGCAGGGTCACCTGCCGGGCCGTGGGCCCCTCCTGCTCCTCGATCGACAGGGAACCCGCCGTCGTCGGGACGGGCTCGGCCTGCCAGCGCTGTGCGTCGGAGCGGTCGCGGACCTTGACCACGACGTCGGCACCGGGGTCGTCGTTGGTGGAGGCGAGGGCGAGCTGCTCGTCCCAGCGGGGCAGCAACTCCCCTTGCACGGTGAGGTCGTAGCGCACGTCGTGGCCCCGCTCGGCGTCGTCCTCGGCGCAGGTGCCGAGGACGACGACGCCGGCGTCCTTGTGCGAGTCCAGGCACAGGCCGGGATCGGCGACGCTGCGCAGCAGCCCGTCGTTCTCGTACGTCCACTGCTGGGTCCACGCCGTCGAGCACTCCGCCAGCTGCGTCCCCGAGCCCTCCTTGGGCAGGTCCCGGACGTCGAGGCACAGGCCGGCGCCGGCGTTGCGCAGCCGCGTCACGCCCGGTGCCGTGGGAAGCCCGGCCGTGCCGGGCGGCGTGAGGGACTCGGCGCCGTTGCCGCCGGCGGCGCTGTTGGAGCCGGCCGGGTCGGCCTGGCCGCCGTCGTAGGACGACGCGCTGATGATGAGCACGGTCGCCAGTACCCCGGCCGACACCGCGCCGACGCCCGAGAGCAGCGCCCGTGAGGAGCGCAGCGCTCCCGGGATGCGCACGCCCGGAACCCGGCGGACCTGCATGGGGATCCGTGACAGCAGGCGGTGGCGCCCGCCCACGGGCCGCCCGTCGCCCCGCCCTGAGCCGCGCCGGCCCGCGCGCCCGCCCCGCGTGCCGTGCGAAGACCGGCCCGGGCGCGAGTCGAGGTAGCGGCGGGCGCCCCAGCCGAGCACCGCTTCGGCGATCAACGTGCCCAGCCCGCCCTCGAAATGGCTCAGTTGTTCGGCCGCGTTCCGGCAATGACGGCACTCCGCCAGATGCTCCTGGACGTCGGGCAGCAGTGCGCCGCCCCGGCGGATCGGGACGTCGAGGAGGCGGTTGTAGAAGCGGCAGTCCTGGGTCGGCGCGAGTTCGCGATGGGCATGTACACAACCCTCGCGGAATTTGTCACGCGCTTGTTCGAGTGCGGCCGACGCGATGTCGGTATCTATACCCAGCAGACCGGCCGGGACGCTTAAAGGATCGGCCTCGACCTCGACGTGCCAGAGCAAACAGCGCGCGACTGCGGGAAGTGCCTGAAATGCCCGCTCCGCGAGGACGCGATTTTCGGGCGTCATGGACGTCGCCGCGCGCAGCCCGCGCCCTCCGGCCGGTTTCTGCAACGCCGACAGTACGGCGGATATCCGGTCGTCGCCGGACCACTCCCGGACCGTGTCGCGCACGGTCACCAGAAGCGCCGGGCGCAGCGCGACCGCCGACTCGCCGAAGGCGAGGCGGTTCAGCGTCCGGTGGAAGGCGATTCCCGTGACCATCTCGGCGACCTGCGCCGACGAGGCGAGACAGATGACCGCGTACTCGTGCACCGGCTGCCAGTGCCGCGCCATCAGCAGCGCGACGGAATGGGCGGCGACCTCGCCCTCCGGGCTGCCTCTCAGCGGGGCGGCGAGAGATTCATCGGATTCCCCGTGATCCCCGCCGGGCGGGGGATAGGGGGGACGAGGGGGGTGGGGGGTGGGCACTGAGATGGTTCCTTCCCACGCGCAAGCGACACACAGAAGTCCTGCCGCCGAAAAAGGAGCCCGGTTGGTGCGTACCTTTTTTGGCGCGGCGCGGGGGGTGCGAATTCACCGACGGCGAATCGGACCCGGTCTGCAAAACGCGTGCGACACTCGGCCATTCCCCCCGCACGTGCGTTTCACTCTTGCACAACCCCCACACGACCAACAAGGCGCCCGTGCAACATCAAGGCCCTTGACAGAAAGTCAGAAACGGGAACGGATACGCGCCGGTCGCACCGGTTTTCGACATTTTCAGATCTGCCAGGACCGCAGCCGGTCCGCCGCGCCGTAGACGTCGGCCGTGCCGGACATCAGGTCGCGGGCGAGGTCGACGAGGGCGCCGTAGGGCGGGTCGATGCCGACACCGCTGACGAACATGTACGCCACGGCCGTCGCACACGCGAAGCGGGCGTTGGCCGAGGGCAGCGGCCGGAGCACGGTGATGGTGTGCAGCAGGGCGGCGGCCCGCCAGGCCGCGTCGGAGTTCACCCCGAGGCGCGGCGGGTCGACGCGGTGCCGGGCGACGGCGGCGACGAGCGCGGAGAAGTCGTTGACGGTGGGCTGGTCCGGCAGGACCTCCTCGTGGCGCTGGAGCAGCCACGGCACGTCGATATGGATGACGGGTGCCATCGGTCAGGCGGCCCGCCCTTCGCCCTTGCTGGGCGGTTCGTCGTCGGGGAAGGCGGCGGCGAACTCATCGGCGTGGGTCGCGAAGAACCTGCGGAAGGCCTCCGCGCCCTCCTGGAGGGCCCGGTGGCGGGCTATGTCGGCCGCGGCCGCCTCCCGCACGAGTGCCTTCATGGACGTACCGCGCTCCTTGGCGATCTGCCGCAGGTCCTCAAGTTCGCGGTCGCTGAACTCCACGTTGAGAGCTGGCATGCCTTCACGGTACCGCTCGGGTACTGACTCGTAAATACCCCCAGGTCAGATGGTAGGACCGACGGTACCGGAGGAAGTGCGCCGTCGGTCATCCGCTGAGACCTGCATCACATCACACCGCCCGATGTCACATTCCGGGGCCCCGCCCGGCTCGCAGTAGTGAGCGCGTCTCTGGGAGGACCACGCATGACCGAGATCCCCGTAACCGGCACCGCAGCCCCGCTCGACGAGGCGACCGGGGTGTTCGTCGACCATCGCGAGCTGCTGTTCGGCGTCGTCTACAACATGCTCGGCAGCGTCGCCGACACCGAGGACGTCCTGCAGGAGACATGGCTGTCCTGGACGGCCCGCGGCGGGGGCGCTCCCCTGGCCGGCGTCGACAATCCCCGGGCCTATCTGGTTCGGGTGGCGGTCAACCACGCGCTGCGGCGCCGCGCCGTGATCAGCCGCAGGCAGGAGACGTACGTGGGCTCCTGGCTGCCCGAACCCCTGGTCGCCGACGAGGGAGCCGACACCGCCGACGGCCCGGCCCTGCGCTCCGAGTCGGTGTCGCTGGCGATGCTGGTGGTCCTGGAGGCGCTGACCCCGCTGGAGCGGGCCGTGTTCGTCCTGGGCGAGGTGTTCGGCTACCCGCACGCAGAGATAGCCGAGATCATCGACCGCTCCCCCGCCGCCGTACGGCAGTTGGCGCACCGGGCCCGGGAGCATGTGCACGCGCGGCGGCCCCGGTACGAGGCGCATCCGCGGGTGCGTAGGGAGGCGACCGAGCGGTTCGTGCGGGCGGCGCTCGGCGGGGACATCGCCGAGCTGATGGAGGTGCTCGCGCCGGACGTCACGGCGTGGACGGACGCCGGCGGCAAGCGCAGGCCGGCGAGCCTGCGCCCGGTGCACGGCCGGGACAAGGTGGCCCGGCTGCTCACCTCCGGACGAGGCGGCCCGAGCAACCCGGTGTTCCGCTACCGGCGCGTCAACGGCGACGACGCGGCGGTCCTGTTCGACGGCGACGCGCCCTACGCCGTCCTGGTCCTGGACCTCACCCCGGAGGGCGACCGGGTGTGCGGCATCTACGTCGTCGCCAACCCGGACAAGCTCGCCCACCTGCCCAGGGAGGCGGCGTGAGCGCCGGACGCGGTGAGCGGCTCGCGGACTGGTTCGACGGCCGGCTCGGCACCCACACGCTCGGCCGGAAGTACCTGCGCAAGGTGTTCCCCGACCACTGGTCCTTCCTGCTCGGCGAGATCTGCCTGTACAGCTTCGTGGTGCTGGTCCTCACCGGCGTGTATCTGACGCTGTTCTTCCATCCGTCGATGAACGAGGTGACCTACCAGGGGAGTTACACGCCGCTGAACGGCGTGCGCATGTCCGAGGCGTACGCCTCCACGCTGGACATCAGCTTCGACGTGCGCGGCGGCCTGCTGATCCGGCAGCTGCACCACTGGGCGGCGCTGGTCTTCGTCGCCGGGATGCTGACGCACATGATGCGGCACTTCTTCACGGGCTCGTTCCGCAAGCCGCGTGAGGTCAACTGGCTGTTCGGCTGGCTGCTGCTCTTCCTCGGCCTGTTCGAGGGCCTGTTCGGCTACTCGCTGCCGGACGACCTGCTGTCGGGCACGGGCCTGAGGTTCGTGCACGGCGCGCTGCTGTCGGTGCCGATCGTGGGGACGTACCTGGCGATGTTCCTGTTCGGCGGCGAGTTCCCCGGCGACGACATCGTGGCCCGCTTCTACTCGCTGCACGTCCTGCTGATCCCCGGGGTCATGGCGGCACTGATCGTCGTCCACGTGCTGCTGGTCGTATACCACAAGCACACCCAGTTCGCGGGCCCCGGGCGCACCGAACGCAACGTCGTGGGCGCGCCCTTCATGCCGGTGTACCTGGCGAAGGCGGGCGGCTTCTTCTTCCTGGTGTTCGGGGTGCTCGCGCTGATGGCGGCGGTGGCGACGATCAACCCGGTGTGGTCGTACGGCCCCTACCGCGCCGACCAGGTGTCCACGGGCGCCCAGCCCGACTGGTACCTCGGTTTCGCCGAGGGACTGGTGCGGATCATGCCCGGCTGGGAGATCACACTGTGGGGCCACACGCTGGTGCTGGGCGTGTTCATCCCGATCGTGGTGTTCCCGCTGCTGCTGCTCTTCATCGGCGTGTACCCGCTCCTGGAGGCCAGGTTCACCGGGGACAGGCACGAGCACCATCTGCTGGACCGGCCGCGCAACCGCCCGGTCCGCACGGCGATCGGGGCGGCCTGGATCAGCCTCTACCTGGTGCTGCTGGCGGGCGGCGGCAACGACATCGTGGCGACCCGCTTCCATCTGTCGATCAACACGGTGACCTGGGCGGTGCGGATCGCGATGTTCCTCGTCCCGGCGGTCGTCTTCGTCGTCACCCGGCGGATCTGCCTGGGGCTGCAGCTGCGCGACCGGGAGCTGGTGCTGCACGGCCGGGAGACCGGCGTGATCAAGCGGCTGCCGCACGGCGAGTACGTCGAGGTGCACGAGCCGCTCGACCAGGCCCGCCTGCACACCCTGACCGCCCACGAACGGCCCGGGGAACTCGTCGGGCACGACAGGCCGCGCCGGGCCGTGGCCGGTCCGGTCAGGAACGGGCGCGGCAGAACTCCCGGAGGGTCCGGTTGAACGGCTCCGGGGCCTCGATGTTGCTGAAGTGCCCGGTGCCCGGGAGCACGACCAGCGTGGCGTCCGGGATCGCTTCGAGGAACGGGCGGGCGACGAGCTCCACCGGCGAGCGCGTGTCGAGCTCGCCCCACAGCAGGAGCGTGGGCACCTCGATCCTGGGCAGCAGGTCGCGCTGGTCGGCCTCCGCCATGTTGGTGAGCTGGTTCCGCAGGGTCTGGGGGCGGGTGTCGCCCGACATCAGGGACAGCAGGCGTACGGCTTCGGCGGGTGGTTCCCCGGCGAACAGGGCCGGCATCGTCGGCGCGAACTCCTCGGCCGGGACGGCGAGCATCCGCTCCGCCCCTTCGACCCGCGACCGCACCTCCGCCGGGGGCAGCGAGCCCTTCCACCCGGCGTAGGTGTCGACGAGGACCAGCGTCCGGACGAGCTCGGGGTGGTGCCGGTAGAGCTCCAGTACGACGGTCCCGCCCCAGGACAGGCCCGCGACATGGGCGGGGCCGAGGCCCACGTCCTCGATGACGGCCGCCAGACAGCGGGCGTAGTCCGCCAGCACGAAGGAGGGCGGTACGTCGGAGGAGCGGCCGGCCCCGGGCTCGTCCCAGGCGACCACGGTGAACTCGTCTGCCAGGTCCGCGACCTGCGGACGCCACAGGCGGGCGTCGGTGGTGGCGCCGTGCGCGAGCACCAGGGGCGGGCCCTGACCCACCCGGTCGTAGGCGACCTCGATGCCGTCTACCCGCACCGCGTGCATGTCACCACGCTACGCGCGGGTGCCGGAGGCGTCCTGTCGGCCCACTCCCCCGGCACCCGGCGCGCTCGTCAGGTCAGGGGGTGTCCGCGAAGTCCCGTCGTCCGCCCGGAGGGCGGGCACTGCGGCGTTCGGTGCGTGCTCTCGGCGTGCCGGGCGGACGCCCGCGTACTGGTTGTACGCGGGTGTTCGACCGGTGCGGCGAGTGGGGGTCCCCCCTGCTCGAAGAGCTTGGGGGAGCGTGCCGGGCGTCGCAGGGCAGGCGGGACTTCGCGGACACCCCCTACCCCTGGTCCGCCACGAAGGCGGCCATGCGGGTCAGGGCGGCGTTCCAGTTGATCGTGTGCTCGTTGGTCGACCAGGACTGGATGTCGTCGATGTAGCAGAACTGGCCGACACAGCCCTGGAGTTTGCTCTGTGCGTAGGGGTCCTGGATGCTCGAGTTCGGCCCACCCGAGAGGGTGCCCTTCGGCGGGTTCGGCAGGTTCGGGTCGAGCTGGCGGGCGTACCAGCGGCTGTGCTGGTTCTGGGCGCTGACCTCGCCGTAGCCGGTGACGTAGGAGATGTTCAGGGCGTTGCGGCCCAGGATGTAGTCCATGCTCTGGAGCGCTCCGTCCCGGTACTTCGTGACGCCGGTGATGTCGTACGCGGTGGCGAGGACGACGGCGTTGTTGAGGATCTGGTGGGTGGAGCCCCAGTCGTACTTGTTGCCGTCCGGGGCGTACGGCATGCCGTAGGGGTGTGCCTTCAGCGTGGCCAGGTAGCGGTCGGCGCCCTGGACGACGGACCGGCGGGCCTTGTCCCGGCCGGGCAGCTTGTTCGGCACCGTGGCGAGGTCGAGCCGCCCCGCCGCGGCCGTGCGTGCCCAGTCGAAGCCGAGCGGGCTGAAGATGTCGGCCTTGTGGACCGGCGACTTCAGGACGTACTCCTCGAACCGCTTCTCCCCCGTGCTGAGGTACAGCTCGGCCGCCGCCCAGTAGAAGTCGTCGGTGACGTCGCTGTCGGGGTAGGCGCCGCCGCCGATGCCGTCGCTCTCGGAGGCGTAGCGGTCGGGGTGGGCGAGCGCCGCCGACCAGGCCTTGCGGGCGGCTGCCAGCGCCCTGCCGGCGAACGCCTTGTCGTAGGGCCGGTAGAGGCGGGCCGCCTGTGCGGCCGTGGCCGCGAGGTTCAGAGTGGCCGCGGTGGACGGCGGGTGCAGTTCGCGCTTCTGCGGGTCGTCACTGGGCAGCAGCGGCAGCCCGGTCCACTGCTCGTCGTGCATCTTGTGGTGGGCCATGCCGGCCAGCGGCTTTCCGTCGGGAACCTGCATCCTGAGCAGGAACTCCAGCTCCCAGCGGGCCTCGTCGAGGATGTCGGGGACCTTGTTGCCGCTCTCGGGGATGGCGAGCGTGCCGTCGCCGAGCTTGCCGGCGTCGCCGGTGCGGGCGTGCAGCGCGCGTTCGTGGGTGCTCAGCACCTCCCAGGTGGAGATGCCGCCGTTGACGACGTACTTGCCGTGGTCGCCGGCGTCGTACCAGCCGCCGCTGACGTCCAGGCTGTAGTCGCAGACGCCGGGCTGGCACGGCACGGAGGTGTCGCCCTTGTTGGGTGCCACGCCCACGTGCCCGGCCGGGCGGCCGTAGCCGGGCCGCAGGTCCTCGCGTATCGCGATGCCGCTGCGCTGGGTGTAGTAGTACTTCGCCGAGTCCACCCGGAGCCGCTCGTAGGCGCTCGCGTCGATGTCGAAGGGGCGGCTGGTCTCGCCGTCGGCGACCAGCGTGAGGCCCGTGCCCTTCGTGCGGTAGGCGCCGAAGTCGATCGAGTGGACGTTCTGCCCGGAGGAGGCGTCGACGCCGCGCGGCACGGTCGTGCCCCGGGCGACCACCTTCCCTCCGGAGGTCTTCAGCTCCCAGGGCAGTTTCGCCGTGGCGTCGGTGACCAGGGTGGCGTTCTTCGGTCCGGCGGGCAGATAGGCGACCTGGTTGACGCGGACCCGGGGCCCGGTGTCGGGCTCGTACGGCTCCGGCGCCACCCCGCCGAGCAGCGAGACGTCGTCCATGCAGAAGCGCCAGGGGTCCGCGCTGCCGCCGAGCTGGAAGGCGACCTGGCCTTGGGCGGTGTCCACGGGCGAGGTGAAGCTGTAGGAGTAGGTGTCGCCGGAGACGCTGAGCTGCGGTGTCACCTCGTGGTAGGTGTCGTAGGGCGACACCGACAGACCCACGATCGCCCGCACGACGTGTCCCGCGGGCGTGCCGGTCGCGCTGAAGGAGAAGCGGTACGACTCGCCCTTGACCAGGGTGATGTCGTTCTGCCCGACGGCGGCGTCCCAGCGGTTGGTGGTGCCGCCGGGGACGTCGGCGCAGAGCCGGCCGTCGGACAGACCCGCGGTGATGTTGCTGGTCGTCCACCAGGGGTCCGTGGTGGTGTCGAAGGTGCCGTTCCTGACCTGCTCGGTCTCTTCGGCCCCGGCCGGTGCGGAGGGCAGCGCGGTGAGCGCGGTCGCCAGGAGGGCCGTCAGGGACAACAGGGCGGTTCTGCGTCGTTTCACGTCTGGGCTCCTCTGGGGAGGTGCGGGTGGCGCTCGGCGTGGGAGCGCTCCCAGATGCGGATGCACGCCATGGTTGTGGCTGATGTGACGCCCCGTCAACGGTCCGGACGGGACTGGCCTGTTCGCCGCCCGCCCGGACCGTCGCATCCGAGGGCTCAGGCGGCCGGGGTCTCCAGCCTGCTGATGCGGAGGGCACCCCGGGCCTCGTCGGGGTGGCGGCTCGTCATCGTGAGCCGGATCCGGGAGCCGCGGACGGCCTTGAAGGTGATCACGGTCGGGGCGTCGGAGGCGGTCGCCCAGTCGATCGCCGCGTCCTCCACGGCCCGCCACGCACGGCCGTCCCACACCGCCACCTCGATCGCCGCGGGCAGGCTGTGCGTGGCGTCCACGGTGAAGGAGACGTCCACCCGGTCGAAGCCGCGGGTGCGTCCGTGGTCGACCGTGACCCAGTCCTCGGTGCGGGCCCCGTCGAAGGCGGGCAGCAGGGCCGTGGCCTGCTTGTAGAAGCCGTTGGACCAGCCGGTGGCCGGGTCGCCGTCGAGCATGGCGGCGGGCAGGGCGTCCGGGCGGCCGGAGTAACTGGCGTCCGCATGCGGGTAGTCGAGGGGCGCGGGGTGCTCCGGCCGGAAGGCGGGCGGAGCGGTCTCGGTCCGGTCCCCCGCCCGGGTGGCGCGGACGGTCGCCGTGCTGGCGCGCAGGCCGTCGGCGCGGGCGGTCACCTTCACCGTGCCCGCCTTCGTGCCGGAGCGGACGATGGCGAGGGCCTTGCCGTGGAAGGCGGTGCGGGTGCTCGCCTGGTAGCGCTCGGCGCTCTCCTGGCGGCCGTTGTCGAGCCCGGCGAGGGAGCCGCCCGCCGCCTCGAAGGAGAGCAGGTGCTCCGCGTCGGGCACCACCACACCGCGCCGGTCGACCACCTCGGCGGTCACGAAGACCAGCGAACGCCCGTCCGCGGCCAGGGACTTGCGGTCCGGCGTCAGACGTATCGCGTGCGGGGCGCCGGCGGTGCGCAGCACGTCGGTGGCCACCACCTTGCCGTCCCGCCGCGCGACGGCCTTCAGCTCGCCCGGCCGGTAGGGCACCTTCCAGGTCAGGTGGAGCTTGCCGGCGCTGCCGTTGGGGCTGGTGTAGCTGCCGGGGTAGGGGCCGTCGGTGAAGTTCTTGTCGTCGCCGGTCGCCTCGGTCGTCTCCAGGTACGTGCGGCCGTCGACGGTCTTCTTGGTGTCGAACCGCCGTACGCCCAGGGACTTTCCGTTGAGGAACAGCTCGACGGTGTCGACGTTGGCGTACGCCCAGACCTCGACCGTGTCGCCCTCGGCGTGGTTCCAGGTCATCGGCAGCAGGTGGACCATCGGCTTGTCGGTCCACTGGCTCTGGAACAGGTAGTACATGTCCTTGGGGAAGCCCGCGGTGTCGACCGCGCCGAAGAAGGACGCCTTGACCGGGAAGACGTCGTACGGCGTGGGCTCGCCGATGTAGTCGATGCCCGACCACAGGAACTGCCCGGTGAACCACTTGCGGTCCCGGTCCTTCTTGTGGCCGTACTCGCCGCTCATGGTCCAGGAGGCGAGGTTGTTGTCGTACGAGGAGGTCCCGCGCCTTCCGGGTGTGTAGTTCTCGCCGGTGTTGAGGTGTTCGGGCTCCTGGTACTCGCCCCGGGTCGAGGTCTCCGACGAGGACTCGGACTCGAAGAGGAAGAGGTGAGGGTAGGCCGCGTGCAGCTGGTCCACCGACTTGGCGGTGTTGTAGTTGAGGCCGAGGCCGTCCAGCTTGGCCAGCATCAGGTCGGCCGCGGAGCCCTTGGCGGGAAGGCGGCGGTACTTGTCGGAGCCGATGATCAGCGGGCGGGTGTCGTCCGCGGCCCTGATCGCGGCGATGATCCGGTCGGCCATGGCGAGGCCGGCGGTGGAGGTGGAGTCGGGGACCTCGTTGCCGATGGACCACATCAGCACGGCGGGCGAGTTGCGGGCCGCCAGCACCATCTCTGTGGCGTCCTTCTCGCACCACTCCTCGAAGAACCGGCCGTAGTCGTACCGGTTCTTCCCGGTGCGCCAGCAGTCGAACGCCTCCACCAGCATGACGACGCCCAGTTCCTCGCAGACCTGGATCACCTCGGGCGCGGGCGGGTTGTGGGAGGTGCGCAGGGCGTTGACGCCCATGGACCGCATGATCTCCATCTGGCGGCGGACCGCGTCGATGCTGACGGCCGCGCCGAGCGCACCCAGGTCGTGGTGGAGGTCGACGCCCTTGAGCTTGTGGTGCTTGCCGTTGAGGAAGAAGCCCTCGTCCGGGTCGAAGCGGAAGGTGCGGAAGCCGAAGGGCGTGCGGTAGGTGTCGGTGATCCTGCCGCCGACGCGCAGTTCGGTGTGCAGCGTGTAGCGGTGCGGGGCCGCGATGTCCCACAGCTCGGGGCGCCGGACGGTGAGTTCGTGGGTCTCGGTCCTCTCGTCGGTGACGGCGGCCGTGGAGGAGGTGCGGGCGACCGTCCGGCCCTTCGGGTCGACGATCCGGGAGACGACCTCGACGTCGGCGCCCGCGCCCGACGCGTTGACGACCGACGTGTCGACCCGGACGACGGCCCGCTCGGCGGAGATCCGGGGTGTGGTGACGCGGGTGCCCCAGCGGGCCACGTGCACCGGCTCGGTGATCACCAGGCGGGCCTCGCGGTAGATGCCGCTGCCCGAGTACCAGCGGCTGCTGGGGAGCCGGTTCTGGACCTTGACCGCGATCACGTTCTCGGTGGTGCCGTCGGTGTGCACCAGGTCGGTCAGGTCGAAGGCGAAGCCGGTGTAGCCATAGGGGTGGCGGCCGGCCTCCTTGCCGTTGCAGTAGACGGAGGAGTCCATGTAGACGCCGTCGAACTCCACCGAGATCCGCTTGCCCGCGAGGGCGGGCGGCAGGGTGAAGGCGAGGCGGTACCAGCCGAGGCCGCCGGGGAGGAAGCCGGTGCCGCTGGTGGTGCCGTGCTCGGTGGTGGGGGTCTGCTCGATGCTCCAGTCGTGCGGGACCGCGACCTCGCGCCATCCGGAGTCGTCGTGTCCGGGAAGGTGGGCGTCGGCGTAGGCGCCGGTCGGGTCGGTGAGCCCGCCCGGGTTGACCAGCGCGAAGCGCCAGCCGTCGCGCAGGGGGACGGTGCGGCGGCCGGACACCCCGCGCGCCACCTCCGCGGCCCACGCCTCCGGGGAGCCCAGCAGTGTTCCGGCCGCGGGCGCGGCGGCGGAGGCGAGCAGGACCGATCTACGCGTGACCGACATGGCGGCTCTCCCTCATCAGGGCCCAGAAGTACTCACAACTCATCGTGAACAAACAGATTCTGTCGAGGTGTCACACAGGGCCGTCAAGGGTGCGGCAGCGTCGTTCTGTCCCGGGCGTCACATCGGCCGGATTTGCGCCTTGACCGTGCTCGGCCGGGTGGCACAGGGGTTACCGGTCCACGTCGGACGCCCACGGACTAGGCTGGAACTCAAGCGACCTCCCTGATCACTGTGAGTGTCCGTATGGAGTGGCGACGATGAGCCCGGACGAGCCGTTCGACGATGGCGTGGCCGCCCGTGCCGTCATCGCCGCCGACGGCACGCTCACCGAGTGGAGCGAGGGCGCATACCGTCTGCTGGGCCACACGGCCGCCGAGGTCCTGGGCCGCCCGGCCGCCGAGCTGCTGGCCGACGGAGCAAAACCGCCGCCCGTGCCGGCCGACGCCCGCTGGAGCGGGACGCTCACGCTGCGTCACCGCGACGGGCACACGGTCTCCGCGTGGGTGCTCGCCCACCGCAGGCCGCCGGACGGCCCGGAGACGGCCGAGTGGCTCGCCGTGTCCCCGCCCGAGGCTCCCCGTCCCCAGCTGCCGGACGACCCGCTGGTGCGGGCGGCCCTGACGCAGTCGCCCTGCGCCACGATGATCTTCGACGAGCGGCTGCGGCTGCGCGGCGTCAACGACGCCATGGCGGACCTCGTCGGGCTGCCGGCCGAACGGCTGCGGGGCCTGCGGCCCACCGACATCGGCAGCCGGCCGCAGAACGCGGAGCTCGAGGAGTATCTGCGCCGCGTGCTGAGCACCGGCCGGCGGCAGGACATGCAGACGTACATGAAGGCCAGCGGCGAGAGCCGGGCCGCGCACGCCTGGCTGGCCCGGCTCGCACCGCTCACCGACGACTCGGGGCGGGTGCGGGGCGTGTGCGTGACCGCCCACGACTTCAGCGACCAGTACCGGTCACGGGAGCGGCTCCAGCTGGTCAACGAGGCGAGCGTGCGCATCGGCACCACCCTCGACGTCACCCGTACGGCCCAGGAGCTGGCGGACGTGTGCGTCCCGGCGCTCGCCGACTTCGTCAGCGTCGACCTGCTCGACGCACGGGAGCACGGCGGCGAGTCCGCCGGCCCGCCAACCCCTCCGGTGAGCCTGCGCCGGGCCGCCCACCAGTCGGTCAACCCGGGCAGCCCCGAGGCCGTGGCCAAGCCGGGGCAGGTGGACGTCTATCCGGAGGACTCCCCGCAGGTCGCCTCGCTCATCGCCGGTCACGCGGTCGTGGCCTCCGGAGCGGACGGCGGCAACCTCGAGAAGTGGCTGGCCTGGGACCCGGTCCGGTTCCGGCGGGTCCGCGAGTACGGCATCCACTCCACGATGTCCGTTCCGCTCCAGGCCAGGGGCTCGACCCTCGGGGTCGCGGTCTTCACCCGCTTCCGGCGCCCCGAGCCCTTCACCGCCGACGACGTGCTGCTGGCCGAGGAGGTCACGGCCCGGGCCGCCGTCTGCATCGACAACGCCCGCCGCTACTCCCGCGAGCGCGAGACGACGCTCACCCTGCAACGCAGCCTGCTGCCCCGCACACTGCCGCGCACCCCGGCGGTGGAGGCGGCCTCCCGCTACCTTCCCGCCACCCGCTCCGGCGTGGGCGGCGACTGGTTCGACGTGATCCCGCTGTCCGGGATGCGCGTCGCGATGGTCGTCGGCGACGTCGTCGGCCACGGCATCCAGGCCTCGGCCACCATGGGCCGGCTGCGCACCGCCGTCCGCACCCTCGCCGACATCGACCTGGCCCCCGACGAGCTGCTCACCCACCTCGACGACCTGGTCGTCCGGCTGTCCCAGGAGTCCGGCAGCGGCGCCGCCACCGGGGAGGTCGGCGCGACCTGCCTGTACGCGGTGTACGACCCGGTGTCGCGACGCTGCACCCTGGCCCGGGCCGGGCACCCGCAGCCCCTGCTGGTCCCGCCGGACGGCCCGGCCCGGCAGCTCGACTTGCCCTCCGGTCCCCCGCTCGGTGTCGGGGGGCTGCCGTTCGAGTCCGCCGAGGTGGAGCTGCGGGAGGGCAGTGTCCTGTCGTTCCACACGGACGGGCTGCTCGCGAGCCGCGAGCGGGACGTCGACGCGAGCCACCGGATGCTCCGCGAGGCCCTGTCGGCTCCCTCCGACTCCCTGGACGAGATCTGCGACCGCGTGCTGCACGCCCTGCTCCCGCCGGGCGGCTCCGCCGACGACGTGGCCCTGCTGCTGGCCCGCACCCGCGGCCTGCCGTCCGCCCAGGTGGCGACCTGGGACATCCCCGCCGACCCGGCGCTGGTGGCCCCCATCCGCAAGCAGGTCGTCGACCAGCTCGACCGCTGGGGGCTGATCGAGGCCACGTTCACCGCGGAGCTGGTGGTGAGCGAGCTGGTCACCAACGCCATCCGCTACGGCGCCCCGCCCATCCGGCTGCGGCTGATCCACGACGCGTCCACGCTGATCTGCGAGGTGTCCGACACCAACCACACGGCGCCGCACCTGCGCCGCGCCAAGACCTGGGACGAGGGGGGCCGCGGTCTGCTGCTGGTCGCCCAGCTCACCCAGCGCTGGGGCAGCAGGCACACCGCCGAGGGCAAGACGATCTGGGCGGAGCTGGAACTGCTCAACGGGATGTGATCGGACGCTGTTTCTCCGCTGCCGCCGTTTCTCCATTGCCGCGGCGGACACCCGGAAGGGCATGGCCACAACGTCTCAGTCCGTACGCCGGGCGGCCTTACTCGCATGCGCGGTCACCGTGTCATCACGGCCGTGCTGAGTCTGGACGCCACCGTCGTCCTGCTGACACCTCCCGAGCCGCTGCCGCTGTTCGCTCTCGTCACGGTCGGCTGCACGCTCGCCGGGTTCGTCGTGGCCTCGGCCGTCGGGATCGCGCCGGCGTGGGCTGCCCTGGCCGGGGCGCTGGTTGTGGCAGGGCGGGCGCTGCTGCGGCGGAAGGCCACCCCGCTGACGGTGGTGCGGTCCGCCGCTCCGGCCTTCCTTGCGTTCGTGCTCGCCCTCGGCGTCGTCGTGCGGGCGGTCGTCGACCACGGGCTCGCCGACGCGCTCCACCGGGTGCTGCCCGACGGCTCGGGCCTGCTCACGCTGCTGGGCGTGGCGGCGCTGGCCGCCGTCCTGGCGAACCTCGTCAACAACCTGCCCGCGGTTCTGGTGCTGCTGCCGCTGACCGCCGGGGCCGGTCCCGGTGCCGTGCTTGCGGTGTTGCTCGGCGTGAACATCGGTCCCAACCTGACCTACGCCGGATCGCTGGCGACCCTGCTGTGGCGGCGGATCGTGCAGCAGCACGGACACCGGGTCGGGCTCGGGGAGTTCACCCGGCTCGGGCTGCTCGCGGTGCCGGCCGCGCTGGTGCCGGCCGTGGTGGCGCTGTGGCTGTCGCTGCGCGTCGTCGGGGTCTGAGCCCGCGTCCGGTCAGTGGTGGCCGCCTCCGTCGCCACCGTAGCCGCCGTACCCGTAGCCATAACCGGGGTAGCCGTACTGGCCGTCCCCGTCGCAGTGGTAGCCGTGGCACTGCGATTCGGAGGGGGGCGCACTGGTCGGCGTCGGCTGCGGTGCCGTCGACGGGGTGGCGGACCGGGTCGGTGTCGCCGTGGGCGTCTTCGAGGGCGTGGAGCGCGGCGCCGGGGCGGCGGATCTCCAGTTGACGACCTCCAACTGGAGGTCCGCCTTGGAGGTGTCGATCGCCCAGCGCTGGCCCTCCTCGTCCGCCCGGGCCTTGAGGACGAGGGCTCCCGAGCCGTCGGTCGCGGCCGGAGCCAGGGCGAGGTCCTGGTCCCAGCGGGGCACCAGGGCGCCCTGGAGGGTGAAGTCGTAGCGGATGTTCTTGGTCTCCGGCCGGGACGCTTCCGTGCAGGGGGCCAGCCGGACCGAGTAGCCGAGGTGCGAGTCCAGGCACAGGTCGGGGTCGGCGCCGTTGCGCAGCAGGCCGTCGGTCTCGTACGTCCACTGCTGGACGGCGGCCGAGGAGCAGGTGGTCAGCTCGGCCTCCGCGTCCTCGACTGCCTTGTCGCCCTCGATGCCGACGCACAGTCCGGAGGCGACGTTGTGCAGCCGGCCCCGCAGGGCGCCCTTCTCGGCGTCGCCCGCCCCGACCCAGGAGGAGTCGCTCGTCGACTCGCCCGCACCTGAGCCGGGCGTCTCGGAGGGCCGGCCCGCACCGGCCTGCGGAGTGCCCTCGCCCGAGTTGCCCAGGGACCACACGACGAGCGGGAGGACGACCAGGCCGCTGACGGTCAGGATGCCCGCGGTGAGGTTGCGGCGGCGGGCGGCACGGCGGGCCGCCTTGTGTGCGGATCTGCGGGCCGCTGTGCGGTGGCCTTCGGCACGGGGGGCAGGGGCGGTTCCACTGGCCGGCGGGGCGTCGGGCGGGGCGGGGAAGCCGTCGTGGGCGGGAGCCTGCGCTGCTTCCTCTGTGGCGGGGGCGGGTGGCGCGGCCGGAGTGCCGACCGGGTCGGTGAACGACTCCCCGACCATGCCCGCGAGGACCACGGGGTCGGGGAAGGCCTCACCGGCCACACCCCCGGGGAGCCCGTTCTCCGCGGCGGCCGTCTCCGTGCCGGGCACCGGGGCGCCGGTCGCGTCGCTCTCGGCGGCGGCGCTCGGTCTGCTCTGAGCGTACTCCCGCCCGCCCCAGCCCAGCACGCCCTCCGCCAGGGCGAGACCGAGCCCGTGGTTGAACTGGTCGAGCTGGTCCGCGGTAGCGGCGCAGTGCCCGCAGCCCTGGATATGCGCGCGTAGATCGGGGTCGATGTCGAGGGCGCCACGCCGGTACGTGACGTCGAGCAGGCGCAGGTAGCGCCGGCACTCCTCGTCGGGCGCGAGTTCGCGGTGCAGCTGGAGGCTCTCCTCGCGCAGCCGGTCACGGGCCCGGCCCAGTTCGACGCCGGCGCCCTCCTCGTCCAGGCCGAGCAACCCGGCGGGGACGGTGAGCGGTTCGGCCTCGACCTCGACGTGCCACAGCAGGCAGCGCGCGGACTGGGGCAGCCGCTGGAAGGCGCCGGACAGCAGGCGCCGGTGCTGCTGCGGCAGCAGCCGGGCGGCCACCCGCTCCCCCTCGCCGGCCCCGGACAGCAGTTCCGGGTGCAGCATGTCGCGTCTGTGGTCGGTGGCCCACTCGGCCGCGATACGCCGTACGGTGACGAGCAGGTGGGGCCGCCACGCGGAGGTGGGGCCGTTCTGGCGCAGGGTTTCGCCGAAGATACGGGTGAATGCGGCGGTGGTGAGTATTCCGGCGGAACGCGGACCGTCGGTGCACAGCCGGGCGTAGGCGGAGGCCGCCTCCCAGTGCCGGTCCAGCAGTTCGCCGACGGGGTGAAGCGCGGGGGTCGCCCCTGTCCACTTCCTGAGCTCGGCGCTCAGTTGCTCGTCCGTCGCGCCGATCCTGCGGGCCGGACCCGGGGAATTCGACGGGCCTGCGTCGTTCACGGCTGCATTCCTCTCAAGGACATGCGGAAGAAAGTCCATACCAAGGGGTATGCCGGCCCGGTGGCCTCGCGCACACGAAGAATGGCGTCTTGTCCGAACGCCGACAAGGCACACCTTTACACAGGTCAGCGGCAAGGAACAAGGGATCTTGCGGTTTCGTGCATTGCGTACGCGGCCAGGACCTTTGACAAAGTGTCAAGGTGCAGTGCAAAAGGGATTTCCGCGCTGTCCCTTCTGTTTTTTGCGACGCCTTTCCGCCCGGCTACGGGCGTCGCCCGGAAACCATTGAACTGCCGCCTGCACAGCAGCTCACACCCTCGGACCTTCCCGGCATGACTCTTTCGAGGACTCCCCTGGAACCAATGGCCCCACCGCTGCTCAGTCCCGCGGGCCGCCGTGAACCGCGTTCCGGTACGCCCCGGGAGGTGTCCCGTACCGCTCGCGGAAGACGCGGTTGAAGTGGAACGGGCTGGCGAAACCCGAGGCCGTGGCGACGCGTTCCACGGGCAGGTCGGTCGCCTCCAGCAGCCGGGCGGCGTGCCGCAGCCGCGCCTCGCGCAGGGCGCGCATGGGCGACTGGCCGAGCTGACGGCTGAACAGATGGGCGAAGCGGGACGGCGACAGGGAGACCTGTCCGGCCAGCGAGCGGACGGTGTGCGGCGCGCCCGGGTCGGCGTCGATCAGCTCCTGGGCCCGGTGGATCCGTGTATCGAGGCCGACCCGGGCGGTCGCAGGCCGGGCACCGGCGGTGGTGAGGAGGACGATCTCCTCCAGTGCGCACAGCGCCAGTTCGCGGGCGGCACTGCCGTGCGCGACGGCGATCTGCCCGTCCGGGGCCGCCGCGTCGGGCGGTGCCCCGGCGCCGGGCCGGCGGGCGTCGGCGTGCATCCGCCGGAACGCCGCTTCGACACGGCCGTGCACTCCGGCCGGGGCGGAGGTGACCACGTACAGCCCGTCACCGGCGTCGTACGGCCGCAGCCAAGCGGCCCACGACGGGCGGGCCTGGCAGTGCGCCCACCAGAACCGCCAGCGCCGGGCGCCGGGCTCGACCGCGTAACCGTGCGGGGTGCCCGGGGCGAGCACCACCAGGTGGCCCGCGCCGGCCGAGGTCTGCACCCCGCCCTGCCAGAGCCGTCCGCGGCCTTTCGTGGTCCAGGTGAAGAGCCAACTCGCGGACCCGCGAGGCCGGTTGACGCCGTATCCGGGCGGCTGGTCGAAGTGGCCGAGCACGACCAGACCGGGCGGCGGTGCGGGATCCCCGTCGGGCCCGTGCTCAGCAGTACCGGGCAACCCGTCAGCACGCATGGGCATCCCCCTCGATGGCTCGGTGACCTAGCGTGTCGTGCCGGGAGACCACTGACCGAGGAGTGCACTCATGACAGTCACGGGCAACGGCGCCGCCGGCGCTCCCATCCTGGACCCTGCCGCGCTCCGGCGGTACCGGGAGGGTTTCGAGGAGGACGGTTTCACGGTCGTGCGCGGACTCTTCGGGGGCGACGAGACCGAGCGGCTGTGCGAGGAGTTCGCGGCGCTGCGTGCGGCCGGCCCGGTTCCCGGGCACTTCGAGCCGCGCGAGTCCGGGCCGGGCGCCGATCCGCTGCACGCCTGGCCGCGGGTGATGCACCCGCACGAGATCAACGACCTCGCTCGCGACGTCCTGCTGGACGCCCGGCTGCGGTCGGTGCTGGAGGTGCTCCTCGGGGAGGAGGTCCTGGCCGCGCAGAGCATGTTCTACTTCAAGCCGCCGGGCGCCCGGGGACAGGCGCTGCACCAGGACAACTTCTATCTGCGGGTGGAGCCGGGCACGTGTGTGGCGGCGTGGCTGGCCTGCGAGGCGATCGACCGGGAGAACGGCGGGCTGGAGGTCGTGCCGGGCACGCACCGGATGGACCTGTTCTGTCCGGAGCAGGCGGATGCGCAGGTGTCCTTCGCCCGGGAGTACGTTCCGCCGCCGCCCGGCCTGGCCGCCGTGCCGGTGGACATGGAGCCGGGGGATGTTCTGTTCTTCAACGGCAGTCTGGTGCACGGGTCGCAGCCGAACCGGGCGGTGGATCGGTTCCGGCGGTCGTTCATCGGGCACTACGTGGGGCGGTCGGCGGAGCGGATCGGGGGGTTCTACCGGACGCTGACGATGAACGGGGCGAGGGTGGAGTTGCCGGAGAGTGAGGGGGCGGGCCCCTGCGGGACGGAGTTCACGCCGCAGGGGCCCCACTGAGCGCTCCGCGGGAAAGGCACCCCTGCTTTCAGTGACCGGCGATCGGATGCGGCGTGTAGGGCCGCTCCAGTTCCTCGAGTTCCTTGTCGCTGAGCTCCAGCTCTACCGCTGTCACGGCGTCCGCCAAGTGCTGCGGCTTCGACGCCCCGACGATCGGGGCCGTCACCGTGTCCTGGTGGAGCAGCCAGGCGAGGGCGACCTGGGCGCGGGGCACGTCCCGCTCCCCGGCGATGCGGGTGACCGCCTCGACGATGGTGCGGTCGCCCTCCGGGTAGAGGTTGCTGCTGAAGGGGTCGGTGGCGCCGCGCTCGCTCGTGGCGTCCCAGTCGCGGGTGAGGCGGCCGCGGGCGAGCGGGCTCCAGGGCAGCACGCCGACGCCCTGGTCCGCGCACAGGGGCAGCATCTCGCGCTCCTCCTCGCGGTAGAGGAGGTTGTAGTGGTTCTGCATGGAGACGAAGCGGGTCCAGCCGTTCAGCCGGGCGGTGTACTGGGCCTTGGAGAACTGCCAGGCGTACATCGAACTCGCCCCGATGTAGCGGGCCTTGCCCGCCTTGACGACGTCGTGCAGGGCCTCCATCGTCTCCTCGACCGGGGTGTGCGGGTCGAAGCGGTGGATCTGGTAGAGGTCGACGTAGTCGGTGCCGAGGCGGGTCAGGCTCTGGTCGAGCTCGCTGATGATCGCCTTGCGGGACAGTCCGCCGCCGTTGGGCCCGGGCCGCATCCTGCCGTGCACCTTCGTCGCCAGCACGATCTCGTCGCGGCGGGCGAAGTCGCGCAGGGCCCGGCCGACGATCTCCTCGCTGGTGCCGTCGGAGTAGACGTTCGCCGTGTCGAAGAAGTTGATCCCCGCCTCGACGGCCTGCCGGATCAGGGGGCGCGAGGCCTCCTCGTCGAGGGTCCACTCGTGACTGCCGCGGTCCGGCAGGCCGTAGGTCATGCACCCCAGACAGATCCGGGAGACGTCCAGGCCCGTCGAACCGAGCTTCACGTACTGCATCGTTGCTGCTCCTGCCTTCGGGCTGTGTTCCAGGCGGAGCGTACGTGCTCGTGTGCACTCGAAGGCGAGTCGGGCGGCACCGGCTGACGGCCCGTCATCGTTGCTGCCCCAGGTGACCGACCGGCGTGGGAGCGGCCGGGCGGCGGGACCGCCGGCGCATCCTCGGCGCAGGTGACCGGCGCCCGGCCGGTCGGTGCGAACGGGAGGAGGCCGTGGCGGCACGACGCAGGACACTCAGGATCCTGACCGGGGCGGCCGCGGCGTCCCTCGCTCTCGCCTGGACCGCATGGAGCCGGCCGGTTCCGCCGCGGCCCGAGGCCCGGGCCAAGGCACCGGCGGCGGCCGGGCCCGCGACGCTGTGCGCACCGGCGGGGGTCCTGCGCGGCGCGGAAGGTCAGCGGGCCGCCGTCAGCCTGTGCGCGGGGAGCGGCACGCCGATGATGGCGGTCTCGGCGCCCGCGACCCGCCACCGCCCCGGGACGTCCGTCCGGTACGCCTGTCTCACCTCCGGCACCTGGACGGCGCGACGCGAGGGCGCGACGCGAGGGCGCGACGGTCGCCTCCGGGACCCTGCCAGGTTCGCAGCCGTACCCCGGCCCGGGGACGTTCGACGTCACCGCCACCGTGTACGTCCGTTCCGAGCCGGCTGGTGTGTACCTGCGCGGCACGGTCCGGGCCACCCTGACCTTGAGCGCGCCGAAACCGAAGCCCACGCACCGCGTCGAGGTCGACGGGCGCACCCTGCGCCCCGGCACCACGACGCGCTGCCGTACCGGGTGTACCGCGACAGCGAACAGGGCGACGGCAGTGCGCGGTTTGCGCACCGGCGGCATGGTGGAGGGGTCCACGGTCGGCTGCGCCTGACCGTCAGCCGCGTTCGACCAGGTCCAGCGCCCGTTCCCAGCCGAACTCCGGCCGCCCGCCGTCCTGGTCCGGTTCTCCGGTGTACGGCTGCCCGAACCGCACGCCCATCCCCCGCAGCCGTTCGAGACTGTCCCGGTAGGCCGGGTGGGAGGCCAGCGCGTCGGCCACGCACGGCAGGACGGCGATCGGCACACCGAGCCCGGCGACCTCGCACAGGGTGCCCAGGGCGAGGGTGTCGGCGATGCCGGCCGCCCACTTGTTGACGGTGTTGAAGGTGGCGGGCGCGACGACGACGGCGTCGGGCGCCGGGAACGGGCGCGGCTCGCCCGGGGTTCGCCAGGCGGACCGGATCGGGCGGCCCGTCTGTGCCTCGACGGCCGCGGTCTCGAAGAAGCCGTTCATGGCGACGGGCGTCGCGATGACACCGACCTCCCAGTCGCGCTCCTGCGCGGCGGTGATCAGTTTGCTGACGTCCGCGGCGATGCCGGCGGCGCAGACGACGACGTAGAGGAAGGGCTTCCCGTTGGACTGTTCGGTCATCCCGGAAACCCTAGTGACTCCGCGGTGTTCACCGGACGGGGAACGTGGCTCCGCGCTCCGAGTCCGGCCGAGGGCCGAGGATGCGGCGCTCCCGCTCCTCGATCGGTGCGTCGTTGATGCTCGCCTCGCGGCGGGTCATCAGGCCGTGCTCGTCGAACTCCCACAGCTCGTTGCCGTAGGAACGCCACCACCGGCCTTCGGTGTCCCGGCACTCGTACTGGAAGCGGACGGCGATGCGGTTGCCGTCGAAGGCCCACAGGTCCTTGCGCAGCGCGTACTCCTGCTCGCGCTCCCACTTCCGGGCCAGGAACTCGGCGATCTCGGCGCGGCCGGTGACGAAGGTGTCGCGGTTGCGCCAGACGGAGTCCTCCGAGTAGGCGAGGGCGACCTTGTGCGGATCGCGGGTGTTCCAGGCGTCCTCGGCGGCCTGGACCTTCTGCGTTGCGGTGTCCCGGGTGAAGGGCGGCAGCGGCGGGCGGTCGGTCATGGGTCCTCCCTGATCGACAGTGGAGAACGAGCGTTCTCCGCAGCGGCTGCTACCGTAGGAGAACGCTCGTTCTCGCGTCAAGGAGTGGTCGTACATGGACAGCGCAGTGGCCCGGGAGCGGGCGCTGGACGCCGCCGAGGAGCTGTTCTACGGGCGGGGCGTGCAGTCCGTCGGCATGGACGACGTCCGCGGCACGTCCGGGGTCTCGCTCAAGCGGCTCTATCAGCTGTTCCCGGCGAAGGAGCAGCTTGTGGAGGCGTATCTGGAGCGGCGTGACGCGCGCTGGCGGGGGCAACTGGCCGAGTACGTCGAGCAGTACGGCGAGCCGCGGGAGCGGATCCTGGCCGTGTTCGACTGGCTGGGCCGGTGGTTCGGCGAGCCGGGGTTCCGGGGCTGTGCGTGGATCAACGCGTACGGGGAGCTCGGCGCGACGTCCGCGCGCGTGGCCGGCCAGGTGCGCGCGCACAAGCGGGCCTTCCGGGACCACCTCGCCTCACTCGTCGACGCGGCGGGGCTGCCCGGCGCGCTGGCCGGGCAGCTGTTCCTGCTCGCCGAGGGTGCCATGGTCACGGCGGGTGTCACCAGGAGCGCCGAGCCCGCGGCCGAGGCGCGCGAGGCGGCCCGGCTGCTCCTGGAGATCGCGTGATCCGGTGTCAGCCCACCGTCTCGGAGACGGTGATGGCGCTCACCGGGCAGGCCCGGGCCGCCTCCCTCACCAGCGGGCTGCCGCCGCCGTCCTCCTGGCCGGGCAGCAGGGCGCTGTAGCCGTCGTCGTCCTGGGTGAACACGTCCGGGGCGGTCAGGGCGCACTGGCCCGCACCGATGCAGACGTCCTTGTCGATGTCGATGTGCATGACGGAAGCTTCTTACCAGGTCACGGGGAGTTCCAGCATCCCCTGGATCGTGTCGCCCGGTTTGAAGGGGATCTCCTCGGCGGGAGCGGCCAGGCGCAGGGTGGGCAGCCGGTCGAAGAGGGTGTGCAGGGCGATCTCCAGTTCGGCGCGGGCGAGGTTCTGGCCGAGGCACTGGTGGATGCCGAAGCCGAAGGCGACGTGGTGCCGGGCGGGGCGGCTCCAGTCGAGCGTGTCCGGGTCGGGGTAGACCGTCTCGTCGCGGTTGATGACGGAGGTCGCGAAGACCACGCCGTCACCCTTGCGGATCGTCGTCCCGGCCACCTCGATGTCCTCGACGGCCAGGCGCAGCAGGCCGTCGGCGATCGACAGCATCCGCATCAGTTCCTCGACCGCGGCCGGCAGCAGCCCCGGGTCGGCGCGCAAATCGGCGAGCCGCTCGGGGTGCTGGAGCAGGGTGTAGGTGCCGAGCGAGATCATGTTGGCGGTCGTCTCGTGGCCGGCGACCAGCAGGATGAGCGCCAGGGCGATCAGACCCTCACGGTCGAGCGCGCCGTCGCGCAACTGCCGGTGGACCAGGTCGTCCAGCAGGCCGGTGCCGGGGTCGTGCTGCTTGCGGTCGATCAACTCGCCGAAGTACGCCTCCAGCCGGTCGCGCGCGTCCTCCACGTCGGCCGTCTCCGGGCCGCGCAGCAACCGTCGTGACTGGGTCTCGAAGAAGTCGTGGTCGGCGTACGGGACGCCGAGCAGGGCGCAGATCACCATGGACGGCACGGGCAGCGCGAAGGCGCTCACCAGGTCCGCGGGCGGGCCCTGGGCGATCATCGCGTCGAGCCGTTCGTCCACGATCTGCTGGATCCGTGGCCGGAGTTCGACGGCCCGCTTGAGGGTGAAGTCGCCGACCACCATCCGCCGCTGGGTGCGGTGCTCGGGGTCGTCGACGCCGAGGAGGGCCGTCCTGCGGTTCTTGATCCCGGCGAATCGCCGCGTCGGAAAGGGGAAGCCGGGACGGCTGCGGTCGGACGACAGGCGCGGGTCGGCCAGCAGCGCGCGTGCGGTCGCGTGCCCGCTGACCAGCCACGCCTCACGGCCGTCGAAGAGGGTGATACGGGTCAGGGGGCGCTCGCCCCGCAGCGGATCGTAGGCGGCGGGCGGTTGATAGGGGCAGGTCCGGCTCTGGGGGTAGGCGACGGGTGCGGTCGTTTCCGTCATGGAGACCTCGCAGACGAAGTGTGCGTCGTGCCGACCCTCATTAGATGCCTCGGGCATCTATGGGGCGACGCGAAGTTCGGCCAGATCGGTGGCGGCGGCAACTTGGCCGAGCAATGCCGTCTTCCAGTTCGAACACCGGGCGTCGGGGGCCGGGTTGCGAGCTGGGCGCTTCCCGGAAGCGGAGGTGCGCCGACGCTGGTTCGAAAACCGGTTGTCGGTGGGACGGGACATGGCCCAGGATCCAGCCATGCCTACCTTCGCCGTCCTTCCGCCGCTGTCCGCCGCCGCTCCTGCCGCGCGCCAACAGCAGCGGTCCGGCCGCCGTGGAGGGCCGACGCCGCCGCGGTCATGACGGCCGCGCTCGTCGCGGGGCTGCTCGCCGGGTACGGCATCGCGATCCCCGTCGGCGCGGTCGGGACGTACCTCGTCTCCCTCACCGCCCGCACGTCCCTGCGCACCGGTGTCTGCGCCGCGCTCGGCGTCGCCACCGCCGACGGGCTCTACGCCCTCGCGGCCACGCTCGGGGGCACGGCCCTGGCCGGCGCGCTGCGGCCGGTGCTCGGGCCGCTGCGGTGGGTCTGTGTCCTGGTGCTGTTCGCGCTGGCGGCGTGGGGCGCGGTCACCGCCGTGCGCGAGTACCGCGGCCACCGGCTCACCACGCGGGCGGCCCCCGCTCCCCCGGGGCCCGCCCGGGCCTTCCTGGGACTGCTCGGCATCACCCTGCTCAACCCCACCACCGTGATCTACTTCGCGGCGCTCGTGCTGGGCTCCCAGGCGACGGGCCCGGCCGGGCCCCTGGAGCAGGGCGTCTTCGTGCTCGCCGCCTTCGCGGCCTCCGCGAGCTGGCAGGTGCTGCTCGCCGGGAGCGGAGCCCTGCTGGGGCGGGCGCTGACCGGCCACCGGGGCCGGCTGGCGACGGCGCTGGTGGCGAGCGGGGTGATGACGGTCCTGGCCGTGCGGATGGCGGTGGCGCCGGGGTGAGGTGCGCGACCCGGCCGGGATGTGTCGTGGTGCGGATGATTCGCGGGCGTACCGGTGTTGAAGGCGGGAACCGGTCAGCCGAGACGCGACGATGGGACGGATGCCATGCCTCTCGAGGGCGAGTACGAACCCAGCCCGACGCAGTGGGTGCGCCAGCAGGTGGAACTGTACGAGAGCTCCGGCGGCACGGAGGGGACGACCCTCCAGGGCTCGAAGATGCCGGTGGTCGTGCTGACCTCACGCGGTGCCAGGAGCGGCAAGCTGCGCAAGACACCGGTGATGCGGGTGGAGCACGAGGGGGTTTACGCCGCGGTCGCCTCCCTCGGTGGCTCACCCAAGCACCCGGTCTGGTACTTCAACATCAAGGCCGATCCGCACGTGGAGCTCCAGGACGGTCCGGTGAAGCAGGACATGATCGCCCGTGAGGTCACGGGCCAGGAGAAGGCCGAGTGGTGGGAGCGCGCCGTAGCGGCGTATCCGGCGTACGCCGACTACCAGAAGAAGACGGACCGGGAGATACCGGTGTTCGTGCTGGAGCCGGCTGACGGCGGGTGAGTCCCCGGGGGCTTCGGGCGGGCCGGCAGCGGCCCGCCGCCAGGTGCCATGTCTCCGGCCGCAGGGGTGAAGCGGCAAAGTCCCGCCTGCCCCGCCGGAATCGACGACCACCTGGCCCCGCCCGGAACGACGACCTCCCGGAGCGGGCCGGAGAAGCCAAGCCGACCCGCCTGTCCGGGACGGTCGGCGAAAAATTTCTCCGGGGCGCTGCATGAACCGTCGGCGACGGGGCACGCGTGGGTCAGGCCCCGCCGCGTTCCCCCGTCGCGGCGGGGCTTTCTGCTGCCTCCCGCGCGCGACGGTCGGTGACGTCGAGGAAGATCTGGTCGGCCTCGGGAACCGTTCGGGCGATGGAGCGCTTGATGCGGACGGCGACGTCCTCGACGCGCTCGCTGTCCATGCCGGGCACGAGATCCACGCGGGCGGCCACGAGGGCCGAGTCGAGGCCCGTCTTCATGGTGAACAGCGCCTCCACGCTGTCGATCTCGGGCTGTGCCCACAGCAGCTCCCGGATCCGCCCGCTCGCCTCCCGGTCGGCCGCCTCGCCGATCAGCTGGTCGCGGGCGTCACGGCCCAGCCGGTAGGCGACGTAGACCAGCAGCGCGCCGATCGCCAGGGAGGCGGACGCCTCCCACACCACCTGGCCCGTGACCATGTGCAGCGCCATACCGGCCATGGCCAGCGTGACGCCGAGCACCGCGGTGCCGTCCTCGGCGACGACCGTGCGCAGGGCGGGGTCGCGCAGCCCGGCGCCCGTGCCGCCCTGCCGGCGCACCTGGTACAGCGCGCGCAGCAGAGAGGCACCCTCCGCGAGGAGGGCGATACCGAGCACGATCAGGCCGGCGACATAGCCGCCGAGTTTCTCCTCCCCTCCGCTCGCCAGGGCCTCGAAGCCCTGGAAGAAGGAGAAGCACCCGCCCATGACGAAGATCCCGACGGCCGCGAGGAGCGACCAGAAGAACCGCTCCTTGCCGTAGCCGAAGGGGTGACGCCGGTCGGCGGGGCGGCGGCTGCGGCGCAGCGCCGCGAGTAAGAACACCTCGTTCATGCTGTCGGCCACCGAGTGGGCCGCCTCCGACAGCAGTGCCGGTGATCCCGCGGCCAGGCCGCCGACCGCCTTGGCCGCCGCGATCACGAGATTGGCAGCGAGCGCCACCAGCACGGTGACGCGTGTCCTCCGATCAGATCCTTCTCCAGTCACCCCCGCCGATTGCCCCGGTCGGCGGTGCTCACACCGTGCCGTCGGCGGAAAAAGGGGAACGCGTTCACCAGGGCACACGCACGACAAGCAGGCCACACGTACGCCGAAGGAGGTCATCCCCATGAGCCGCGACGACGGCGACGACGGCAACAGCGCCTACGGAAGGAGGGCGTTCAAGCGGTCCAAGGCGCATTTCACGGACCGGATCACGGCCGACGGCCGGGACGGCTGGCCGGTGGAGGCCGGCCGCTACCGCCTGGTCGTCAGCCGAGCCTGCCCGTGGGCGAGCCGGTCGCTGGTCTCCCGGCGGCTGCTCGGCTTGGAGGACGCGCTGTCCCTGGCCGTCGCCGACCCGATCCAGGACGACCGCAGCTGGCGCTTCACGCTGGACGAGGACGGCCGCGACCCGGTCCTCGGCATCCGCTATCTGAGTGAGGCCTTCGACCGGCGGGAGACCGACTACCCCGGCGGTGTCAGCGTGCCGGCCGTCGTGGACGTGCCCAGCGGGAAGCTGGTCACCAACGACTACCAGCAGCTGACGCTCGACCTCGCGACCGAATGGACGGCCCTGCACCGGGAGGGCGCGCCCGACCTGTACCCGCAGAAGCTGCGCGACGAGATCGACGAGGTGATGGCGGACGTCTACGAGGACGTCAACAATGGCGTGTACCGGGCGGGTTTCGCCACCGAGCAGGAGGAGTACGAGACCGCCTGCGCGGGCGTGTTCCGGCGGCTGGAGCTGCTCGCCGGGCGGCTGGAGCGGCAGCGGTACCTCGTCGGCGACACCATCACCGAGGCGGACATCCGGCTGTTCACCACGCTGGTCCGCTTCGACGCGGTCTACCACGGCCACTTCAAGTGCAACCGCTGGAAGCTGACGGAGAACCGGGTGCTGTGGGGGTACGTCCGGGACCTCTACCAGACGCCCGGCTTCGGCGACACCGTCGACTTCGACCACATCAAGCGCCACTACTACCAGGTGCACACGGGCATCAACCCGACCCGCGTCGTGCCGCTGGGCCCGGACCTGTCCGGCTGGCTGACCCCGCACCACCGCGAGGAACTGGGCGACCGGCCGTTCGGTGACGGCACGCCGCCCGGGCCGGTCCGCGCCGAGGAGCGGGTCCCGGCCGCGGGCACACCCTGACCACTTCCACCCACCCTCACCGAGCAAGGAGATTCACGTGGCCAAGAAGAAGAAGCTTCCCTTCGCCTACCAGCCCCTCGGGTTCGTGCTGGGCTGGTCGAGCGGCTGGCTGGCCGGGCTGGCCTTCCGCAAGACATGGATGGCGATCCGGAACGAGGAGGACGCGCCCGACGCGCTGGACAAGGACCGCGGCTGGGGGGAGATCCTGCTGGCCGCCGCCGTCCAGGGCGCCATCTTCGCCGTGGTGCGCAGCGCGGTGGACCGCGCGGGCGCCAAGGCCATCGAGCGTTCCACCGGCACGTGGCCGGCCGGGGAGAAGGGCGGCCGCGACTGACAGCGCGCCTCGGTCTCGCCCGGCCCCGGCCGGGCGAGGTCGGCCTGTGTCCTCAGCCGTCCGCCTTGATCGTCTTCATGGGCCGCCTTTCTCTCTCCTGCGCGAGGACGTCGTCGGTCTGCGCTCCCGGAACACCCTCGTCCACCGCCCGGACGGGCCCTTGCTGCGGCGCGCCGCCGGGCACGACCCCGCCGCGCCGCCGGCGTCCATCGCCGTGGCCGCGTTCCTGGTGCAGGCGCGGCACGTCCTCTACGCCCTGTCCTTCCCCCTGCACCGGGTGCGGGGGCGTCTCACCAGGACGTACAGCACATTCGCGCTCACCGACGAGGCGTACGCGCTGACTGCCACCGAGCCGGGCCGGCAGCGCGATCGCCGGGGCCTGCTCGGCTCCCTCATCCCGGACGGCGTCCAGCACCGTGTTCGCCCGCCGAGCCGGGGACCGCCGACCACGACAGCGCCCCGGCCCGCAGCGCACACGACCTCGCCCTTCACCTCCACCGCCTGATCCGAAGGACACCCCGGCCGGATCAGCCCTGCTTCGGTGCGGTCGGTGGGGTGCGGCGCAGGACGAAGGAGTGGCCTGCCGGGTCGGCGTAGCCGCGCTCCTCCAGGGGGCCCGAGGCCTCCTTGGCCTCCAGGGGCCGGCCTCCGAGGGCGACGACCCGGCGTTCCATCGCGTCGAGGTCGTCCACCACGAACTCCAGGTGCGCCTGGAGGGAGTTCTCGGGGCGGGGCCAGCTGGGCGGTGTCGCGTTGACGTCCCGGCGCAGGGCGATGCGGAAACCGTCGGCGCCCTTGATCTCCACCCGGTTGGCGGTCGCGTCCGCCTCCTCCCCCTCCAGCAGCTCCTTGTAGAACACGGCGAGCTTCTCGGGCTCGGCACAGTCGAGCACCAGGACACCCGCTTTCACCAGTGCCATGTCTCCTCCGCAGGATTCCGGCCGTGGGGCGGTCGTGCCCCACGGCCCTACCTTGCGGTTATCCCGGTCCGGCCGATTCAGTCGGCCGTCAACCACCGTCCGTCGCGCATGAGTTCGCGGCCGTCCAGTTCGTCGGCCTCCCGCCAGGCCTGTACCCGCTGCGGCACGACACGGAAGTAGAGGTACGGCGTGGCCAGCCGGCGGGGGTCGAACCCGGTCTTGGCGGCGAAGAGTTCGGCGTCCTGCTCGGTCAGCTCGGCGGGCTGGACGGTCTCCACCACGCCTTCCACCATGACGACGTCGCGGGTCGGCCCGATGCCCACCCGGGCCCGGCCGGTCGCGGCGAGGTTCCGTCCGGTGGGGCTCGACGCGGGGGTGGCGAACAGCAGGTACGAGCCGTTCCAGAGGAACGACAGCGGGACGAGGTACGGCGTCCCCGACGTGCCGTCGGCCGTGGCGACCCAGGCGTCCACGTCGTGTTCGAGACGGTGCAGGGTGTCCTTCGTACGCTGCTCAGCGCTGCGTGCGGGAGCGGACATCATCGTCGGTGCGCCTCCTGGAGAGTCGTCGAACGGACTCCGACCAGTGTGGCGTTCCGGGCCTCCGAAGGCTCGGCGGACAAGCCGGTACCGGGTGAGGGACGAGGGAGTATACGCAGCTCATGCGCTTCGGGCAGTAACGGAGATCACGGCAGGGCCACGGAATGGTCATTCACGTCGTGGGCAGCCTCGTACCGCTTCTCGGTTCAACTTTCGGACTGCGAAGCCCAGTTCGAGTGTGCGGGCGGTCACGGCACCGTCCGTTCTCAGGGGTGGGGGGACTCTGCGGTCCGTCTCCCGAAAGGAAGCGCATGCCTCAGGACGTCCGGTTCGACCTGCCCTTCGACCCCCCTGTCAGCTACCCACACGCCTCGGGCGAAGTAGCACATCTCGGATCCAGTGGTCGCGCCACACCTGACGGGCCGCGAGTGCTTCCTGATCAACACAGCTGAGGCGGCGATGCAGGTGCTCGCGTTGCAGCAGGAGTGCCGTCAACGCAGCAGTCGTGCCCCTCGCGGTCGTTCGTAGCAGGATCCAAAGCCGGTCGCGTGAGTCCGGCTGTCCGGCGAGGCCGTCACGGAAAGTACAGAAGATTCCCGGACACGGCCGGTCAACGACCACGGTCGATCGATTCCGTTGCCAGGACCACAGCTTATTGGGAGACCGGTGTGAAATCTCGAGTCGCAGGTGCTGTTCCGAAGGCGTCCGCCGACAGCTCGCTCCCGGCGCAGCCAAGCGCCCAGCTCCAGCCCACGGAGGCGGGGAACACCCTGGCCCGCCTCTTGGTGAAACACATCAATGGGAGCACGGAGCAGTACCGAAGGTCCCAGAACGCCGCTCAGCAGCGGCTGAACGCATTCGGCTCCCCCCACTCCAGCACCACGCTGCATGTGGAGGGAGCCCTCCATCTGGCGCGGCCCGCGTTCCTCCCGCCCGACGAGGAGGGCTACGCCAGGTTGAGGCACCTCGACACCAGCCTGCGCATGATCGAAGCGGCCTTCCCCCAAGTCAGCACCGACATTGAGGTCTGCAGACTGACCTGCACGATGCTGGAAGGGGCCTGGAGGAGCCGGGCACTCACCCCGCCGCGCGAGGAGGAGCAGACAACCGTCTGCGCCTGCCCTCTGTGCCGTCGGCTGCCCACGCCCCCCGCACGCACGCTGGACGACTACCGTTGGCGGCAGAGCGCCGGTCGTCCCCTCACCGTCAAGACCTGGCCATACCGCCGGGAACTCGACAGCGTCCTGACTGGTGGATGGTCCTGGACCCGGCAGATGAACGACCTCGAACGAGACCTCGGCCACCGCCACCGCTTCGAGGACGACATCCTCGTCTTCCACGAATACAAACGCGTGATCGACACCATCGACACAACGCGCCTCACCCAACACGTCGAAGGCCGCCTGGCCGAGAATTTCAGCACCAACAGCGCACGGGCTCTGGTCTCCGGACTCTTCGCAGCTCACAAGCGATCCGTCGACGAGTACTGGCTCCAGCAGCACGACGCGGGCAGCGTCATGCTCCCTCAGACCAACCCGCTCAACCAGAGCGCCTACTCAGCCCTGCAGATGCTGGACTGCCTGTTCTGGCAAGTCGCCCCCGACACCGAACTCTGGCAGGAGGAAAACCTCGCCTCCCTGCTGCTGTGCCGCGTCATCGACGACATGGCCGATGTACGAGCCGACGCCCTCACCGGCGAGATCAGCAACTTCTGGCTCGCCGAAATGCCCACCCACACCAAGGCGCTCTACGCTGCCTGCGCGATAGCCCTCGTCAAGTACGGCTGCATGCCCGAGGCCCACAGCCCGATGTGGAACACCTGGCTGATGACCACCACCATCGTCTGGATGGGGCTCACGGGCCGCCACGCCCTGTGGTTCGACGGCATCACCCAGGGCCTCCCCCCGGCCGAGGAGTGCCCGCTGTGCGACCTGCAGCCCAACCCATGCACCGGCATCCTCACCCACGGCACCACCCTCACCATCGCCCCGCGGCCCACCGCACCAGCACTGAGCACCCGGACCGCCGAGCTGTCCGCACGCTGTCGAGCCCAATACCCTCGGACATGGGCCCTCTTCGACGCCGAGCTTCATGCCTTCGAAGCACTGCACGGCCCCTGGTACGGCAACACGGACAGCACATGGGAGATCTTGCGCCGCACCTACATCGCCGCCGTGGAGGCATCCAGCGCACCATCGCCGGACCGCGCCCGTCATGTCCAACAAGACGCCGGCGTAGTCGGATCCGAGAGGTTCCACACCCTGCACGACCCTCAGACCGGGAGGGAAGACACCGCACTGCTCGCCTACATGTTCGGCTGTGCCCACCCGCATTTCCTCTGGAACGCCACGGGATACCGTCCCACGGGCGTCGCAGGCGACTGGCTCGACGGCTGACGCCTCGGTCCTGAAGGCTCGGGCCGCTGCTCGCACCCGCCTGGTGGTGGTAAGGGCCCGGCCTGTGCCCGGCCCCACCGCGGACGCGAAAGCACTGCCAGGGCATGGCCGTACCCGGCGACGGCGCTTACCTCGACACCGGCCTGATCGTCCCCACCGCAAACGCCACGAACGGCCCCTGCTGAAGGGCGATGAAGAGGACAGCGCCGCGGCACCGCAAGGCCGGCGTGGCCGCCCGCAGCGCGGCGACGGCCTCCACCACGCCGTCCAGGCCAAGGTCGAGCGGACCATCGGCCGCTACGCCGCCACCGAGGAGTGCCCCGTGCCGAACTCCCCGGACGCAGCTCGGTTGACGACCTGCTGGGCGTGTGAGCCACCGCCTGCACCCACGCACGGCGTTGCCCGGCCGGAAACCGGCCGGGCAACGGTCTGCCGGCGTGGCCTAGACGGCGAACTCGACCGGCAGGCTGTCCAGCCGGGACTCCCACGTGGAGGCGGTCGAGCTGAGTTCTTCCGGCGGTACGGCCAGGCGCAGGTCCGGCAGCCGGTGCAGCAGGACGTCCACGCCGATCTCGATGATGGACTGGCCGATGTTCTGCCCCGGGCACTCGTGCGGTCCGGCGCTGAACGCCAGGTGCGACTGGTTGCCCTGCACGGCGACGGCCGCGTCGGGCCGTACCTCCGGGTCGAGGTTGCCTGCGGCCAGGCCCAGGATGAGCAGTTCTCCCTCCTGGACGTGATGGCCTCCGAACTCCAGGTCAGCGGTTGCGAACCGGCCCGGCAGCACGGACAGCGGCGGGGTGTCCCACATGACCTCTTCCACCACTGACGAGATGTTCAGCTCCCCGCTGACCAGACCGGTCAGCCGGGCGGCATCGGTGAGGACCCGTTGCAGGACCCGGGCCAGCAGGTTGCTGGTGGTGGTGTGCGCGGCGATCAGCACTAGGCGCAGATGGCTGACGACCTCGTCGTGGTCGAGGCCGGCCGGGTGCTCCAGCAGGGCCGTGGCGAAGTCGGAGCCCGGCTCGGCCCGCTTGCGCTCGGCGAGTTCCGCGAGGATCTGCATGATCTGGTCGTTGTGCTCGAGGGCGCCCTCACCACCCTTGAGGACCTGGGCGCACGACTCGATCAGGCGTAGCCCGTCCGCCGCGGGAAGGCCCAGCATCCTGGTGAGCACGAGCATCGGCAGTTGCTCGGCGTAGTCGGCCACGAGGTCGGCGCGCCCGGCGTCGGCGAACGCGTCGATCTGCTTGTTCGCGAAGTGCGTGACGTGCCGCCGGATGCCCCGGACGGCCGCCGCCTGCAGCCCGTCGGTGACGGCGCCGCGCAGCCTGCGGTGCGGTTCGCCGTCCTGGGACACGCAGTCGGGGCGCCAGCCGACCATCGGCATGATCGGCGAGGTCTCCTCGATCCGGCCCTCCCGCCAGTCCCGCCAGATCCGCGCGTCGCGGCTGAACTGGCGGGGGTTGTCGAGCACCCGCCGGTTGTCGCGGTAGCCCAGCACCAGCCAGGCGGGTACGTCGCCCTCCAGCAGGACCGGCGCGACGGAGCCGTGCTCCTTGCGCAGCCGCTCGTAGATGCCCGCCGGGTCGGTCGCCGCCTCCGGTCCGTACAGCCGGGTCAGATCGGCCCCGTGGTGGGCGACGGGGCAGCCCCGACCGGCCTGGAGGGTGTGGTCGGTCGAATCGTTCATCGGGGCTCCAAGGCCACGGCCGAGCGTTCCTTCAGGTGGTGGATCAGGGCGACGAGGACGTCACGGCTGGAGGCCCGGTCGCGGGCGTCGAAGGCCACGACGGGGGTGTGCTCGGGGATGTCCAGGGCGTCCCGGATCTCATCGACCGGGTAGTTCTGGGAGTCGGGAAAGACGTTCAGCGCGACGACGAACGGGACTTCCTGCCGCTCCATCTCCTCGATCGCCCGGAAGCTGGAATCCAGGCGGCGCGTGTCCACCAGGACGATCGCGCCGAGCGCCCCCTTGAACAGCCCGTTCCACAGGAACCAGAACCGCTCCTGGCCCGGCGTGCCGAACAGGTAGAGCACCAGGCTCTCGTTGATGCTGATCTTGCCGAAGTCCAGGCTGACGGTGGTCTGCGTCTTGTCGGCGACGCCGATGAGATCGTCCACGTCGACGCTGGCCTGGGTGAGGGTCTCCTCGGTGGTGAGCGGCTTGATGTCGCTGACCGACCGGACCATGGTGGTCTTCCCGGTGCCGAAACCGCCGGCGATCATCACTTTCACCGAGCGGGTGTCCCCGGCCGCCCGCCCTCCGGGTTGGTCAAAGCCTTTCAAGTCCACTGAGTACCTCCTCAAGGAGCGCGAGGTCGGGCCCGCGGCCGGCGTCGTGTGCCGGGATGGGATTACGGGCTTCGACGCGACCTGCGTCCAGCAGGTCCGACAGCAGCACGGCGAGAATGTTGAAGGGCAGTCCGAGGTGGGCGCCGAGTTCGGCGACCGACAGCGGATCGCGGCAGCGGCGGAGGATCTCCTCGTGCTCGTGCTGCATGCCCGGTAACGGGGCGGCGCGGGCGACGACGAGAGTCGCCACGTCGAGGCTCGACGCCGAACCGCCCGGTCCGCTGCGCCCTCCGGTGAGGACGTAGTAACGCTCGAGACCGGACGGGTCGGACGGCCTGCGGGGAGCACTCATCCAGAGTGCTCCTCCAGGCGCGGAGTGGTGCCGAGGAGCTCGCCCATCCTGCGGGCCAGGTCTCTCATCTGGTGCCCGAGCAGGCCCTGGTCGAGGCCCTCCCTGGCGAGGACACCGAGGTACGTCTCCACACCCGCGCGGACGACGAAGAGATGGCCGCCATCGACCTCGATCATCGCGAGGCGCAGCTGCCCGGCGTACTTGGGGAACTGCTCGGCGACCGGCTGGGCCAGCGCCTGGAGGCCGGCCACCACGGCGGCGAAGCGGTCGACGTCGTCGGGGTCTTCGGCGCCGTAGGAGGTGATGGCCTTGCCGTCACTGGAGGCCACCAGGGCGAAGCGGATCTCCTGGATGCTCTCGACGAGATCGCGGAGCGCCCAGCTCACATCTGTTCCTTGCTGCGTCATGAGGACTAGTCGCTCTCTTCGATGCGGTGCTCTGTGGACTCGCGTCCGGCGGGGGTGCCGCGGTCGTCGGCCGCCTGGGCAGCCTCTTGGGCGTCGCGTCCGGCGGTGGCGAAGGCGGCCAGACCGGAGAAGGAGGCATCCGGCGGAACGGCGGAGACGGCGCTCCGGTCGGTCCGCTCGACCTGCCTGGGCCCGTCCGCCTCGTTCCGCTTGCTGCGGCGCCGGGGCAGTCCGCCGGGAGTGGTCTCCACGGCCCCGGACTCCGCGGCCGGTTCCGGTGCGGTGACCGTCTCTCGGGCCGGGGCCGCGGCGGGGCGGGCCTCCGGGGCGGGCGCGGCCTGGGTGGTCGCGGCCGCGGGCAGCGGGCTGAAGTACTTGTGCGGAACCACGACCACCACGGAGGTGCCGAGCCACGGCGAGTCCGCGAAGGTGACACGGATGCCGTAGCGGCGGGCGAGGGCGCCGACGACGCGCAGGCCGATGCTCGCGTCCTCGGTGATGCCGCCGAGGCCCGCGCCGGGCGCGGTGCCGACGAGGGCGTGCTCGGCCTCGCGCTTCTTCTCCTCGCTCAGGCCCTTGCCGGAGTCCTGGATCTCGATGCCGACGCCGTTGGGGACCTCCTTGCCGGAGATGAGCACCGGCTCGGTGGGCGGCGAGTAGCGGGCCGCGTTGTCCAGGAGGTGGGCGAAGATCAGCGTCAGGTGGTCCACCAGGCCGCCGTCGACGCCGAGTTCGGGCAGATGGCGCACCTGGACGCGGTGGAAGTCCTTGATCCGGCCGATGCCGCCGCGCACCACACTCAGCAGCCGCTGCGGCTCCTGCCACTGCCGGCCGGGCCGGTCCGAGCCGCCGAGCACACCGATGCTCGCGGCAAGCGAGTCGGCGGGGCCGAGTTCCTGGTCGAGCTCCATCAGACCCCGGGCGACGGCCGGGAGCCTGCCGTGCTCGCCCTGCATCTCGTGCAGCCGGCCGCGGAGCTTGCTGGTCAGCACGTGGATGCGGTTGCCGATGCTGATCACGGACTGCTCGGCGGAGGTGGAGCGGTCGAACTCCGCCTCCAGGCCGATCAGGGCGGTGCGCAGCAGCTTGCGCAGCTCCGCCTGGAGGTCGGCACTGACCTTCGCGCACTGGTTGACGGTCGGCAGGATGTCGTCGATGGCCTCGCCGGAACGCAGCTTCTCCATCGCGTCGGGCAGCTGCTCGTCGGCGAGCCGGGCGACCGCGGCGAGTTGGTGGGACAGCTGCTCCTGCCAGACCTCGGCCTGGTCGGCGAGCTGGGCCTCGTAGGACCTTGCCTGCTCGGTCAGCCGTTCCTCGTACGCCCGGGACTGGTCGGCGAGCTGCGACTCGTACGTGGCGCTCTGGTCGGCGAGGCGCCGCTCGTAGGCCGCGTTCTGCTCGGTGAGCTGGGACTCCAGGGCGGCGCGCTCGGCGGAGAACTTCCGTTCCAGGCCCGCCACGTGCTGCTGCCACTGCTGGTTGTGCTCGGCCTGCGTGGTGCGGAAGGAGCCCTCCGCCCGGTGTAGTTGGGCCCGTGTGCGCAGCAGCAGGCGTACGCACACGGCACCGGCCGCAGTCGCCGCGACACCGGCGACGGCCGCGGTAATTCGCTCCGAGCTCATGAACGTGGCGGCAACCGTCCCGCCTCCCAAGCCCAGCGGCATCAACCACCAGCTGTACCAGGCGACAGGGGCCCGCGCCGCCGGTGGCGGAGTGGCGAGTTCCATCTGCATCCTTAGAAGCAACACGATCGAACGGGGGGGGACCGCACTCATGAGTACGCACCGCGAGTCGACTGGACGCGATCGCCTCAACTCGCAGCGCTGATGGGAACCTTATCGGGTTTGGACCCGCAAGGATCAACCTCATCCCCGCCCGACGCGAGGGTTCCGGTCACGCTCCGACAGAAAGAAACACGTCGGCAAATTGTTTTGCAGTTTGCCCAGTTGGGCGGCCACGGCGTCGCGCCCGGGTCAGCGAGCGGTCTGGAACGTGCGGCGGTAGGCCTGCGGCGTGACTCCGATGGCCGCGTTCAGGTGCTGGCGCAGGGAGGCGCCGGTCGCGAAGCCGACCCGGCCGGCGATCTGATCCACCGTCAGGTCGCTGGATTCCAGCAGGTGCCGAGCCCGGGCCACGCGCTGCTGGATCAGCCAGCGGCCGGGGCTGAGGCCCACCTCGTCGTGGAAACGGCGGGCGAAGGTGCGCAGGCTCATCCGAGCGTGGGCGGCGAGGTCGGCCAGGGTGAGCGGTTCGCCGAGGCGTTCCAGGGCCCAGGAGCGGGTGGCCGCGGTGCTCGCGGCGCCCTGTTCGGGGACGGGCTGTTCGATGTACTGGGCCTGGCCGCCGTCCCGGAACGGCGGGACCACGCAGCGGCGGGCGACGGTGTTGGCCAGCCGGCTGCCGTGGTCCTTGCGGACCAGGTGCAGGCAGATGTCCACGCCGGAGGCGGCTCCGGCGGAGGTGAGGAACGGGTGGTCGTCGACGAACAGCACGTCCGGGTCGAGGTCGACGTGCGGGAACAAGCGCCGGAACCGGTCGGCGACCTGCCAGTGGGTGGTCGCCCTGCGTCCGTCGAGGAGCCCGGCGGAGGCCAGGACGAAGGCGCCGGTGCAGATGGAGACGATGCGCGTCCCGGGGCGGATGAGGGCGAGCGCGGCCAGGACCTTGTCGGGCACGTCGTCGCTGAGACGGGCCGGCTCGACGGGCGCGATCACCACGGTGTCGGCCGTGGCGAGGGCTTCCGGGCCGTGCTCCACGGTGACGCCGAAGTCCGCGTTGGTGCGCACCGGGCCGCCGTCGACCGAACAGGTCAGGACCTCGTACCGGCCGTCGGCCGCGCCGAGGATCCGGCTGGGGATGCCCAGTTCGAAGGGGTACACGCCGTCCAGGGCCAGGACCACCACTCGTTCACGCCGCATGGCACGATCCTATCGAAGGTTGGCAATTCTGCCATTGGCGGACGGTGGGCGGACCGGCACGCTGGGACACCATGAGCACACAGAACACGATGCGAGCCATCAGCCAGGACGTCCTCGGCGGCCCCGAGGTACTGAAGGAAGTGGAAGTCGAGCGCCCGGAACCCCGGCCGAACGGGGTGCTGGTCCGGGTGCGGGCCGCCGGGGTCAACCCGACCGACTGGAAGCACCGCGCGACCGGGGGCTTCCTGGGCGAGCCGCCCTTCGTCCTCGGCTGGGACGTCTCCGGGGTGGTGGAGGCGGTCGGCATCGGCGTCGCGGCGTTCGCGCCCGGTGACGAGGTCTTCGGCATGCTGCCGTATCCGTTCGGGCACGGCTCGCACGCCGAGTACGTGATCGCTCCGGTCCGCGCCCTCGCCCGCAAGCCGGCCGGGATCGACCACGTCCAGGCCGGCGCGCTGCCGTTGGTGTCGCTGACCGCGTGGCAGGCACTGGTCGAGCACGCGGACCTCGGGCCCGGGCAGCGGGTTCTGATCCACGCCGCGGCGGGCGGGGTCGGACACGTGGCGGTGCAGATCGCCAAGGCGCGCGGCGCCTATGTGATCGGCACCGCGAGCGCCGGCAAGCACGAGTTCCTGCGGGAGATCGGCGTGGACGAGGCGGTGGACTACCGGGAGACGGACTTCACCGAGGCCGTGAAGGACGTCGACGTCGTCCTGGACACGATCGGCGGCGACAACGCCCTGCGCTCGCTGCGCGTGCTGCGCCCGGGCGGGGTCGTGGTGTCGATCCTGCCGGGGGGCTCGGACGACTTCTACCGGGAGGCCGAGCGGCTCGGTGTGCGAGCGGTCCGAATGCTGGTCGACGCCGACCGCACCGGCATGGAGACGATCGCGGAACTGGCCGAAACGGGCAGGCTCCGCGCCACGATCGCCGGGACCTTCCCGCTGGCCGCCGCCGCGCAGGCGCACGCCTCGGGCGACACTGGCCGGACGACGGGGAAGCTGGTCCTGGTGAACGACTGAACCGAACGGCCGGGCAGCCCGTTGCGGTCGGTTCCGCGTGCCGGGCCGGCCGCCCACGTTCGGCCGTACCGGATCTGCCGGCCGGTCACGGGCACCGGATGGCTGGTGAGACGGCACGGCCTCGACAGGGCCCGACGGCCCGGGGCGGCAGAGGCGTGTGGCGGTCGGCGCGCCGGACGGTGGTGCCCCGCCGGTCGGCTCTGGCCGTTCGACCACCTCCGGAGCCGACCGGCGCCGGCCACCCGGACCCGCCTGTCATACGCCGGCCTGCCCGGGCCCGCCCGGCCGGCCGCGTCAGAACGTCAGGACCGGCTTGATCGTCTTGCCCGACCTCATGTCCTGGACCGCCCGGTCGATGTCCCCGAAGGGATACGTGCTGATCAGGCGGTGCAGCGGGAGCCGGCCGTCCTTCACCAGGCGGACCAGGGCGGGGATCACGGTCTGGGTCTCGCTGTCGCCGAGGGTGAGGCCGACGATCCGCTTGCCGCCGAGCAGGCCGTTGACGTCCAGGGCGACCTCCGTGCCGAAGGGCGGTGCGCCGACCACGACCAGGGTGCCGCGGGCGGCGAGCGCGTCGACGCCCTGGCGCAGGACGCCGACGTTGCCCGTGGTCTCCACGACACCGTCCGCGCCCTGGCCGCCGGTGATCTCGGCGAGGGCCGGGGCGAGGTCCGTCCCGCTCGTGTCGACGGTGTGCGTGGCGCCCAGCTCCCTCGCCAGCGAAAGGCGTTCGGCGACCCGGTCGACGGCGACGATCCGCGTGGCCGGGGTGAGGGCCGCCGCCATCACGGCCGACAGGCCGACCGCTCCGGCGCCCAGGACGACGACCGTGCTGCCCGTGTCCGGCTTCAGGACGTTCCAGACGGCGCCGACCCCGGTCTGTACGCCGCAGCCCAGCGGGGCGATGGACTCCAGCGGCACGTCCGGGTCGACCTTGACGAGGCTGCGCTCGTCGGCCAGCGCCCGCTCGGCGAAGGAGGACTGGCCGAAGAAGTGCCCGCCCAGGGCCTGACCCCCACGGCTGATGGTGTTCGTGCCGTCGGCCCGGCCGCCGCCGAGCAGGTTCAGCGGCAGCCAGGTCGCGCAGTACGCGGGGTGCCCGCCGCGGCAGTTGCGGCAGTCGCCGCAGGAGGTGAAGGAGAGCAGGACGTGGTCGCCGGGCGTGACGCCGGTGACGGCGGCGCCGACGGCCTCGACGACGCCCGCGCCCTCGTGGCCGAGGACCCCGGGCAGCGGGAAGGGCAGTCCGCCGCTCGCCACACCGAGGTCGGTGTGGCACAGGCCGGTGGCGACCATGCGGACCAGCGCCTCGTGCGGGCCGGGTTCGTCGAGGACGACGTCGGAGAGGGTGAAGGGCGCGCCGCCGGACTCGACGACCGCGGCACGGGTGGTGGTGGGCATCGCAAGAGCTCCTTGACGACTGTCTCAGTCGAGCGAGACGACGACGGACTTGACCTTGGTGTAACCGGCGAGCGCCTCGGGCCCGTACTCGCGGCCGTAGCCGGAGTCCTTCACGCCGCCGAAGGGCATGGCGGAGTCGAGCATCGCCCAGTCGTTGACCCAGACGATGCCGGCCTGAAGCCGGTCGGCGACCCGGTGCGCGCGGGCGAGGTTGGTGGTCTGGACGCCCGAGGCCAGGCCGTAGGAGGTGGAGTTGGCGAGGGCGACGGCCTCGTCCTCGTCGTCGAAGGGCTGCACGGTGAGGACCGGGCCGAAGATCTCCTCCTGGATCACGCGGGAGTCGTTCGACAGGTCGGCGATGACGGTCGGCTGGTAGTAGTAGCCGCCGTCCAGGTCGAGCCGCTCGCCGCCGCAGACGATCCGGGCGCCCTCCTTGCGGGCCAGGGCGACGTACTCCTCGACCTTCTTCAGGTGCTTCTCGGCCGCCATCGGGCCGATGACCGTGGCCGGGTCGCGCGGGTCGCCGACCGGCACGCCGGGTACGGCCTCGGCGAGGATGCCGAGCAGCGTCGGGTACACCGAGCGGGCCACCAGCAGGCGCGGTCCGCCCATGCAGAACTGGCCGGTGTTGAAGACGAAGCCCTTGATGACCGCGCCCACCGCCTTCTCCAGATCGGCGTCCTCGAAGACGAGGTGGGCCGCGTTGCCGCCGAGCTCCATGGTGACGGGCTTGAGGGCCTCGCCGGCGACGCTCGCGACATGCCTGCCGATCGCGGTGGAGCCGGTGAAGGCGACCTTGTCGACACCGCGGTGGCGCAGCAGCGCCTCGCCGGCCACCGGCCCGCTGCCGGTCACGACGTTGACCACGCCGTCGGGCACGCCCGCCTGCTGGAACAGCCGGGCCATGTACAGGGCGCTCAGCGGGGTCTCGTCGGCGGGCTTGTGGACGACGGTGTTGCCGGCCGCCAGCGCGGGGCCGAGCTTGGTGCCGGCGAGGATCAGCGGGAAGTTGAACGGGGTGATCGCGGCGACCACCCCGAGCGGCTCGCGCTTGGTGTAGGCGAGGGCGTTCATGGGGGTGTCGCGCAGGGCGCCGTGCTGGCTCTGCGCGAGGTTCGCGAAGTACTCGTAGTCGTTGGCCGCGTTCGTCACGTCGACCGCGCCGCACAGCGTGATCGGCTTGCCGACGTCGAGACTCTCCAGCGCGGCGATCTCGTCGGCGTTCTCGCGGATCAACTGGGCGACGCGGTGCAGCACCCGGCCCCGCTCGCGGCCGCTCAGACCGGACCAGGCGCCGTCGTCGTAGGCCTCGCGGGCGGCCCGTACGGCCGCGTCGACGTCGGCCGGACCCGCCTCCGCGACGGTGGTGACGACCGTGCCCCGGGAGGGGTCGACCACCTCGGTGCGCGCCCCGTCGGCGGCCTCGCGCCACTGTCCCCCGATGAACAGCTGTCCGGGTTCCCTCTCGAAGGTGGTCATCGCCGCTCCTCAGCGTCGTCGCCAAGATTTCAACAAACAGGATTCCTGTTGGTTCGCAGTCTCTTTACAGACAGGTTTCCTGTCAATGCTCTAGCCTGCGTCCATGCTCGACGCACAGGTGACCAAGGCGCCCCCTTCCCTGCTCTACATGGTCAAGCAGGTGGAGCTCGTCGTGCGCTCCCATCTGGACGAGCTCGTCAGACCCTCCGGGATCACCGCTCTCCAGTACACCGCGCTGACCGTGCTGGAGCGACACGACGGACTGTCGGCGGCCCAGCTGGCGCGGGACTCCTTCGTCACCGCGCAGTCCATCGCCGACCTCGTCCGCTCCCTGGAGGGTCGCGGGCTGGTGCGCCGGGAGCGCAATCCCCGCAACCGCCGCGAGCTGCTGATCCTGCTCACCGACGCCGGCCGGGAGCTGCTCGCACGGCACGCCGGGCCCGTCCGGGAGCTGGAGGAGCGGATGGTGCGCGACCTCACGGCACACCAGACCGAGCAGTTCCGCCAGGCCCTCACCAAGGCCTGGCACGCCCTGTCGTAACCCGAGGCACACGCCGGGGATCACGCCCGCACTCACGCCCGCGCACGCCCCCGCGCGAACCTCGGCCAACTCGGCCGCAATTCAGAGACATATGTCAATCGAACATGCTCAAATTCACTCGTTGGAGGGTAACTTGCAGGGCGGGGAACGGTTTTGAGGACCGCGGCCCCTCCCCACGCACGGAGCAGGCTGGAGGCGATCTCGTCGTGCGGCAGGAACCTGCACCGCTCACCCGGCATCTGCGCGTCCGCCAGGAACGGGGGCACACGGTGCTGGAGTTCCGTGGCGAGATCGACCTCGCCGCGGCCACGGAGATCGCCCCGCACCTGGACCGGGAGACGAACCGCCGCGCCGCCCGGGTCGTGATCGACCTCAGCCGGATCGAGTTCTTCGACTGCTCGGGCCTGCGGCTGCTGTACCGGGCCAGGAGCCGGGTGCTCGACCGGGACGGGCATCTGCTCCTCGTCTGCGCCCACCCGCTGACGCTGCGCGTCCTGCGGATCACCGGCCTGTCCCGGGTGCTGCCCCCACAGCCGACGCTGGACGCGGCCCTGGAGCAGCCGGAGGCGGCGTCCGGCCCGATGTGATGCCCGAGTGCGCCCTTCAGCGCTTCCGCTGACGTCCTCCATCCTCAACCGGCCGGTCTGGCACGGCCCGTGGCGGGCATCCGGACAGTAGGAAGGAGGGCCGTCGCATGACGACTCCCGTCAAGCGTCTCCCCAGGCGCGTGCCCGGCTGGGCGAAGGTGGTGGGCGCGCTGGTGCTGGTGCTCGTCGTGTTCTTCGCCGGGATCCGGCTGAGCGTGATCCCTGGCCTGAAGGACCTGTTCGGCACCGAAACCCACGACCGGTCCGGCCCCGCGCTGCTGAAATCCATCCAGGACCTCAGCCGTTACGACGCCGCCTCCGGCAACTTCCAGGTCGTCGTGGACCTGGAGAAGGACGCCAAGTTCCTCCCCGACGCGATCCGCGGCACCCGCACCCTGTACGTCGGTGCGGGCACCGTCGACGCCTACGTCGACCTGGGCAAGGTCGGCGACAACGACGTGCAGGTCAACGGCGACCGCACGTCCGCCACGCTCCGGCTGCCCCACGCGCAACTGGGGAAGCCTGCCCTCGACCCCGACCGTTCCTACGCCGTCTCCAAGCAGCGCGGCCTCTTCGACCGCCTCGGCGACCTCTTCTCGGACAACCCCAACGGCGAACAGGCCGTGCAGAAACTCGCGGTGCGCCACATCGGCGACGCGGCGAAGGAGAGCGAGCTGACCGCCCGCGCCGAGACCAACACCACCGGCATGCTGCAAGGCCTGCTGCGTTCCCTGGGCTTCAAGGAGGTACGCGTCTCGTACGGGAACTGAGGGACGCGACGGAGCGCGGGGAAGCCGTGGCCGGGAACGGGCCGTGGCGGCATCGTCGGCGCGCCCGTGGGTAACCGCCTTATCACTCAAGAAAGTTGAAGTCTGGAGGACAGAATGGCCGGTGCAGCCTCACGTCTCCGTACGGCCGGCTCCGGCCGCGAGCGACGCCCGCTGCCGCTGCTCGTCCGGCTGCTGGCCATGCTGTGCGCCTTCGCGTTCATGGTGGCCTTCGCCGTGGTGCTGGCCAGGCTGACCCTCCAGCCCTCGCCCGCGTCGGAGGCGCTGACCCACACCAATCTGCATCCGGGCCGCTCGCTGAAGGCCTATCTCGACCAGCCGGAACTGCGGGACGCCGTCCGGCAGATCGGCGGCAACATCCTGCTGGGCGTCCCCTTCGGCGTCCTCGTGCCCGTCGTCGCGCCCCGCACCCGCGGCATCCTGCGCCTGCTGCTGCTGACCACCGTGGTGATGCTGCTGGTGGAGTTCGCCCAGGGAGCGCTGGTCACCGGCCGCGCCTTCGACATCGACGACGTCATCCTGAACACCGCGGGCGCGCTGGTGGGTTACCTGCTGCTGGGCCGCCGGCTGAGCCGCGCGGTCCATGCGCGCAGGCCCCGCGGCGGCCGGGCGGGGAAGAAGCCGGCGTCCGGCAGGTCCTAGGCCACGGTCAGGTCCAGCCCACGGTCGGGTGGCTAGTGCACGGTCCAGGTGAACTTGTCGCCGCCGACCCAGCGGACCACGTCCGGATCGTCCAGGTCGTGGACCGTGATGCCGAACGCGGCGGCGGCCGCCAGGACGTCGGTGACGGCCTTGGCCTCCCCGATCACCTGGCCGTCGATCTCCACGATCCGGAACGGCGGTGTGCCCGGCTGCACCCCGAGCACCATGATCCGCGGGTGGGATATGTACGGGCTCGCGCTTTCGGTCATGCATCGAGCGTAGAGCGCATCCCGCGGTAGTGCGGAGTCCAGGCACCGGCCGGCCGGTCCGGCCGGTGCGCTCAGGGGCGGCGCCAGTCGTCGCTCGTCAGGTGCGAGCCGGCCTGCGGCCCCATGCGGAGCATGCCGCCGTCGACGCTCCAGGAGGCGCCGGTGACGTAGGAGGCGTCCGGGCCGGCGAGGAAGGCGATGACGGCGGCGACCTCGCGGGCGTCGCCGGGCCGTCCCAGCGGCACGCCGGGGCGGCTCTCGGTGTGCGGGTCGGTGTCCTCCTGCCCGGTCATGGGCGTGGAGATCTCGCCGGGTGCGACGGCGTTGACGGTGATGCGGTACTCCGCGAGTTCGAGCGCCATGACCTGGGTGAGCAGGCCGAGACCGCCCTTGGCGGCGCAGTACGGGGCGGCGCCCACGCGCGGCTGGTGCTCGTGGACGGACGTCACGTTGACGATCCGCCCGCCGTCGCCCTGCCGGATCATGCGCCGGGCCGCCTTCTGCCCGCACAGGAAGGGCCCGACGAGATCGACGTCGAGGACCTCGCGCACGTCGGACAGCTCCAGGTCGAGGAAGGGCGTCATGGTGCCGGTGCCCGCGTTGTTGACCAGCACGTCGATACGGCCGAGGCGCTCGCACAGCTCGTCGACGGTGTCGGCCGCCTCGGGCAGCCGGGTGAGGTCCATCCGGGCGACCTCGGCCCGCTGCCCGTGCGCCCGGACCTCCTCGGCCGTCTCCTCCGCTCCCTTGTGGTCGCTGTGCCAGGTGATGCCGACGTCCATGCCCGCCCGGGCCAGCCGTACGGCGGTGGCCCTGCCGATGCCGGAGTCGGAGCCGGTGATCACGGCGACCTGGTGGCGGGGCGCGGTGGGGGCGGACATGACAGGCCTCCTCGTCGAGGATTCGGGACGAGGCATCGCAGTACCCGGGTGCGTACCGGGCAAACCACCCGCCCGTCGTGCGGCCCGCCGGGCGCTGGGGAACCCTTGTGGGGTGGAGGTGGCGATGGATCCCGTCGAGGCACTGGACCGGATCGCCTTCCTGCTGGAGCGGTCCCTGGCGCCGACGTACCGCGTACGCGCCTTCCGTACGGCGTCCCGGGTGCTGAAGGAGCTGGGTGAGGACGAGGTGCGCCGGCGGGCGGACGCCGGGTCGCTCAAGGGGGTCGGTCCGAAGACCGCGCAGGTGGTGCGGGAGGCACTGGCCGGTGAGGTGCCGGGCTATCTGCGGAAACTGGAGGGAGAGGCGAAGGAGCCGCGAGCCGTGCGGGGCGGCGAACGGCTGCGGGCGCTGCTGCGGGGCGACTGCCATCTGCACTCCGACTGGTCGGACGGCGGCAGCCCGATCGAGGAGATGGGCCGGGCCGCGGCGGCGCTGGGGCACGAGTGGGCGGCGCTGACCGACCACTCGCCGCGTCTGACGGTGGCACGCGGGCTGTCGGCCGAGCGGCTGCGGGAGCAACTGGACGTGGTGGCGGAGCTGAACGAGACCTGGGCGCCGTTCCGGCTGCTGACCGGCATCGAGTGCGACATCCTCGAGGACGGCTCGCTCGACCAGGAGCCGGAGCTGCTGGACCGGCTCGACGTCGTGGTGGTGTCGGTGCACTCCAAACTGCGCATGGACGCCCGGTCGATGACCCGGCGGATGGTGGCCGCCGTTCGTGATCCGCACTCGGACGTGCTCGGGCACTGCACGGGGCGGCTGCTGACCGGGCGGGGGCGGCCCGAGTCGGAGTTCGACGCGGACGAGGTGTTCGCGGCGCTCGCGGAGACGGGCACGGCCCTGGAGATCAACAGCCGGCCGGAGCGGCTCGACCCTCCGCGGCGGCTGCTGCGCCGGGCCGTGGACGCGGGTGTGCTGTTCTGCGTCGACACCGACGCGCACGCGCCCGGACAGCTGGACTGGCAGATCAACGGGTGCGCGCGGGCGGAGGAGTGCGGGGTGCCGCCCGAGCGGGTGGTGACGACGTGGTCCCTGGACGAGCTGCTGGCCTGGACCCGTGAACGGCGGGTGCCGTCCGGCGTGGCGGGCGGCTGAGGTGGTACCCGGCGGGCCGGAGAGCAGGCCGGAGAGGAAGGGATCGCACGTATGGCGAAGGCGGAGCGGGCGGCCGTGTTCGACGTCGACGGCACGCTGGTCGACACCAATCACCTGCACGTCGTGACGTGGTGGGAGGCCTTCCGCCAGGCGGGCCACGACGTGCCGATGCACGCCGTCCACCGGGCCGTGGGCCTGGCCTCCACCGACCTCGTCGCGCACCTGCTCGGCGAGGACCGGGACACGGGCCAGGACGCGGGGATCAGCGCCGCCCACAAGGCGCTGTACGGGCAGTACTTCGACCGGCTGCCCGCGCTGCCGGAGGCCGGGGCGCTGATGCGGCGGCTGCACCGGGACGGCTGGGCCGTGGTGCTGGCCACCTCGGCGGGCGGTGCGGAGCTGAGCGCGTTGCGCCGGGCGATCGACGCGGACGACGTCATCACCGCCACGGCCGGCGCCGATGACGTGGACGCGGGCAAGCCCGCGCCCGAGCCCGTCGAGCACGCCCTGGACCTGGCCGGGGTGCCGGCGGAGCGGGCGGTCTTCGTCGGGGACACCGTGTGGGACATGCGGGCGGGCAGCCGCGCCGGGGTGCGCTGTGTGGGGGTCCTGTGCGGCGGCATCCCGCGTACCGACCTGGAGAAGTCCGGCGCGGACGCGGTCTACGCCGACCCCGCGCATCTTCTGTCGTCCCTGCGCGACAGTCCGCTCGCATGAGGCGGCGTGAAACCCCCGGTCACGCGGATACTCGCAGCGCATGACGCGTGTGACGAGTGTGGTTAGACGGGCAGCTCGCGCCTTCGGCCGCCGGAAGGACGAAGCCGCGGCGGCGAACGACACCCGCCCGACCGGGCAGCCGGCCCGGGAGACACGACCCCACGAGGAGACCGACAGCCGGACGGCCCAGGAGACGGAGCACGGCAACACGACGGACAGCCGGACGGCCCCCAAGAGGGCACCCGACGAGACGCCAGACGCCCGGGCAGCCCGATAGACGGCAGCCGACGAGGAGACCGACAGCCGGGCAGCCTCGAAGACAGGACCCGACAGGCGACGGACAGCCCGTCGGCCCCAGAGGTATGGCCCCACATGGCAGCAGACAGCCGAACAGCCCAGGAGACACGGCCCGGCATGGCGACGGACAGCCCATCGGCTCGCGGTACACGGCCCCAGAAGGCAACGGGCGACCGCGCAACCCAAAAGACAGAACCCGACACAGCGA